>CAYGZM010000023.1:0-37136 GCA_964354365.1 uncultured Pirellulales bacterium
CATAGTGATGAATGACCCTACTCCCAAATATTTTGATGATGATGGAACAGAAATCAATCCTGACCTAATCCCTTTTCCTAAGCCCGGCCTATGCATCACTTGCAAAAAAGATGGGCAGGTTGGAGAAGAAGAAATTCTATGCAATCTGACAAGATCTGACCAGCAGGGAGAAGAAGAATTTATTTGTGAGGCATATGAGCAGAAAGATATTGAGAAGTAATGAGAGTTGAGGAGTTCACCTATTCGAGCCTCGCCGATGCTACATCGATACGATCTTCTCCCGCCACCTGTGTTATTTTCGCCTCAACTATTTGTTTGTGGACGGCTGGAAAGAGACGTAGCTTGTTCTGTGTGAGTTTGGCCATTGTGCTACGAACCCCAGAGACTTCTTCATCACTCAATTCAGGATTATACGACTTATAGCTTTCGACATACTGGTCCAGCGACCTGTCCCATATATCGGGCGGATTGCAGGCTATGTTCCATGCACTGCACGCGGCATTGAGGCGATTCTGCTTTTCTTCAAGCGTCCTACCGGATCTGATAAACTCACCCGCGAACTCCCAGATCATTTCGGACACCTTTTGCTTCGATGCAGAAATGCCCGTCCTATGTCCTTGGTTCCTATTATTTCGTATCACACCAACTCCCGTTCTCAAGATTCCATCAACTGATTTTCATCTATAATGTCAATCTCGAAAATGGCTACACAGATAGCAAAAGGCAAAAACTACCTGTGCAAATCCTCAACTTGGCATACGATAGTACTCTCCACCGTATCCAGAGTTATGGCAATCCTGCCAGTATCCCTGAGATGAATAAGGTAATCGGCGGCATTCTCAGGAGGCATATTCGCAATTTCCGGATAGTCAGCCGATATGCTCTTATGGCAGCGTATCAGATAGCTTCTCAGTACTCTCGTTGCTTTCTTGGCTACTGTTCTTTCATTCATCACGGTCTCTCTCTAAATTGTCCATACGGGAGGCACGTTTATCTTTGATCTTATCCAAAGTCTTAATTATCTGTAGATCAAACCCATCAATACTCTCACTCTATCACAGATTGTGATGTTGTCAAGCAGGGCAAACCATCTCCTGCTTGACTCCGCTCCCTTTCTCCTTTATCCTATCGCCTGTTAAAGGAGAAGTTGGAATGCCTATTCCCATCTCTTCTTCTCAACAAGTGTTTTTGTGAGGCATATGAGAAGAAAGAACGAGTCAAAGGTTTTTGAAGGATAACTCATGAAGCTCACTTTAACAGCAATTCTATTGGCAGCACTTCTTGGCGGGTGCGTTAAACAGATTGAAGATCGTCAGTTGGGCGATGAAGGCTGGAGAAGTCTATTCAATGGAAAGGATTTGAGTGGATGGGAAGTCAAATGCCTTCCTCAAGATCGTGAAAAGGTGTTCTGGAAGGTAAATAATGGAGCCATAGAATGCAATTCTATTGGGGAGCCTAAACATAACTATGTATGGCTTGTTACGGAGAAGGAATTTGCCAATTTTGAATTTCGATTGAAGTTTCAGGTGTTTCAGTTTTCAAAGGGTAACAGTGGAGTGCAATTTAGAAGTCGCTACGATGATTCGGATTCCGCTCCTAATGGAGGCTGGCTGAACGGGCCACAGATTGATATTCATCCGCCGATGCCATTTCGAACAGGATTGATTTATGATGAGACGCAGGGGGTAAGACGGTGGATACATCCTTCATTGAAGGATTCGATGATTGTGGTGGGAAACTGCCCTCCTTCTGCCCATTATACTGAGCTAAAATATGCAGACAATGACCCGGATGCATGGAATACCCTGGGCTTAATCTGTGATGGAATGAAGGTCAAGACACTCATAAACGGCAGAATCATTTCCGACTATGATGCAACTGGCATCTTGGATGACGAAGTACATCGTGCTCATAATGTTGGCGTAAGAGGCAAGTTTGCTTTGCAGTTACATACGAATGATGAATTGCTTATTCGATTCAAGGATATAGAGATACTTGGAAAAGACTACGGGATCATTAACCGTAGGGAGAAGCTCAAAGCCATATGATTTTAAGGACTTGGTGGGCAGGGAAATAGTGAGACGTTTATGTAAGCCTCATCTGAGGCAGATAATTGTCAGGATATTGGGGCGAGATGCGATTGTATAGAGATCATGAGAGTACAAGGAGATATCAAAATGAATAAGAATATCAAGCATATCCTCACAGTTGTCCTTCTTCTGCTTGCATCAATTTCATTTGGTCGGCAAAGAGATTCTCAGCCTGTCGAGTTCAAGAAGATATCCGACAACCTCAACGAAATCCTGGGTGGAAATGGTGCAAGAACAGGGGCCTATATTGGTGACAACGGAGTTCTCCTGATCGATTCAAAGATGGATGATGACTCGGTAGGTCAGGTAATTGAAGGAATTAAGAAGATCACGGACAAGCCAGTCAAGTATTTGGTGAATACCCACAGCGATGGTGATCATGTTGCTGGGAATCGATATCTGTCAGAACCAGTGACTTTCGTGGCTCATGAGAACTGTCGGAAGGATTTCTTTGGTCCCGACAGAAGTGGAAATCCGTCAGAATGGAGCAAACCCGAGCTATTACCCTTTGTTCCCTCTGTGACATTTAGAGATAAGATGGAAATCTATCTTGGCTCAAAGAAAGTAGAACTGTGGTACTTCGGTGTAGGTCACACTACAGGAGATACTGTCCTATACTTCCCTGAGGAGAAAACAGCCTTTATTGGAGACCAGATGTTCCTGGCCAGACCCCTACTCATCCATTCTTACAAGGGTGGCAATTCCTTTGAACATGTCAAGACACTCACCAAAATGCTTGAGACAATAGATGCTGAGAAATTCTGTAGTGGCCATAGTGAGATGACAGATCGGGCAGGGATCAAGAGCCATATTGCTCAGATGAGGCAGAAGCAGGAGAAAGTCAAAGCATTGATGAAACAGGGTAAGAACTTGGAACAAGTCAAGGCAGAGTTCGAACAGGCAGAAGGCAGGCTGATTGAGAGCATCTATAGTGAGGTAGAGAAATAGCCTCGGCAGAAGATATGCAAAACCTTTCTCCCAACGGTTACAGATAGTGGGGATTATGTCATGAAAACTGATCGTCGTACATTCATAGGTAGTGCTTTGGCAGGTGGGCTTGCTGCCGCAGGGTCGCGTTCATGCAGTGGCTCAGAAGTCCATGGTCCTGGTTCAGGGGCACAGAGACCCGATTACACGCGACTCGATGAAATACTCAAACAGCCTGTATTGAAAAAGGAGCTCTTTGCCACTCCCGTAACCATCAAAAGCCTCGAATTGCTTCGCTACGAGAACAGTTTCTTATGCCGGGTGCGTTCTTCGGATGGAGCAGAGGGCATTTCAGTTGGTCACGGCGGCATGAATTCGCTCTATCCAATTTTTCTCAATGCGTTGAAACCTTTCTTCATTGGCAAGGATGCACGTGAGCTTGACTTGCTGCTGGAGAAGGTATTTACATACAACCTGAATTTCAGATTGAGCGGCATGGCGATAGGTATACCTCTGGCTACCATTGAGTTTGCGATTCTCGATATGCTGGGGTGTATCGCTGACAAGTCCATCGGCCAATTGATTGGAGAAAGCCATCACCCACGAGTAGCAGTTTACCAGGCCACAGAATACCGTGAAAAACCACTAGAAGAGTCCATGGAACTGATAAAAAGGGATGTTGCGGAATATAATGCCCATGCGGTTAAAATCAAGGTTGGCGGGCTTATGTTCATGACTGCCGACATTAATGCCGTTGCTCCAGAAGGAAGGACTGAAAAGATAATTCCGTTGATCCGCGAGACGTTTGGCGACAAGATGGCTTTATACGCAGATGCAAATGGTTTCTATTCGGTGGATGAGGCGATACGGATCGGCAGACTATTGGAGGAGTACGGTTATGGCTTCTTTGAAGAACCCGTTCTTTTCGACTGGTACGAAGAGACCAAACAGGTTGCTGATGCATTGACCATTCCAATTGCAGGTGGAGAACAGGAATACAGTCTGCATGGTTTTCGCTGGCTAATAGCCAATGATGGGCTGCAAATTGTCCAGCCTGACAACTATTATTTTGGTGGCATGATTCGTTCGATGAAAGTGGCACGTATGGCGGAGGCATTTGGAAAGCCCTGTACGCCACACATGTCTGGCGGCGGACTCGGATACCTTTACATGATTCACTTTGTGTCTGCTCTTCCCAATGCATCTGCTCATCATGAATTCAAGGGATTAAGAACGAATGTGAAATTTGAATGCAAAACATCGCCCCTGTCAGTGGTGGATGGGAAAATCAAAGTTCCCACTGGTCCAGGTTTAGGTGTGGAGATTGATCCGGATTTCATTAGGAAGCATGAGGAAGTCAAAGGATAGTCTATGCGGTAGAAATCAGATAATCACTATGAGGGTTGTACTCTAATGACGATAGGGAGGCTGGTGAAGAAGTAAAAAACTAGGCCCACATAGCGATATGATGTGGGCCTGTTTGACATATCCTTATTCTTCCTAAGGTCAGACCATATCTTTCAGATTCTTAAGGGGCCGAATCTTCACAACATTACGTGCTGGCTTGGCCTTGAAAACAGTTTCTTCGCCAGTGAAGGGGTTGATACCCTTACGAGCCTCGGTTGCAGGTTTTCGCTGTACGGTCAGCTTCATCAAACCGGGAACGGCATATGCACCTGGGCCGCTTCGACCGAGGCTCTTTTTAATCTGAGCCGCCATTGCTTCAAACACTGAGTTGACATCCTTCTTTGTCAATCCTGTCGCATCGGCGATTCCTGATACGATCTCACTCTTGGTCATCGGTTTAACAGGTGCTTTCTTGTTTGCCATAACATGCTCTCCTTACGAAGAAAAAAGATTAGAAAAAAACAGTCCATTCGGCTATGGCTTCCACCAAGCCAAATCTCTTAACAACTCCCACCCACTCTACCACAGATTGTGATGTTGTCAAGCAATCCATTATACAATCGAATTCAAAGGCACTGCTAAACAACTCCAAACGAAGTTGGAGAAGGTGAGACAGGCATGTAGGGATTTACCTTTTGAGGAGGTAGGAGAGATAGGGACTGTCAAAATTACTCAAAAGATCATTGATAGTGTTTTCGCTAAATTGTCAAACGATAAGCGGTATAAAAGAAAATCAGGATTACCCGGTAATCGGTTTCTATAATGCCTACGAGCATGTGTACCGCTACACAGACCGCCCACGTTTGCCTACGTTGCAAAAAGTATTTTTATTAGATGTAATATAGCAAGGTATTTAACATTGGTAGTTATAATCGCCGAATGGATAGCTGCTGGTAATTTATCCCAAATAGTGGCAATTTCAGCCAAGTTGGCGGGCAATTGCTGCGGCTTTGCGTGCACGCTCTCTTGACTTACGATGGGCATTGGCACTATGCGTTTTAATTTGTTTTTCTCGTCTTTTATTGAGTCTATCTCTACGTCTTCCCATGAAAAGTTCCTTTCAGTACTTTTACCAAATCTGTCACGCTATGCCAGGTTTCATGGCAAATAAAGCATTTTCAGTATTATTACAGCCTGTCTATAATAAATATCCTCGAATTGTAAGCACCAGGCAGGGCAAAAACAATGAACTTTTTGGGGAAGATATCGGAAAGTAGTAAAACAGACTGCGATGATATCTCTGTATCTGTGGCCCGGAGTCTTAACCACCTGTGATCAGCGACAATTATTCTTACCGTTCAACGAAGATTGAAATTACCGGCTGAGTTTGAGAGCCGGTAGGCTATCTGGATTTTCCGCATATGAAGGAGATCCAGATGGTTACGGACAATCAGGTAAGAATACTTATGAAGCTGATCAACCAGGAGAAATTGCTCAAAACGGCGGCTGCTAAAGCTGGGATGAGCGAAAAAACCGCCCGCAAGTATCGCAAATCGGGCAAACTGCCCAGCCAGTGCAGGGTGGTGCACGATACTCCACACTCTCCCTCTCCCATTATATTCTTATTAAATCCTATTAAAAATCAAAACAATCAAAAGAATTAGGGCTAATGGTCTTAGTGTCAAGAGTTTGTAGATTATAAGTAATCCTGGACAATTGTGAGGGGGGTGTGACTGGTGACCCAGGTTGTTCAGATGAGCAATGAACCAACTTCAGGTTGAAAAGGTATAGCCATATTTCCAGCCTTTGCCGCTGGTATCTTCCTCACATCCCTGGGCCAGCATTCTCCTTTCCCATTGACGGGCAGCCGCCTCGGAAGTGAACTGCTGTATAACTCTGAAGTCGCGAGGGTTTCCATGTTCCCGCTTTCTTCTTTCCAGATCATCCGTAAGTCCTGCGTACCTCATAACAACCTCTAAGTGAGCACCTCTTTGGGAGCAACTACAATAACCTCTTCCAGAATTGTACTGAGCATTGGTGTTTATGGCAATGTGCAACTCCCCCCGAACCTACCACAGATTATGATGTTGTCAAGCAGGGCGAAGTTCTTGCTCCTACCATGAAATGGTGGTATTATTTTGGGATCATTTGGGAGCAGTGCTATGAGTCCTTCACCAGCAGAGTCAGTTGAGCAAAGGAGTTGAAGAAGTATCGGATGAGATTGAGAGTGTAATACAGCATGGAAGAAAAACATATACTCAGAATAGCAGATGAATTGAATATAACCGCAAAACAGGTCGGGGCCGTCGCTCTGCTATTGACTGAAAACGCCACCGTTCCGTTTATTGCCAGATACCGTAAAGAAGCAACAGGAAGCCTTGATGAGGTTGTGATAACCAATATTCGCGACCGGCTCGAACAGCTTGCTGAACTGGACAAAAGGCGAGAGGCAATACTTGAGTCACTTGAAAAACAGGGCAATCTCACCGCTGAGCTTAAATACAAAGTAATGGCAGCGGAGACGATGGCTGTGCTGGAGGATATTTATCTGCCCTTCAGGCCGAAAAGGCGAACACGGGCTACCATAGCAAAGGAAAAGGGACTTGAGCCGTTGGCAAAAATGCTGTTCGAGCAGGGAAATATCGATGTGGTAAAAGAAGCGGGGAAGTTTGTGAACGCTGAGAAAGAGGTGGACTCAACTGAAACTGCACTTGCAGGGGCACGCGACATAATCGCTGAGTGGGTAAGCGAAGATCAGCAGGCAAGAGCGGATATAAGATCGCTCTACCAGAAAAAAGGCCAATACATCTGTAAGGTGATACCGGGCAAGGAAGAGGAGGCGATAAAGTATAAGGACTACTACGACTGGGCCGAACTGGTCGCTTCGGCTCCATCACACAGGGTACTTGCGATGCGTCGGGGGGCAAAGGAGAAATTCCTGCTATTACGGGTGAAAGCAGATGAGGATCAGGCGATATCAATCCTTGACTCGCTGTTTATCAAAGGTGAAAACGCCGCCTGCGAGCAGGTCAAGCTTGCGATTAGAGATAGCTATAAGAGGCTAATAATGCTTTCAATGGAAACTGAAATTCGACTTGAAAGCAAAAAGAAGGCGGACGAAGAAGCTATAAAGGTCTTTGCGGAAAACATCAGGCAACTGCTGTTAAGCTCACCATTGGGTGAAAAAAGCATCTTGGCTATCGACCCGGCTTTTCGGACTGGGTGCAAGGTGGTGTGCCTGGACAGGCAGGGCAAGCTGCTGTACAACGATGTGATATATCCACTGTCTTCCGAAGCGACTGCCAAACGTGAAGGCACTAAAATTATGGCTTTGTGCCGAAAGTACAATATCGAAGCGATTGCGATAGGTAACGGAACAGCCAGCAGAGAAACTGAGGCATTCATACGTGGGATTGCCCTGGGGGAAGATATACACATCGTAATGGTGAACGAAAGCGGGGCAAGCGTTTATTCGGCTTCGCAGGTTGCCAGAGAAGAATTTTCCGACCATGATATTACGGTCAGGGGAGCGGTATCAATTGGAAGACGACTAATGGATCCGCTGGCAGAACTGGTAAAGATTGACCCTAAATCTATTGGCGTCGGCCAGTATCAACACGATGTCGATCAAATACTTCTTAAACGCTGTCTTGATGATACGGTCAGTAGCTGTGTGAACGCTGTCGGCGTTGAGGTCAATACGGCAAGTAAGCAACTCTTAACCCATGTTTCTGGAATAGGGCCTAAGTTGGCTGAAAGGATAGTGGTACATAGGGATGAAAACGGCCCATTCGAGTCCAGAGCAGAGGTGAAGAAAGTTTCCGGGTTGGGCGATAAGACATTTGAACAGTGTGCGGGCTTTCTCAGGATTCGCAATGCCAAAAACCCACTCGATGCAAGTGCGGTACATCCCGAAAGCTACTCAATAGTAAATTCTATGGCCAGAGACTTAGATTGTGCGGTGGCAGACTTGATCAGTAATTCAGCTTTGCGTGAAAAGATAAAGCTGGAAAACTACGTTACCGATACGGTTGGTCTGCCGACGCTGATGGACATTAAAGCTGAGCTTAGCAAGCCCGGCCGAGACCCGCGAAAGCAATTCGAGCTGTTCAGTTTCGCCGAAGGAATCAATGCGATCGGCGATTTAGAAGTTGGAATGGAATTGCCGGGGATTGTAACGAATATCACTGCGTTCGGTGTGTTTGTCGATGTTGGTGTTCATCAGGATGGACTTGTGCATATCAGCGAGCTTTCAGACCATTTTGTAAAAGACCCTGCCGATGTTGTCAAAGTGCATCAGAAAGTCAAAGTACGTGTGCTGGAGATAGATATCGCCAGAAAGCGAATATCGATGAGTATGAAAAAAGAACAGACGCAGAGCAAAAAAACCGCCCGCAACGAAACACGTCAGCCCACAGAGCTTGGCAAAAAGCATATATCTCCAGAAAAGCCAACAAAGAACAACAAGCCATTCGGCGATACGCTTGCTGCAAAACTAACCTTCGGCTCATAGCTTTGGGGTAAATTGACTTAAATGCACTTATCCCCGATTAGGTCATTTCTCTTCCCGATATTACTTAGAAAGGATTTGTTTCCCCCAACCTCTCCCAGCGGCAGTTCTGCGTCTGGGAGCAACGGTTCTATGTGTACTCCCAGTGGGTGGTGTGTGTGCTTTGTGTGTACTTTGTGTGTACTTCCTGTGTAAGTGCTGAAAATGGGCTTGTAAATCCCCGTAAAATAGGGACTTAGGAGTGGTGTCCCTGCTTTGGGAGCAGGCGCTCGTCGCCGATCCGTTCTATATAGCTGCCGCTATCCACCAACAAGAACCGCAGCCAGAAAAAACGGCTGCGGTGAAAGAAGGAAAAGAAATCACCGATGTGAGGGGAAGAACACGACTCTCTTCCTGTCTCCGTCGATAGCCAAGCTCAATTCGGGGTTCGCCGGCATCGGCAAGAACTCATTTCCCTCTTCATCGGAGGACAGCCATATCTCGAAGTCATCTTGCACTCCAGACTCCGCTAAGGCATCCAGTAAGCTTACTGCAGTCATGATGTTGGTCTTGTACTCTGATTCTTTTGACATTTGTCTTATCTCCTATCTTCTTGAATGAAATTCGGACAGAGGTCTTTGCAGACTTAGCTGCCCAGAATTGTTAACAGCCCGGAGCAACACTCAACTCCGAAGCCAAAAGGTTGAACTGGATATCAGCATCCGCGAGCAGTTGACGCAGATACTTGGTGAACTGAGCGACCATCAGCCCAGCTGCGATATTCGCACAGTAGATGGTTGTCTTGGCTGTGCACGGCCCCACAAAAGCCTCATCGGCGCTGAATAGTGTCGTTGGATAGTGTTTGCGAGATTCAGCATCGCATGCTGTCAGCACCCGCAAGACCTCGGCACTCATCCTACCGTCGCAGTAGAAATTCACCTTGTCTTTCACTGCCTCCCAAATCAACCGTCGTGCATCGATCTTATCGACGCAACAGAAAACGGCATTGCCAACCTTTGTGCTACGCTTAAATCGCTCCGCAAGAGTATGCACCTCAATGCTGGAATCGATCCACTGGCAAAACTGGGCCGTCGCCTCGACCTTCAGCTTGCCGAGATCCATTTCGGAATATCCCTGGCTTGCCAGATTGCTGATTTCGACCTTGTCATCGTCGATAAGCTGCAGCCATGGGATTCCCATTGCAGTCAGTTGCAGCGCAACCTGCCTGCCGATGGCGCCGACCCCTATCACTGTGGCCTTGCAAGCGTCGATCCTTTCGGCTGGTACAATGTCCTCCTGCCGACTGTACCTTTCTTCATTCCGTTGTGGTCTCATAGGAACATCACCTCCTCTTCTTCATCCCACAAGTCAGGCCTTTCAGCCAACTCATCCAGAACGAACTGACGTTCAGCAGGCTCCATCGTCTCGAATTCGTCGATGAAGTCGTAGGGTAGGGTGTAGCCACTGAGCTCATTCCGTGTAGATGATGTTTCTTGAGCAGAACGTGCAGTAAGCCAGTCTGTAGTTTTGACATTGGCAGCATATACCGCATCCCAAAGCTCACGGGCGCTTGCGCCGAAGTCTTCGCTGTAGTCGATCTCAGTTGGGATCAACACCTGTCCACCCGGTCCGACATTAAAGCTCAGCCGGGCATAAGTCTTGTTGTTTTGGGCCAGCACGAACATCACAGCCCACTGACAGTTTCCGAAGACCCTGTGAAAAGTCTCTTCATCTATAGCGCTCGGTCCGGGTGAATCCCCTGGGTGCGTGTGCAGCCAAATCCTTGCGAACTGCTCGGGCTTCCTGCCAAGATCAACTTGAGCGTCAAAAAAGTCCGCCACAGCTTCATCATCGAACTTGACGCTCACGCAGGTCACTTCCTGCTTGACAGTCATGAATTCCCTTACAAACAGCAGATCCTCAGGGTCCGTGATGGCAAATCCACCAATCTCGTTGTCGGATCTATCTCTGAAGTACAGCAACTTCGCCCAAGCCGTAGGGCTGAATCTCAGGGCAAGCCTTCTGGATTTTCGTCTCTCAACCTGCGAGCCTGACGTCTTTGCTATCTGTTTGAGAGTCGCTTGAGGCTCCGCTTTCGCTTGTTCCTGCAACTTGTTCTCTTTGCTGTTCATCTTCGGCCTTCCTTTCTTCTTTGCAATCCGGGCATAAGCCCTCATCGATACACGATTCGCAACAAACAACTTGGCATTCGGCACATTTGACTCGAGCACACCTTGGACATACCGGTTCTTCGCATACCTCGCACTTCGCTGCACACGCAAGACATATGGTTTCTTGACAACTCCGACAATACGTACTGCACTCTTCACAGACTGAGTTGTCACAGAAGCTGCAGCAATAGCTGTTGTCAGAGTTCATGGAATAGCCACACTCATGGCAAGTCTCGCCTTCCCAGTCAGCGAGCGCGACGTACGGACTGTCGGCGCTGTATGTGTTGAGGATGCTCCTGACCAGCGTAAAGAAGTCACACAGCCTGCCTTCTTCAAGGGCAGATTGTATGGCGGCGCTCCCTTCGCCCTCGCAGAGCCTTTCCCCATTGACGTGGGGATGGGTAACACCTTCGTCTGTGGCTGCGGGATTAGGCTCGAGGGCAATGACACGGTAAGGACTGCTGTAGTACAGCTCACCGAGCTTGCCTATCTCCAGCTGGATCCTAAATGGTCCTAGCCCGACATCCTCGAGGATAATCGGGTCGGTAGTTGCCGAGACTGTGCCTTTTTCACTATCCAGCTCTATGTCGCCGAACTCCTGCTCCAACTGGTCCAAGTCTTCGACCAGCGCCGCCAGCATCGGCACGTCTTTCTGGGGCGCTTCTGTGAATTGCTGGATTCGTGAGACCGAATATGGTATGTCGCTCAGCAGCCTGTCTGCACTGTGGCAACAGCTCTCTGCTGCCGAAAGCCACTCATGTGCCAGGGCAATCGTCATCTTCCTGGAGACAGCGGTAAGGTCCTGAAGCTCTCTTCCTAAGTTCGAAAGCTGCCTGGCCAATTCCAGGTACCGGCCGTGTCTTAACCTCAGCAGCACATCTCGTATCCGATCTGCAATTCGGATTCTGTTCTTTGTGTCTTCCATACAAGAACCCTTTCAATAAAAATGGGCATCCGTCCATCTTGGAGACAGACAGATGCCCTGGTTACATTCGCAGCGTTTGTGTGTTACGCTGCTCCCTCGATTTTGGTTGGGGTAACGGTGATACGGTCTCCTTCCTTGAGCACATAATCACGAGCTACCGGCTGGCGGTTGACCCTGATCAGGTAATGCTCAGCCTTTCTGCCGGGCATCTTTTCGTCAAAGAACTGCTCGACAGTCATACCGTCGTTGACATGGATGTAATCGGCGAAGCCTCCGCCGTCGTTGTCCACAAATAAGAGTCTCATCTTTCATTCCTTTCAATAGTAATGGTTTACGATTGACGTGTTCGATACATGGTGATACTCCGGCGCATCCGCTCCTTAAGGTGGACTGCGCGCACGGGTTCTGGTGTTTTGCATAACGAACTCCTTTCAATTTATGTGAAAAACTCTCTGGTGGGATACAAACGATGTGCAAAATGCTTAAGGTCGCTCACGTCTCCTTCACGAGGTCAAATTGAGCGCCCTCGTTGATACTCCCCGCTCGCAGCCCGAACGTCCACTGCCGGGCGTTGTCGTAGGTCTTGGTCTCTGGCGGCACGCGGAGTACGTAAACTTGCCTTGTCGAGGGACATACGACCTTTAACAGTCTCATGGTCTTGTCCAGCCGCGCTGCTGCATTGTCAGACAGACCGGTGTCTATCTCCACAAGCTGGCCTCCATCATCGGCCTGGTCAATGACCCTGTGCTCAATCTTCCCGAGCAGCCTGTCATATCCCATTCGGTTCAGCAGGCTGCACCGCAACTGGGCATTGGCCACCCTTAACACCTCATGCGGGCTCCACTTGTCAGGGTCATCTTCATGCAGACGCCGGCTGACCTTCACGCCGGACATGTAGTACTTCTCCTTGCCATTCTCAAGCCACTTGGCCTGTTTCTGGCGGTTCTGAACGCGTCCGTGGGTAATCACCTTTGAGCCTGATGGATCACAGACTGTGACTTCCCAGTCGCGGCCTCGCATAAGATGCTCCAGGTGAAGGTCATCATTATCGGTGTCTAACCTCCCGGCAATCGACTCCCAGTGCAAAGCCACCTGGCCCTTCAGCATTATCCATGGCTTGCCGGTTGGACGCCTTATCTCCAGGGTCTTTTTCCATCTGGTTGCCACGTAAGCTATGTTGCCGTTGGCATACTTGAATATCTCCTTGCCGTAGGCGCCGCCGGAGGTCGAATAGCACTCTAATGTGCCTTCGCTGCCGCAGAGAGGTACACCAGTCTCCTTCTTCCAGAGACCGCCCCTGCGTATGGCCCTTAGCGTTCCAGGCTCAAAGTACTCCTCACTGACTGTCTTATTGCCCTTTCGGGTCTTACGGTGCCGGCCGTATCTCAGGGTGGTGCACTCATCCTTTGTCCGGCTGGTCTGCTCGACTACCACACCGCTTACGACCCTTAGGTGCATGTGCTTCTTTTTGTCGTCGATGGTGATGGTCCCATTATCCAGACACGCCCACAAGTTCCTGCCCCAGCCGCCATATCGTGATACCACGTACATAGAAACCTTCCTTTCTCGCATCAGTCCGTAATACGGCGTGCCTTGACTTCATCGTATTCCCGCTGCACCACCACCAGGAAGATACCTATGGGTAGCCTGAGGGATTTGTGCTCGGGATGAACCACCTCAACAGGCTCATCCGCCACTAACATCCTGTCCTCATTGCCTACAAAGTCCATATGGGCCAGTCCTCGCAGAAGCGACGCTGCAGGCGCCAGTATCGTGGCCATACCGGCATTCTGCGTTAGCACCTCGTGCTTGTGCCCTGTTACTTCCCCTTCCCGAAGGATATTGGTCTGCAGCTTATTCCAGCGGGGGGACGATGTACCCTTGGCGTCAGGACCTATGCTTGCCATGTCCTGTGCATCAAGGGGTACAAAAACCAACTCTCCCTGCCTGTACGCTGTTCTTATTTTGACATCTTGTGTTGACATGGGTGAATCTCCTTTCAAAACTTGTCCGCCTTTTACCCGCCTTCGGCGGGCTGGCGGAGCGTGCGCAAAAAAATTGCCTCCTGCACTGTGCAGAGAGGCCGCTATTGCATTGGACCTTCTTTTTGAATCTTCACACAATCATAGGCATCGCCTCCTTTTCGGGTAATTGACCTTCAACTATTGCCTGATGGTTCCTTGACATCAGTCTCATGCTCGTTGCGGCCATCCTTGTTCTGGTCAAATCTCCAGATCCGAATCCGTTCATAATCCTTCGCATCCTTGCAGATATTCTCCACGGCTGTATCCAAATCGTCTTCTTTCAATACCTCAAAGACTACCCGCAGCTTGCTGTTGATAGCGCGGCCCATCTTCGCGAGGAAGTATTCAAAGTCCTTCAGGTTTTCGTCAAATCGCAGCGGCTCCTCGTCCCTGTCTATCGTGGCGATCTCCAGCAGCAGGTTTCGCACGTAGAACTTCAGCGTCTTTTCGCCGGACTTGATGGAAAACGCAAGGTCGAGGCCGCGGCCTTCGTCTTCAATCTTGCAGCCGAGTGCGTGAAGGATCGCTTTTGTGATCCCAACAATAATCGGCCCTACATCCGCCAAAAAGTGATTTATCTTCGTTATCTCAATTTGCTCTTGCATCGCAGTTCCTTTCATTCAAAAAATCCAGATCTGTTTCCGCGTCCCGGAGCGCCTGTAATACCGCTTCCACATCTGCTCTGGCCTGCTCCATAACCCGGACCGCTCCATTTAGGGTACTCTCGCCGCCCTCGACGATCTCAACCACCATGAACTTGAACAGGCTGTCTCCGATGTTCTCACCGGTCACTCTGGCGAGTAGTGTCTGCAAAGTGCGGCAGTCCTGCTCAGGATCGATAGGCAGCAGATCCGAGTGTGGATACGAATCATAGACGACCCTGGCGATATTGATCTGTTCTTTGGTTTTGGTCATAGCTTCTCCTTTATACTTCTTATGGATTTTTCCTGTTTGCGTATTACACGAAGCGAATGGACAGTCTTACAGCCAGTCCGGCACTTGCCTGCCTAATGCACTCAGAACCGTGCGGCAGGCGAATTTGTAGTCTTTACCGTTATCCGATCGCGCTATGACTGGATACTTGCGGCTCTTCGGCTTGAGACCGCAGATAGTATATGACTGGCCGCGAAAGGTGAATTCCTTGCCGAGGTCATCCGACTCCAAGCCAAACAATTTAGCGTTGCTCTTGAAGGACTCGCTTTCTTCGGTTATCGCTTTGCCGTCAGGGTCCAACACAGAGACTTTCAACTGTAATTTGCAGTTGCTCGTATTGAAAGTGCAACTGCCGAAATCAATCGCCACGCCCAGCTCTTCCGCCAAAGGTGTAATGGCAGTCTCCAAACGCTTCCTGATGTACTTGACCGTCGGTCCATCCAGTTCTTTGATCTTGTCGTCCATTTTCTAATCTCCTTCATCAAGTTGATATTCTGTTTGTTTCCCACATGTCGCCCAAAACCATGGGACGCGATGAGCTCGGGGCCGATTCAATCTCCATTGCTGATGCCTACATCGGCCACGAACTGTAGAAACGCCGACAGGTCGTGATCCTCGAAGTAGACATCTACTGTTGCATCGGCGACAGTACCATCCAGCCACTGCTTGACGGGCATAGTCGGCAGGGAAACCGTCAGGCCCTCCGCCTCCACTGCCATCCTCCGCAGCTTCTGCACAATCCATCGTCTCCTGCTTATCTCATCGAGCGCACCATCTACGGCTTTTGGATGGCCGATCACTTGCCTTAAGGTCTGGATCTCCTCTGCGAATTGACGTGATTGCTCACCGCCCACATCGAGGCTATCCAAGACCTCTTCGATTGCTTCATATACTCTGTTAAGCATGGTTGCCTCCATCATTTCTTGTACCTTCAATCTTCTTTACTCAGGTCAATCTTTACACTCTCGCCGCCTTCATCAATGACGTGGAGAACAGGCCGTAATGAATCATGGTCTGTCATGATCTGATGCGTGTATTGGGCAGCCTCTTTTGGATCGGCCGCATTTACATCAATGATATATACGACCCTGTAGAGTCTCTCCGGCCCGCTCTCTTTGGGCGGCGGCTCAATAGTGAATTTAGGTTTCTTCATAGGTATCACCTCGTTAGATTCTTACCTTGCTCAAGAATTGCCTGGCGAACTCTTGGTCTTGCCTGGATCGCTTCACGCAGGCATCGAGCACATCCAGACTGTTTGTGATATCTGCTTGAGCCTTTGACAGGATGCTTGGCTTGAACTCTTCATAGACCTGCCGCATAGCGGTATTCACATCACCGTAATCGCCGTTCGCTCGGCAGTCGGCGGCTGTGTAATTACAGAAGTGCTCGAAAAATCTCTCTGTATTCTGACCAGCCTCGAAGTAAGTTGAGTAAAATCCATGGATGTTATAGTGAGCTATGTAACCGCAGTGTAAATGCAGGTGTTCATACAGCCTCTTTGTGAAATGCTGTTTCTGCAGGCCGTTCTTCAGGAAGTTCCTCCAGTTTTTCAAGACCAGCTCTTTCTCCCTTGCTGTCATAAACTCTACATCCTTGAACATTTCAATCACCTCCTTTCCGGGAGTCTTCAAACATCTCCGGCGCAATCTCCTCCAGCGTCTTCGGCTGCCAGTACAAATCCCGCTCGATCGGCAAACCCATCGGGCCTCGGACTTCTTCAAGCTCTTTGAGGCTGACGTAGCCGAGTTCTTTGCACTGGCCTTCCACAAGACCCAACAGGTGGAAGTCGACTTCGGCGCCTGACTCATCCTTGATTGGGGATCCCTCCGTAATCCACCAAGTGAATCCCGAGTCAGGGGTGAATAGCTTCAAATAAGCGATTGCCTTGCCGCCCTTGCCATCCTGCGAATACAATGGCGGCAATATCTTGCAGATCTCCTCAGTCAGCAGTTTCATGCCGCGGACCTGATTGTTCGCAGCTCTCTTGTCAGCTGTAACGACCGTGCTACCGCCGACGCAAATAGCCCGCTCGTTTGGCAGGTTTAGCTCAGCAGCCAAGCCGCCTAAGAACTCAGCCATGTTGCGACTCTGCTCCGTGCGAGAGATTGGGTCAGATTCTATTGCTGGAATAGGTGTGCCGATTACCTCAACCTGGACAGGCTGCAGTTCAATAACGACCCTGCCGTTCTCATGCCCGTACCATTCAAGATATGGATAGTCCAGATAATCTCGAGGCAGCAGCCCTGCTGTCATATCCCCTACCTTGCCAGTTTGGTGCAATGCAAATCCCTCAAAGTACTTCTCGCCTTCTACATCTGCCTGATCTTCATACGCATCTCCTGTGAAGCGAATCTTCGCTCCTCTAATATCTCTGTGGAAGTCGCCTTCCAAGTCAAAGGTCACCTTTTCTTTCACACCGGCGAACCTCATCCATCCCGTGACCTTATTCGGATGGGAATTGTCGAGTTCGCCCTCAATCAAATATTCTGTTGGTCTCCAAGCCATTTGAATCACCTCCGATTCTTTAGTGCGATGGCACGCTTCGCTTAGTAAGCGTGCCATCTTGGGTTGAATTAATTGTTGAGTTCGGAAGAGAGAACTCTCTTTCCGTTGGTGGGAATTGCTGTGTTGCTATCTGGTTATACGCCGAATGTGTGTCGGCCTATTGGACTCCGCCCCAATTATGTTTTGCCGTCCTCCGCAAACGGGGATTTGAGAGTCTTCTGGGAGCCGTTCTTGTACGTAATCACAACTGTCCTGTGTGCGTCGATGGTGATAGTCTGCCATTCGCCCTTGATGCTGTCGAGGTTGCCGACTATCTTCGCCCGCAGATATTCGCCAGGTCCGATGATATTCGACCAGAAGAGCTCAAGCTCCTCTCCAAACTGATACTCCTGCGTATCGTACGTATCGCCATCTTCGGACCAGCCGCCGAGATGAAACCATATGTCGGATGTGCTCACCTGCTTCCGCGCCTCAGGCGTCACATATACATGGTCAGAACCGTGCCATGGTCTCCGGCCCTGCTCAGCTGCCAGTACAGCCATAACCACATCGGACTCGAACACCTTGCCATCACTCGTCTGTGCTGTAATCCTTATGGACTCGACTGCAACGAGCAGCTCAGACCACATCCACTGCCTGCCGAGTTCCTTGCCGAGCTTCACCTGGACCTTGTCCACAGTAGGCAGTTTTGCCCAGCTGTAGCCATCGTAGCTGCCTGAGATGCTCACCGGCACAAAGGGCTCAGCGAACGTCCCAAGCGCCGCTAAGAGATGGGCGTTTGTCTGACAATGCTCCTGTTCATCCAAGAGCCGCACACTCATTCGATAGCACCTGGACAACGGGAGGTCCTTGGGCATGAATACTTCTATCGGCTCCGGGGTATCGCCGGATAGCAGGCCTATATCAAAGGTCGGCTCTGCTTCGGGTAGCTTTATGCCAAGCTCGGCAGCCCGTTTGTACTGGTCGTACAGCAGGTTGTGCCTACCTCGCTTCTGGATGAAGCGATAGGCCTCCTTCTCAATTGCAGCCTTGAGCGCTTCGAAGGCCTTATTCTCCACTAACTGAGTCCTGGCCGGCAGCATCATACGAATAGAAGTCGGCTCCCCGGTCATATCCACCAGGAAAACCAGATTCTCTTTTACAGGGCCGTACGTGAACTTGACCACCTGGCCGTGGAAATTGACCATCACAGTGTCGCAGAAGTAACTGCCTCTCCACTGGTTGTGCCACTCGTTCAGGTGATTTCTCTCGCGGACCTCTATCCTGCAGCCGAGTTCCGGGTGGGGTGCTGCCCTACTCGATGTAAAAGGCTCCTGCGGACAGGTCTTGCCGTCAACAACCACTGTCATACCGCTAAATACCGCATGCCTCTTGACTACAGATAGCTCCCAAGGCTCATCTGCAAATGTGAGCACCGTGCCGTTAATTGGATCATCGACCTTGACAATCTCAACCGGTTTTCCGGTCCAGCCATCCTTGCTGATGACAATCTTCTTGCCCTTTGAGCTTATGGTCACCTTCCGTGGCGCCAGGCAGAAAACACCTACACCAGCCGGGTCCTCTGCCTTTTCCAATGCCTCGTCCCAGTCGGAATCACCGAGATCGAGCAGCTTCGAGAAATCATCGATGCCGCATCCATTGTCCCGTACTGTAACGAGTCCCTTTTCATTTGTGATTGTAACTTCCGTTGCACCTGCACGCCTGGCGTTCTGCAGGATCTCGATTATCCTGCCATCCAGTGTGCCTGTGAAAAGCCTGTCGGCCTTTGACAAAAGTCTTGGATGTACCTTTGCACAAATTGTTTCTTGCATAGTTTCACCTCCATTAAAAAGCGGTGGCACGCCTTGTTTGGTCGGCGTGCCATCATTTGTTGAATTTATGCGCATAATAAAAGAGCCTTCGATTCGCAGGCTCCATAACATCTTCAAACATGTATTTGCGTTTTTTTGCTATCTACCGAGCCCAAGCATAGGCCCAGAAGGTCATATGGAAACAGTTAAGGTGTTATACGCCGACCTTGACCCTTTCCATTGCCGAATCAGACACAGTGTTGGTGGCTGAAAACACTCTCTGGGCATATTTGACGATGTGGCGTGGCAAATCAGTCGATCCAGGAAATTCCTCTTCCTGCACCATCAGATCAGCAAAGGCTTCGTGTATATGCCATGTGGGATCCAGTCCTTTACTCAGTCGATCAGCATACCATTTCTTAATCGACTCAAAAGTTCTCGCGCTTGCGTGTCGGATAATCTCGAAGACAATGTGATATACTTCTTCGGTAAGTACCCGGCTCTGGCCGAAGCCCTGACCATAGATTGTAATCCTGATTCGCTCTGTATCCCTGTCGATTGATGCAGAACCCTGGATGATGGGGCGTTTGCCTTGTTTCTTGATTTCTGCATACCATTTTGCTCCTCGGGACTGAATAGCCACATCCTGCGATGCAACCGGTGAGTTATCATCAAACACCACAATACAGTTCTCTACCAGCCAATCGACCCGCTGCATTCGCTTTACGAGTGGTTTGAGAGGCTCTGTCTTAGTTGATTGGCCAATGACCGGCATTCTTGGATGCTCATCCATCCGGTCTAAGCGTGCCTTTTCTTCTTCCCATGTGGGCCAGACCTTATCAATCTTGGGGATGCACTGTACATTATACCCGGCAGGATAACCGTGCACCGTCTCAAACTCTCTGACGTAGGCTGCTTCTGCCTGGGCTCGTGTGTCAAAGTTACCGACGAATCGATGTCTGCCATTGACCACAATCTGTGCGTGCCAATGGTCCTTTGCCTTGAGACGATTATTCGTCAATATCTTTACCGCCAGTTCTGGATCGTTCTTCTTGATAAATCTCCATATTCTGGCAGCAACCTTCTCGGCGACAGCCCTGTCTTTGGTGGCCAGACCCTGGCTTCTTGTCCTCTTGAGGATGGTTTCTGCGAGTTTAGGATCATCTCTCTTTAGCTGATTCCACATTCGATATGCAATCCTCTCAGCATCAGCTCTGTTTTGGGCTGAGAACTTTTCGTGCTCCGGTATAAGCCGCTGACGCTTCAATAATCCTGGTATTATCCAGTAATACCGGCTGCCATCCTTGAAAATTGTCCCAGGAACCTTTGGTTTGCTCTTGGGATCAATAAGCGGCCGAGGTTTCATCTTGTTGGCGACTACCCAGTAATAACGTTTGTTGTTGAGATAGATTGTGCCGGGTGTGCCGTTTTTTTTTGACTTGGAAACAGCAGTCTTCCTGGGTTTGTAAACTACACCGATGGCCGGCACACGCTTGCCTTCATCCAACCACAATTCATTTTGGGCTTCCCAGAGCAGCAGAGAATAGTCGTAAAGCCATTTCCTTGCCTTGTTCCACAAAGGCCTCAATCTGCCTCTATTGGCAAACAGGTTCCTGTAAACCGCGTAGAATGGGTCAATACCCTGTTTATTGGCATCTTCCACTATTTGGTTGTATCTGGCCTTTTGAACTTCATCCAGGGGTGAAAACTTCTTCTGAACAAGCACATCTACAACATCCTCGATGATCTGAAACGGTATATCCCCTGAAAGACGATTGGTGCCAGTATAGTCATGTAATGCAGGGTTTTGCCTCCACATTTGGCGAAACGCTTCAGTTACACCTTCAGGCAAATGTCCTTTTTCTTCCGCTACATCCAGCAGAACTTCCTCGCCTTCTTTGTTTATAATCCTTGGCCAACTGCCGGTTCTTTGGGCATCATACCATATCTTCTTGGCTTCCTCAGACCAGGCAGGATTAGCTGAGGTTCCGTGCCTGTGCATGCCGTGGACCCGTTCAGCTGCCAGAAAGTGCAGAAGCTCCATAATAGCCCCGCCGACTGGGCCTAATAGCAGTGCTGCGCCGATTGAGACGCCATATTTGCCGGCATAGTCACTGGCAAAGCTTACATGCTTGGCTCCACTTGGAACAGTCAGGGACTGTAAGGCTCTTATGTACCCACCATTGAACAGGTCATCGATAAACTCGCGGGCCATTGTCGTTCGCACTATATCTCCTGCATGAGGATAAAGGGCCCACATTGCAGACTTTACCCGCCTGAAGAAGTTCCAATACCATGGACCTTTTCTGGTTTCGGGATCACTCACGTAGCAATCCAGTTCATCCACTGCCTTCATCACTTCCGAGTTCTGGCCATGCACTTCCGCGATCCTCTCCTTGAGGTTCGGCATCTGGTCTACGCCGACCGAATAAATTGTGTTTCTAATACTGTTTGCTGTCTCATTTGGTGATGGTTCCTCCGGTGCTTCAATGCTTTGTTCTTGTTCTAATTTACAAGCCATAGTGCCACCTGCCTTTCATCAAAACGAGATGGCACCTCCTGCGCGCTGGATGTGCCATCGGGTTGTGCGTCTTGCATGCGCGCACAAAAAAGGCCCTCGGCACACCCAAGGGCTGTCACAGTAGTACTTGAAATGTGAAGTCTGTTATCACCTGTCCTTTCTGCAGTATCGATGGCACGTCTCGCGTGCATGATGTGCCATCTGTTTCTTCTGCTGCGCACGCGCATAAAAAAAACCCCTGGAACACCCAAGGGCTTTCAAGATTTGTAATGATATATGTCCTTATTACGGACCGCCGCCTCAGGGGTCCATCATAGGCCCAGGACCCATAGGACCCGGCATCATGTACGGATCCATCATCTGTTGCATCTGAGGGTCATAGGGTTGCATCATATCGTTCGGATCGTATATCTGATCCGGCAAGGGCTCCACAGACTCCATTTGCTCTGCTGCCTCGTGCAGTTGCTGCTCAAATAGAACTGAGTCCATCAAGCAGTCATCATAGCTCGGTGCCATGTTAATCACATCAGGTGCAGCGACTGGATTCTCGATGTCAAATGCCTCAACAATCTGCTCCAAAGAAGCATCTAAGAGACCTTGCTCAGTTAGCGAGACATCTGACATCTGATCAGAGATAGCTTGTTCAACTGCAGGCATCTGGCCCTGGAGCATTTTGAACAGCGCCTCCTGGGTATTAAATACCGCATCCATCTGCTCTGAGATATCTACACCCGAAGCATCCGGTTGACTGAACTGTTTCTCCATCAACTGGGCCTGCGTGTCAAAAAAGTCCTCAGGTATAGGGTTCAGGTAGTTCTCCAACATCAGTTCAATGGGTGCTGACCCCATAGCTTGGCCTGCCATTCCATCAGGTGGAGATTGCTCCAAGCCACTCTCCACGCCGTCAGATAGGGGCCGATTCAAGCCATCTTGAAGTGTCAATAGCCTTCGGATGGTGTCTTCGAGCACATCTGGTCGCTCAGCACCTCGAGCTCTCTTCAACGCCTCGTTTAACACTGCGTTGTTGTCGACTGGTTGGGGTAGAGTCTCTTTGAACTGCTCCAGGATAAGTCTCAATTCATGCTGAAACATCTCCTCATCCATAAGACAATCTTCATATCGCACCTCTGGCTCAGATAATGGCGACAGTCGCGCATGGCCCAACGGTTTGTTGTGCGGGTGTATGGTTGGAACATCGAAGCCATCATATGGTTCATAGCCATTGTCAGGTACTGACATTCCACCCGGGTGTGGCATGTAATCATCCGGCAGATCAGCCATGTAACCGCGGGACTTCGCAGCTGATTGTCTTGGCACAGGCGCGGGGCCGCGATGCGCATCTTCCAAGGGCCTCACTGGGCCTGAATAACCTTCATCAAACAGGCTGTGTAGTGACCTTCTGTTTCTGGATCGAAACGGATTATTTCGCAAAGGCTCAGGAACAAACATGATCAAGTCTCCTGCAAAAGGACATACGTTTTGTCAGTTCTGCCTATTGTTAATACTACCGCGCTGGCTCGCGAGACCAATTGGCATCAGGATGTATTCTTGATGATTTTTGAATTGCGCCTACGGAAACACTGCAAGACCTAAAAACGTCTCTCGGCGAGAGTACGCCATTTATAGAAATATCTAACTTGATCTGGGCTGGCCATTGGCCAATCCAATTTTCTCGTCGAGGTTTCGCTTCATGATGACGCGGCAAAGGCCGGTGCTTTCACGTGCTGAAATCCTCAGCGAGCCCTTGTGTCCCGTGGGACGGCTCGCCATTTTTGAAAAACTCATTTCGTGAGGATTGGAGAGTGGCAATGTGACAGGGTTTAAAAAGGTTTTCTTTTGGCAAAAAGCTTGAAGCCTGATTGATAGACTCCATTCCGAGCACTATTGCCATAAACAGCTTCGCTCAAGGGAACCGCAGCTTAAGCACCCACTGCTCCCAGTCTCTTTGGAATTGCTTCAGATCATCTTCGTGCAACGCTCGTCTTAATGTCTCGTAGCCGGATGGATCCTCCTTGAAGCTCTGCCGGTAGCTATTGTAGAACTCAACCAGCAGATTCTTCTCCTGAAGATAATAGCACAGGTACCGCGCCTGCGCGTAGTTGTTGCCCTCAGTCATGTTGTAGAACTGATGGGTTGTCGTTGACAGCAGATCCTTGAAGGACGGCAGAGTCCCGGCACGGATCTCCTTCTGGAGTCCGGCCAGCCGCCAGTTTGTGAATCCAACCAAGCGGCCGTTCTCCGAACCGCACTGTTCGTACAGAGACGCAAGACCCTCATTGAACCAAGCGGGACAGTCTGGGAAATTCGAGGCGATGAAGGCATGCACGATCTCGTGGCAGAGCGTGCCGCCACCCGTGGCAATGTTCATGATCAATGCTCGATGGCTTTCAGAACAATAGCCAAAAGGAGTATCCGGATCATCGTTGAACAACTCCTTGGCATGTTTCCGATAGCTCTTGTCATCTTTGAATAGCCAGATGTCATGAATGGCAGAAGGATCCTTGTCAAAATACAGATCGCCTATGTGGTCAACAAACCACCTGACAGTCTCTTTGGCCCGACGCTCCACCATTGTGGGTGTCTCATCCCCAACTACAACAAACGGCTTCTCCAGGACCACCGTGAAACCTCTGGGCACTCTTGGTTTCAGCTGCATGATATGCTGGGCATAGTCCGCATTGTTGAACCCAGTGCTGGCGGTATTCGGAAGAGATACTCTACCGACCTTCAACGTCATGCGAATGGCCAACCACTCACTCTTTGAGTACTTCAGCGGCCATAATTCAAGGAATCGTGTGCGTTCCATCCGACGATACGCGCCATTGCTTTCCGCTGGCTCATGGTAGATGACCTCGTCAGAATTCGGATCGTATCCCAGTACCAAGCGGAAGTGTTCCGAGGATTTAGCACGATCGTCATAGTGCATGCAGACGATAGATGGGAGGCCTTTGGATAGATCAGTAAGCAGAAGATCCCACTGCATTTCCAATTGTTTTGGGGATCTGCGAGGATCAATCTTATGCCAGACCTGACCAGCCTGAAAACCCACCTGCTTTAGGACCCGCTCCATGTCGTGAGTAACACATCCGCGGCATAGTGCGGGATCCACACCTGAGAGATTGAAGATGTCGTCCTGGGAGACCTTGTGCCCCAGTTTGTTCAGATACATTGCAACACATGCCTCCCCACAGAAATCAGGTTTCTGCCTGATGTGGGGAACATGCTCGATCAATATGACTTTGGCGTTATGGGATCCAGCCTCAATGTCTGACTGATGTAGATAGCCCAGTAACATCAGAAGAAGTAGGAAACAAAACCATCCGCATTGCGTAGCATTACTCTTTGCCATTTCGCAACCGATCTCCAGTAATCTGTGGACTTTCAATAACGCTGCGCCGAAGCACAAGACAGTCACTATGTAAATTGTAATGAAAATTCGAGCGGAAAGTTCAAGCCAAAACGACTATACCACCAGTTTTTACAGAAGTTTTACATAGTCTCGCACTGACTCTTTAGAGAGACCCGTGCCAAGAAGGAGAAACCAGACCCCCAACACATTTGCCGCCCTGACCATCACTATCAACGCAATCAACAAGGCGACCACCCATTTGCAGCAACGGTTCTTCATGCGTCATCACCTCATACCAATGAGCCCTTGTTTCTACGCCTCGCGTCCATAAGTTCCAACAATATCTTGTCCTTCTCCGCCGAACTGGTGTCCTTCTCGCGAAGCATTGAGCACCTGTCCGCCAGTTGCCTCAACGCCCCCTCAAACCTGCTCGACTGTCTCCACCCATGCTGTCCTCCATACCGGCTGTTCAGGTAGCTCACGTGTTCGATCAGTCCCAATTTCGAAAGCTTGGCCCTGGTTCTTTGCAGAATCCTTCGTGAGACTTCGTATTTCCGTTCCAGGTACGCCAAGTTAGGCACTATACGATTAGCCCATTTCAACTCAAAGAATATGCAGACTGCCGCATGCTGCTGATTACGATTGTTAGGAAAGAGCATCTCAATTAGCTCTGTGAAGTCAGAGATCTGGCTGATACGCCTGTGGTTGAAGTCGATTTTGGTCAGCTCTCTCACGTTACATTTTCACCCCAGCCTTTTTCTTCAAAATATGGCCTTCGCCGCGGGACATAGTGGCGAAGGCCATGTTAAAATTCAGGGGCACCTATTTATACTTTTCGGTCCGGCACTAAAAACCGCGCGAACATGGGGCAGATGCATACAAGAAGGCAGGTTGAGCGGGAGGACCGCGTCCTGTGATAGGGTCCACTATGGGTCACGACGAGGGGGTGTTGGGAGGGTGAATGATTTGTCAATTCAGGGTCACGTGGAGCGAGCCACACAAACCGGTCTCTTCGACGATAGAACGTCCGACGGACGGCTTTTTAGTCTACTGCATCAGCCTCACCGCAGATGTCGTGGTGTCAGCCCCCAGCGACGAGTCGCACGAACTGGCGTATGTGCAGGCCGAGTAGGATCGGTGCCGCTCCCAGCATCACTGTGGCCAGGGACACCTGTTCGTACGCGCCGCTTTCAGACTCCATTGCATAGAAGCCAAAGCCATTGACTCCGCAGTACCACTATAGCCCATTTCACGTATGCGGGCTGGATGTTCGGGGGCCGCGGGGAGAGCCTGTTTTCTGTCTATTTTGTGCTTGAAAAAGGGCAACCCGTATGGTAGAGATGGTGAAGATGCCATAACTTCAGAGTCAGTGGGGACTTCTCAGCGGCATGCAACGCAGGCGGTGTGCTGCCGACAGGGACGGAGTGTAGCCGTAGCGAAGCTGCGAGAGTTGTCAGTTGATAGACATTGGTGGCTGGTCGGAAATAAGGAGCGATCAACGACTAGTGAATCTTGAGTAGGTTTTGTTGGGCAGATCTGTATGTTGCCGCTCGAGCATCGCCGCCTGTGTTCGCCCGGCTTTGCCCGTATCTGATCCCGGAGCAGCATGTAACCGGTAATCACCAGTGCGGCTCTGATGCAAACTGCCCCGCTGACTCAAAGGTCTGTTACATTCTTTGGTAATCTTGCGAAGACTTTTGCCCGGCTCGGCGCCTGGGTCAACGGCCGGACACCGATGTTACGGGAGGGCGGCGCCATCGCCGTATGATTCATGGACGCACAAGAACGAGAAAAGAAAAATCAGGCCATGGAAGGGGTCATGATCGACCGCGGCTTTGATGCCCCGTTTAGTAAGGAGCAGGTCGACTCCCTCTGCGCCCTTTTTGGCGATCAAACCTCAGTCGCAGACGCAATCTCTGCGATCCATGAGCAAGACGATGCTTTCGATCTTAAACGAGGTGAGTTCTACCCCGAACTCCTGCGTGCCGTTCTCACCCTCAAGAAACACGCGGCCACTGCTTACGGGATCGGGACAAGCCAGGTCCAAGCCAACTACGGAAGCAACGGTTCAATCGACACAATCCTCGCAGCCGTGAAGGTCGAGGAGACTCGGCGCCGGGGACCCAACGCGGCCCAAGAAGGTGGCGTGCTGATGACATCCCCGACCTACTTTCGGAACTACAACTCGGCCAGCGCGAAGAACCTTCGGACCCACTTTGTGCCCCTCCGCTCCGATTTTGCCTTTGACGCAGAAGCGTTCGTCGCGGCCATGGGTCGCACCAAGCCAAGTATCGTAGTCCTGGTAACGCCCAACAATCCCACCGGTATAGCCATCCCGGACGCGGACTTGTATTCCGTGCTGGACAACCTGACAGCGGATTCATGGGCGATGATAGACCGCACCCTTGTGAACGTGAGATCCGAAGTCCCAACGCGGGAGCTTCTCCATGAGTATGCAGCCAAGAACGTGGTCGTTCTTCATTCATTCTCGAAATATAAGGGCATGTCCCATCTGCGCATCGGGATCGCCCTTCACTCCAATTCATCGCTGGCCGCCAAGGTGCAACCCCATTTGCCCCTTGGAATAGGTTTGGAAGGTTGTCTGAAGGCTATTCAGGCAATCATGGAGGAAGGAACGATGCGTCCAAGCGATCACATTATCTCGAACATCACCGAAAATCACCAGATACTCCGGGAGTTCGTCAAAGCTGAACCCAGTTTCGCGTTCACGGACTTTACCGGTAACTACTGCCTCCTCTGTCTCCCGGCAACGTTGCCATCGGAGTACGTGACTGCCGCACTGGAGAAGGACGGCCTCATCGTAATGGGCGGCCACGAGTTTCCTGAGCCGAACTCCCGCGTTGTTCGCCTCCACACTGGAGGATGCCCCAAGTATACAAGAGACCTTTGCGGAGTATTGCGCCGTCTTTCAGATGCAGGACGTCACAAGAACTGAGTCCCCTATGCAAGCAAGAAATCGACTGAACTACACTCGTTCGGATGCCCGTGTGCTACACGACACGTTGGTCCGTCTTCGCCGTCTCGCGAGAAATGCGAGACTTCCAGCACCTTATCTCAAGGACACAGGGGTCGTTGGCCGGTCCCGCGTGTATTTCCTGTACATTCCACACGGCCGTGGCGGCCTCCATCTCGTCGCGAAATTCGACGCACAAGACCGGGCACGTAGGGAATGGCGGAGTCTCTGCGAACTTCGCCGTCGCAACGTGTCTCCTCAGTTTCTGCTCCCTATCAGTGGAAACAAACTCTCGGACGGGGTTATCCTCTACAACGCTGCTCAGGCGGTTACTCCCCAAGGAGTCTGCTGGAATCTGCTTCACCTACTTCGTACACAGATGCAGTCGGCTCCGACCAACTGTGTTAAAGCACTGGACTTAGCGATTGATGCACTCGCCCTTTTTCATCGCGGTGAACCTGGCACGGTTCTTCCAGAAGACAATGGCAAAGTGCTACGGTGGGCAGATTTCGTTTCATTTCCGCGCCTCCGACTGAAACGTATGTTCAGAACAGCACGGAAGGCATGGCCTTCGGTGGACTGGGCAAGTGACACCACCTTCTCTCTTCGTGGCATCGGCGCCAGAACGCACCGAATTCCCAATCCCTTCGCTGCTCTGAACCAAAGACTGCATTCCCCCACAGGACCCATTAGGTTGTCACGCATTCATGGTGACCTGAATCTCACAAACCTGCTATTTGCGTTGAGTGCAACGCACACCCCCACACAGGCGCTGATAATCGATCTTGCCAACAGTGAAGAGGCTAGACCAACTGCGATCGACTTTGCCCGCTTAGAGAGCGAATTCTGGAACGAAGGTTTCGTTGGGAGTCTATCCTCCAACGACGAACTGGCAATGAACGAGAGCCTTGGTCTTTTTCTGCAAGTTCGCGATCTGCTGGACGGTCGCAGGCGAACAGCTAAAGGACTACCGAAAGGGAAGACTGAAGGGGTACTGACCTTTGTAAACTGTCTTCGGCGACGGGCAAGTACCGTTCTCAGCCCAAGCGTGACTGACTACATGCTTAAGGACTACCTTTATGCTCTTTACTTTCATGCCATGAATTCATTGGCATTCCCATCCGTATACGGGAATGGCCAACTCAAGGCGCGTATAGCACTCGCCAGTGCCGCTATAGCACAACAGACCCTTCAGGACATCGAGGCTGGCCGCTACAGTCAGGGGGCAACACGTCGCCTCTTGGCCCCATTCCGCGAACTTCATCGGAGCAATCTCGCTAAAGTCCAGGGGCAACAGCGTAGATCGGCACAACGCAAGTCCTCCGATAACAGGAAGACCCTGCCCAGCACGCGTGGCGACACCATCATCATGGGCCGCGGTGCCAGATTGATCAACCGGAGCCCAGATGCTATTCTACGAGATTGAAGGGGGAGAGCGAGGCTAACTTGAGAAGAAAGCAGAAGAAACCACTGATGCGGGCACGCCAAGCAGCTGCAGCACGAAATGCCTGCCTCAGCGTAGGTAATGGGACGAACGCGATCGTCAATAGTCCTGGCGCTCGCATCACAACCCAACCCCATAGTGCGACAACGGGGCTGGCGCATCCTGCATTGCGCAGACTTGCACCTAAGGCCGCTATCAGCACGCTCATCCATGTGTCAGGGCAGTCCCATTCAAGACTGGGGACCCTGATCAAGAAGGCAGAGCTGATCCAGAAAGAGCATGCGGTCTGGCAAGCCGTCTCTGACATACTCAGCCCCTTTGAGAAGGAACCGTCTACAACAATGCAACTAATGAGTCTGATCCGGCCGGAGGTCTGGAAAACGGACCACCACTGGATCGACTATCACGAGGAGATCCGCAGAATCGCCCAGAATGCCACTTTCGGCATGGCGCGGCGACTCCACATTGTTGACAATAACGCACTCCAGGATCGCCGAGAGGTTAAACTCCTTGTGAATCTTGTCTTGAGCGAGTACCTTTGTCGTATCAGGGCACGCGTTCTGGTCATAGATGACTCAATTGTCAAGAACCTAAGGGCGCGGGCCACCGTTTTTAATCGATGCGAGAGGCTTGAGTTCACCCCTTTCGACTGCGCAACCATAACCTCGCAGTCCGGCCGATACGCTGTCATCTTCTCTGATATTCGTCCCTATTTCATCGAGAATCGGGCGTCACCTTTCGCTGTTGTGCGGTTCCCCGACGAGAGCAACTATGTCTACTATGCACTGAGAGCAAATTTCTACAGGGCATGGCATGAGAGTAATCGCACAAGCCTCTTCTGTCTCAGGTCCCTCTATTGGAAAGCCAAGGATTTGGGAGAAAGCGACCCGATTGATGAATCTGAGATTAGAGAATTTCTGGGCGATAATGGCGCACACACCGTGCTTCCAAAGGCTACACAACTCAGCCGCGTTTTGGACAGAATCAAACTGCCTACACTTCAACACACGATTGCGGAAAAGGAACGTCAGATCGAGGCGGCATTGCAGCACTTAAAAGGTAAGAGTAAATGACACTCCAAATCGAAGAACAACGCGACTCAGCCCCCCATGCATGTGGCAGTGGGCTCCTACTGCATTTCTTTCTGACATCCCGCCCATACTCCTACGTCGACAACATGGCGCGTGCACTCTTAGTGTGTGCGTTTGCTGGCATATCCAGTAACCTTCGACTGGTGTCTGAGTCCCTCGTCCTGTCGCTGCTAATGTGGTTCTTTCTGAATTGGTCAAGCGATGCGCGTCAGAAGGATCCCGGGCGTTTCATCCCCCCACGCTGGTTGACCTGGACTCCGTTTCTCGCCACACTGGCTCTCGCGGCGGCTCACGGCATCTTCCCGCTGGGAATGCTCGCCATCTATCTCGCAACGATTACTGCGTATCCGTGGAAAGCGATTGTTCCTCGCCTGGGAGTCTTTGGACCCGCTCTTCGTGGAGCGACCATCGTTGCCCATGCACTGTTCATTCTTGCCTACATCATCCCGCCCCACATCGAGGCGTCCACGTTCGCCGTCCTGTTCCTCACACTGACCCTTGTGCACATGGGAAAGAACCTTGTCGGCGACATCCGCGACATCCAGACTGACCACTATGAACTGCCCGCACGATTCGGCTTCCGGGCCGCGTTCTGGACGTTGCGTGGCACCTTCGCTGCCGCCGCTGCGATGGTCTGGTTCCTGTTGCCTGCACAAAGAATGACCATGGGCGCTCCCCTTGTCCTGCAATGGGCGGTGATGGAGGTCCTGACGCTCCTGCCCACCCGGCAACGTCCGGAGCTGGTCGGTTATGTCGGACATCGCCTGTATGTGCTTACTTTCACCACGACCGAACTCCTTCTGGCATATCAATTCGGGGCGTCTGGGGCCATTTGCTGGATACTAGCAGGAGCAATGGTTCTCCTTCAGATGTCCTACCGATATGTTCCCGGCAAAGAGTACCCGCGGCTATCCGAATTGGTCAGTGCGTTTTCCGTCCGGCGAAGCGATTCAGGTCTTTCTCAACGCCGGTCTGATCCGCCGGGCATGGGGTACCTTGCGGACCAGACGGGGTTCGACAAACCAAACAGAGTTGTTCGCTCGGTGATCTGAATTAGAATGGGAGGTGAAATATGTCAGGCAGATTTACATCACGTGCGGAATCCTGCTCAATGGAAGCTGCCAAACCAACGTGCAACGCGATCCGAAATCTCGCGCTCGTATTCTGTGCAATGCTTATTCTGAGTGGTTGCTCAGATCGGAAGAAGAAGGACGCTGCGACGGAACCCAAAAACGCGCCTGCGCCAATCGCGACGGTCCGGCTTGGCGTGATTCTGCCCGAGACTGGTGATCTAGCGAAATATGGCAAAACGGCACATGCGGCCGTACAATTAGCAGTTGACGAGATCAACAGTGATCCCCAGGCATCGCTCCGTTTTCAGTGTGTCTATGAGGACGACGGCCTGATCGCCGGGAAGGGAGTATTGGCCGCCAGAAAGCTCATCACTGTGGACAAGGTTCCCATTCTCATAGGTCCACTGGCCAGCACCATAACACTGGCTGTTGCGCCACTAGCCCAGAATGCCGGCGTTGTCCTTCTGTCCCCCGGCTCATCCTCGCCAGGAATCACAGATGCAGGCCCATTTATCTTCCGCAATTGTCTGTCCGACGAGTACGAAGGAAGCGCGATGGCATCTTTTGCCCGTGACCACCTCGGCCTCAAACGTGTGGCAGTCTATTATATCAACAATGACTTTGGGGTCGGCCTCAGCAAGGTGTTTCAGGAAGACTTCAAGAAGGCAGGCGAGATCGTTTTGACCGAATCCTTCCCCCAAGGCGCTCGAGACCACAGGGCGGCGATTACAAAACTGAAAGCGGCAAAACCACAGGCGGTTTACCTTGTCGGCTATGATGAAATGATCTCCGTGTTCCGCCAGGCCAAGGAACTGGCTTTTACCACACAATGGCTCGGAACCACCTTTCTCAACGATCAAAGCCTGGTCGACAAGACCGGGAATGATGCGGACAACACGGTCTTATCCGCATGGGTGTTCGATCCGAAGAGTCCTAATCCCCGAGTCAAGGCTTTCGCGGAAAGCATCCGGAAACGAACAGGTGGGCTGGAGCCGGACGTATACTGCGCCAACTCATACGATGCCGTCTATTTGATCGCTGAGGCGGTCCGACTTCGCGGTGTGACGTCAGATCAGGTTCGGGAAGGGCTGTTGGCCATAAAGGAGTTTGATGGTGTTACCGGTAAGACCACTTTCACGAAGAAGCGCGAGGTCATGAAGAAAATCGAGTTCAAACGGATCTTCAATGGCAGACTCACTCCCTTTGCCCCCACAAAGTGAACCGTGTCGTATATTGGCGATAGGAATGCATGCAGATCATAGTCAATACTCTCATCTCGGCCGGATATTACTCCCTTATGGCCGTGGGTTTTGGCCTATTCTTCCGGGCATTCCGCTACGTCGATTTTTCCTTGGGCATCCTTGTTGCCGCCGCAGGCTACATAGCCTACGCTTTGCTTGATGGTCTTCACGTAGGTTTGTGGTTGACGTCGCTCATCGCCACCCTGGCCGGGGTAAGCATTGCAGCGATCCTATACTGCTTCATCAGTATCTCACTGAACCGGCGGCGAGTCTCACCCGCTGCCCTCATGTTGGCATCACTTGGCGTATATATCCTTATTCAGAACGTCATCTCTTTGGGATGGGGTGACGCCACCAGAACCGTAGACCTTGGGACGCTAAATCGTAGACTGTCGATCTGCGGCGCCGGACTTACAACAATCCAAGTGGCCGTGGTGGTCGTGCCGTGTCTGTGGACTCTCGGTCTAGTTGGTCTTGTTTGCCTCACTCAACTTGGCAGACGAATCCGCTGCGTGATCAGTGACGCCAGCCTTTCGCAAGTCGTGGGCATTCAGGTGGCACAAATCCGGGTTGTCATTGTCCTTCTGTCCGCCGTGGGCGCGTCACTCAGCGGTGTTCTCTATTCATTTGATGTGGGCATATCACCGCACATGGGTTTGCAACCACTGCTCATGGGGATCGTCGCTTCGATTCTTGGTCAGAACACAATCGTCGGCTCGTTTTTGGGTTCCCTGTTTCTGGCGCTCGCCCAACAACTCGTCGGCATGTGGCTGGAGATCAAGTGGCAAGATGCTCTGACCTTCGCGGTGCTGGTCATTGCGCTCCTTGTACAACTCAATAACCGTAGCCTGAAGAAGCAGGAATCCCCGTGGATTACTGGATACACATCCTGAATTTGGTGGCGATTTTCGCCATACTGAGTGCATCCTTGGACCTTCTCGTCGGACACGCAGGTCTGCTTTCCATTGCCCACGCAACCTTCTACGGCCTGGGCGCCTACACTTCCGCAGTATTTGCCACTCTTTTGGGAGCACCGTTTGTGGTTGGCGTCCTGGCTGGCATGGCCGTGGCGGTCCTGATTTCGTTTATCGTATCACTACCGTCGTTCAGATTGCACGACGACTATTTCGTCATCGCCACCTTTGGTTTCCAGATGATCCTGTTCAGCATCTTCAACAACTGGATTGGGTTGACCCGTGGCCCGATGGGCATTCCGGGAATCCCGCAGCCAGTCATCTTTGGTTGGAGGGTAGATACCCATCTGGAATTCTTGGCGCTGGCAACGGTTTTCACGTGCTTCGTGTATCTGGTGGTTTATCTCGTCACGAGCAGCCCTTTTGGCCGGGTGTTGCATGCGATTCGGGAGGATGAAGTGTTCGCCAAGTCGCTGGGCAAGAATACGCTGTGGTTCAAGGTCACGGCGTTTGCCGTCAGTGCGGCTTTGGCGGCTATGGCAGGCAGCTTGTACGCGCATTACATCACCTATATCGACCCTACGAGTTTCACGGTTATGGAATCTATTCTGGTTATTTCGATGGTCATCATCGGGGGGGCGGGGAGCCTCTGGGGGCCGCTGGTGGGGGCGGTGGTGCTGGTGACGCTGCCGGAGGCGCTTCGGTTCGTTGGCCTGCCCAGTTTCGTGGCCGCAAATCTACGCCAAATCATCTATGGCGGATTGCTGGTCGTTATGATGATGTTCCGGCCACGCGGGCTGGTGGGCAACTACGGGTTTTCAAAATGACGAGCAATGGAAGGTCCAGGTTGCGATGCGAAGGGTTGAGCAAGTCCTTCGGTGGCACGCAGGCGCTTCGGGATGTCCGGCTGGAATTCCCCTCAACCGGCATCATGGCAATCATCGGCCCCAACGGGGCCGGCAAGACGACGCTGCTGAATGTGCTGACCGGCTTTGTGCGGGCGGATGCAGGGCAATCATTCCTCGGTGAGCGGGAATTGACGCATCTGCCGCCGTACAAGATCTCCAGGCTGGGCATCGCGCGGACGTTTCAGGATTTGCGGCTGATTTCGCAGGTGCCCGTGCTGGAAAACGTTCTCCTCGCCGGGCCGAACCAGAAGGGCGAACGCTTGCTACCGGCGTTGCTGCGATATGGCGTTGCCCGAGAAGAGGCGCGGAATCGTGACGAGGCTATGCGATGGCTGCGGTTCGTGGGGCTGAAAGAGAAGGCGCATGAAGCGGCGGGCGAGTTGTCTTATGGGCAACAGAAACTCCTGACGCTGGCGTGTTGCCTGGCGGCCGAAGGCCGGATTCTGCTGCTGGATGAGCCGGTAGCCGGTGTTCATCCGGAGATGAGTTCGAAGATTCTCGACATGCTGCGGCAGTTGCGCAAGCAAGGCCGACTGGTGGTCTTCATCGAGCACGACATCGTCGCCGTGCGACAAGTGGCGGACATGGTGATCGTGATGGACGAGGGTCGAATCATCGCCCAAGGCAAGCCCAACGAGGTCCTGGAAAGGCCGGAAATCATTGAAGCCTATGTCGCGTGAGCCTTCGCTTTCAGAACCAGAGGCAGATGCCAGCGCGCTTCTCGAGCACTTGCGGGTCGCGGATCTCGTCACCGGCTACGGAAAGAAGCAGGTCGTCAACGGTGTCTCGCTGGAGGTGTCTCGCGGCGAGATCGTGGCCCTGATCGGGCACAATGGTGCCGGGAAATCCACATTGCTTAGAGCGGTTTTTGGTTTGATTCCCATCTGGCAAGGCCACGTGTTTCTCGACAACCATGAAGTGCCATCGCCCAAGCCACGCAATCTATTGCGATCCGGCGTGTCGTATGTACCACAGGGAAACCAGGTGTTCACGGACCTGACTGTGCAAGAGAACCTGGAGATGGGTGGTATCTCCTTGCCCAACAAGCAACGGTTGAAAGATGGGACGGAGCGAGTGTTCGGTCTTTTCCCTTTGCTGAGACATCGTTTGAGACAGCGTGCTGGTACCCTATCCGGCGGGGAGAAACAGATGCTGGCCTTGGGAAACGCCTTGGTCCTTTCGCCCAAAGTCTTGCTCCTCGACGAGCCATCCCTCGGTCTTGCTCCACCCCTCGTTTCTGAAGCCCTCGGCCGCATCCAGCAGATTAGCCGCGACTCTGGCGTCACCGTCTTGATCGTGGAACAGAAAGTCCGCGAAGTCCTCAAGATTGCCAAGCGGATGTATGTCCTTCGCAACGGCTGCGTTTCCTTCACTGGCCCGACGGAAGAGCTGAAGGATGAACGAAAACTCAGAGAGGTTTACCTGTAGCGGCAAGGCAACAACGCAAGAATCTCAAATAGCATAGCCGTGTAAGACCACATAGCTATAGCAGATTACTCGGCACGACCACCATTGTTCACGGCGAAAAGCCAAATTGGATCGGTAACAATTTGAGTTGACTCTATATTCGGGTAGTGAGAAGCCCTCGGTGACCTTGGTCAACGGGGGCTTTTTGTTTTCCAACTCAGCCCCAACTGAGTGACGGAGGGTAGCTCGCCTGCATAAACCTTAGGAGAGGTTAAGCGTACCGATTCGCCTTTCTCGTCATCAGAGATGAGAAAGCCCTGAAACAAAACCCAATAGAACAGGGCAAACATGCTCAAACACAACAGGCAAAAGTGTAGATGAGAAGTGTAGGACCCCTCCAAATTCATCATGCTGCAGTTCTTCAAGCTCTTCGGTGTTACGCCAGGTTCCGTCTTGAATAAGGCTTTGAAAGTCGAAGCCTTGAAATCACTCGCATTAAGCCCGGATGAGTCTCTGTACCCTACGCAGCTTCGACCTCGCCTCAAGCGTCGTATATTCTGAGTCTTCATGATTTCGTCTTTTGTCGAAAGGCCCGCACCGACCGAGTGGCGGTTCAGGCTTCTTCTTTGAATCATCTGTTTGCTTGTTGTGCGGCTTTACTTCTTAGTCGCAGCGGTCAAAATACCTTTCATGGCGGCAGCCTTGACGTGCGAGGGCTGGTCATCGCCCTTGAGCTTGTTGTACAAAGCTACTGCCTCGGACTTCTCACCGTCGGCCAGCAACTGCTCGGCACAAACCAAGCAGGCGTCGGCTACCGGTATCTTCATGTCGGCAGATGCTTTCTTCGCAAACTTGCTCAGCTCCTTGGCCGCAGCCGACGTGCCGATCAAACCCAGCGATTGGGCCGCGGCCTTGGCTACTTGGATGTCGGAGTCGCCGAGAAGATTCGAGATGACCGTGATGCTCTTCTTGTCGCGACGTACGCCCAGCGAACCTATAATGCCCGGCTTGAG
>CAYGZM010000024.1:0-35591 GCA_964354365.1 uncultured Pirellulales bacterium
CAATGAGAGTTGGGTCCTTGCAGGAAAAATGCACACAATAAAGAGAATGGTTCTGTTTGCACTCTGCCTTTTGGTTCTGGGATCGACTCAGTCCCTCTTGGCCGATATTACAAATGGCCATTTCTCCGAGGACCTGTCGTCGGGCTGGAGCTGGACGCCGATCGAGAATGTGTTCTACGATAGCGACAACCACTGGGCGGTTCTGAGGGTTGATGATGAGGAAGATGGCTCCGTCACTACGCTTAGCCAGGACGTCATATCTCTTCAGACTTCGGACAAGTGGCTGTTGTCCTTCGATTTTGTGATGGCAACAAGTGAGCCAGGAAGCGAGACGGACGAATTCACCGCCTCGTTCGGAACGTATCGGGACACGTGGAAAGCCCCCGTTATTTTCGGCTCGTACCCAGAGATGGTTAGCGTCGTCCTCGACGTCGCCGAGTGGGATCCGGGTCCGTACGAACTGGTCTTTGAATTGACAAATGAGACCGACGGGATATTAACTTCTGTCACCATAGACAATGTGCAGCTCTCTCCTGTTCCCGTCCCCGGCGCTGTTGTTCTCGGCAGCCTCGGCGTTGGCTTTGCCGGTTGGATGCTGAGACGCAGAGCAAGGTAAGAGCATCTCCAAACCAGGGATTTCAAAGTGCTGTGAGCATCGCACTTCCGGCCCTTTTTCTTTTTACCGGACCCGTGCAGTTCAGCTCTTGCAGGGCCAACAAACCGCCCCAAGCCTCACGGCTTTGTGTTCACAGCTCTCTCTTGGGGGGCGGGGGGGGTGAAATTGGGTATATTCATATCAGGGTTGATTTCTGCCGGCTGTTCAATTAGAATGCCCGCCGAAAACAAAGACGCAAGGGTGGTGCATACCCTGTCGTGAACAAAGAACCTGCAGAACATAAGGAAGGCACAGAGAAAAAGATGGCAAAACAAAAGTCAAGCCGGATGAATAAATCACAGTATCTCTGCGGGAAGCGCATTCTTCCGGAATCGATTTCCAAGGCCACAGATATTGTCAAATTGATAGATGGTATGGATGCCTACAACGGCGGAAGACTGAGAGCCGCCTGTCATTTATTGAGGGACAGATATTCCCAGGAAGATGTCACTATAGGTTTGAGCCTTGCGGGGGCTTTGACGCCAGCGGGACTGGGGCCTTGCGCAATAATTCCCCTGATGAACCACGGCTTTGTCGATTGGCTCAGCGCGACGGGCGCGAATATGTATCACGATTTGCACTTCGCATTCAACCTGCCGATGCACAGGGGCAGCCATACCGTTGACGACGCCGATTTGAGGGAAAAAGGCATCACAAGGATTTATGACATACTGTTTGATTATGAAGATGTCCTGATGGAGACCGACAGGAGGCTCAGAGAGATACTGGTCAGGCCGGAATTTCAGAAGGAAATGGGCACGCGGGAATTCTATCATCATCTCGGGAAAATTCTTAACGACCTCGAACAGAAAAACAAACTCGGCCAGGTAAGCGTTTTGGCGGCGGCGTACAGAAACGGCATACCGGTCTTTACGTCGTCTCCGGGGGATTCGACAATCGGCATGAACGTCGCCGGGATCGAGCTTCTGGCGGAGGCGGCAAGCATGCAGGATTTGTTCAAATTGAAAATAAATCCGAGCATCGATGTAAATGATTCGACGGCGATAATACTGAACGCCAAAAAATATGAAAACGGAAAAACAGCGGTTATCCTGATTGGGGGCGGCAGTCCCAAGAACTTCATGCTCCAGACGGAGCCGCAGATTCAGGAGGTGCTGATGATCCCGGAGGCGGGTCAGGATTATGATATCAACGTGACGGACGCCAGGCCGGACACCGGAGGATTGTCGGGAGCCTCGCCGAGCGAGGCTGCAAGCTGGGGGAAAATCGACCCGACGAAATTGGAGGAAACCGTAACGGCGTATCTCGACGTCACGGCGGCGCTGCCGATGATGGTTGCGTATGTCCTGCAAACCACCAGGCCCAAGAAACAAAAGAGACTATATTACCGGGCGGAGGAACTGCACGAGAAGCTCATAAAGTCATATCTTGAAAATAATAAAGAGGTCGAGAAACTCAAGAAGCTCATAAAGAAGCTGAATGCCTGACAAAGAACGGGAAGGATATGAACGAAAAACTTCATGAACTGGCGGAAAAGCACGGGACCCCTTTATTCATAATTGACCATGACATAATAAGGCAGAACTATCGCGCCTTTAAGAAACATTTGCCGAGGGTCCAGGCTTACTACGCGATTAAGGCCAATTCAAATCACGAGATAATCAAGACGCTGTTCAACGAGGGCGCGAGCTTTGACGTTGCTTCGTATAATGAGTTCATGCAGATTTATGAATACATCAAGAACTTTGAAGAGAGAGACAAAGACTTCTATATCTGGGACAAAATAATCTTCTCAAACACAATAAAAGACCGGCAAACTCTAAGAAAGATAAGGCAATATAGGCCTCTTGTTACTTATGACAATAAGGACGAGCTACAGAAGATCAAGGAGAATTGCGATACCGCAGGCCTGGTTTTGAGATTGAAGGTCCCGGATACCGGCTCGCAGGTTGAGATGAGTTCGAAATTCGGGGCTGAGCCGGGTGATGCGTATGACCTGATAAAACAGGCCTTTGATTTGGGCCTGGTAGTGGAGGGACTGAGCTTTCATGTCGGAAGCCAGTGCACTAATTTTGACAATTACGCCGCTGCATTGCAGATTACATCTGAGATTCTTCATGATTGCCGCAAGAAGGGCTACAATCTGAAAATAGTCGATATCGGCGGCGGATTTCCTGTGCCATACGACCAGCGGGTTCCCAAGTTCGAGAAGCTCGGCGAAGTGATAGATTCCGAGTGCACGAGACTGTTCCCGCAGGATATTGAGATTATAGCTGAGCCGGGAAGATTCATTGTGGCGACTTCAGCCGTGCTGGTTTCGGAAATAATAGGCAAGGCCAGGAGGGATGGAAAGGTCTTCTACTACATAAATGACGGGGTCTATCATACATTCTCAGGGGTGGTTTTCGATCACTGGATTCCGCACTTTCAGCCTTTCAAATCCGGCGAAATGGAGGTCTGCGCCGTTGTCGGGCCTACGTGCGATAGTTTTGACAAGATTTCCCTGTCGGAGCAGCTCCCGGGCGACCTGCAAATCGGCGATTATCTGTGCACGGAGAACATAGGGGCATACAGCATTGTTTCTTCAACGAAATTCAACGGCTTCGACGGCGCCAAAACCCTGCATATGAACAATCAGAGCGTCTGACAAAAAGTACCCTTGCTCTGTTCGAGACACGGAGCAAGGCGCAGAGCCCCGAAGGGAAATCTGTTTTTTGGTTCAACTCCGAAAAAGTTGGTGAATTTAACGCATGAAAAACAAAGGATTTATCGCATCGTTGGCGCCAGCATACATTTGTAAGTGGGCGCCACCATTGAAGATACCGCCCCATGCCGTATGCCGCCATTCGGGCGCTCGGGTCGCTTCCCAGCATTGGCCTATCCTCCCGATGGCAGCCAGATTATACCCATACATGCTGTTGCCTTAAAGCGTTAAATCCAAAATACTTATGTATTACTTCTGCCATAGACTTACCAACTGTTTTGGACGAGAACCTGTTTTTTAATAGATTCCTCGACTTCGGCCCGAGGGGCCTCCGCTCGGAATGACCTGACCTTGGACTCTTCAACAGAGCATTAGACCTTCTTAGATTTCTCCGCCCGCCTGTTCACAGCGACTTCTGTGCCTTCCTTTGCTGCTCAGACTGACCGATTAAGATTGTCATGCTGAGTCACTTGGCCCCAGGCCTCTCCGCTGGGAGTCCCGGCACTGGCCGTCCCCAGCGGGACAAGTGGGACGTGGGGGGGACGAAGCACCCGGGCTTAGCATTGAGAACCTATGCGCTCGCGGGCCAGCCCGCCGGTGCTTGGGCGGGCAAGATTCCCTGATAGAGGTCTGCGGCGGCGGACACAGGGGAAACCGCCAAAAGAACAGGGGAAAACCTGGTAAATCGACGCCGTCAAAGAACCGACGTGGAAATACGGGCTGTTGTGTGTAAGTGCAGGCCGACATAGGGCTTTATGCACGCTGACGGCCCATATTATGGGGCGAGCAGTGGCACGGGCTTCCAGCCCGTGAAAACACGGCCGAGATGGCCGTGCCACAGCTTGGGGGCACGATTATGACGACAGAAGGCTTCTCTCCGAAAAACAAGCACTGGCGCGTTCTTGTGATTCTGGGCCTGCTTGGGCTTTGTGCGCAGGCACTTGCGGCGCCGGCCGAACCGAACAAGGCAGCAGATTTGTTTGAAATGTCCATAGAGCAACTGATGGACATTGAAGTAGTCTCTGCGTCTCGCCAGACACAGAAGATTGGCGAGTTATCTGTCCCGGTCAGCATCATCACGGCTGAGGACATTCGGCGCAGCGGGCTGACGAGCATTCCACAAATCCTACAGTTTGCCTGCGGCGTGGATGTGCTGCAACTGCAGCGCAATACGTACGCTGTCGGAGTTCGGGGGCTGCACGACGTCATCTCGGACAGAGTGAAACTGCTCGTGAACGGGCGACTGGCTGACAATACGGCCTTCGGAGGACCTGAATGGTACAGTCTGCCCGTCCTTGTTCACGACATCGAACGGATTGAGATTGTTCGCGGGCCGAGCGGCGCCGTCTGGGGCGCAAACGCTTTTACGGGCGCCATAAACATCATAACTAAAAAACCTGAGGATGTGCTCGGATATTTCGGCTCAACAACGCTCAACGAATTCGGCGATACTTACACGCATCTGCGCTGGGGGGAGAAGCAGGGCGGATGGAGCTGGCGGGCATCAGCGGGTTATGAAGATATTGGCAGCTCCGACGACGCCATAGACGGAACGGCGTCGCAAAAATCCTTCATGCCCGCGATCGACGGCTTAACGGGTTATAACGGTTTCGTGGCGAGAGATTTCTCTCGCAATGAGCGCTTCGATACGGAAGCCTTCTACAAAGCCTCAGAAGAAACCGAGATCTCATTCGGGACAGGATACTCACACTTAGAGACCGGCGACTATGAGCAGCTGGGGTATTTTCCAATGAAGGATACTCGCAACGAAATGGTCCGCGCTTTCGCGAAGGTGGACCACGAATTCGAGAACGGAGACACAGGATATCTACAATGGTTCGGCAATTTCTGGAACGGCAACTGGCCTCAATTTGGCCTGTACGGATCGAGTCAGAATAATCTTGAAGGGCAGTACAACTTTGCCCCCGCCCAGCGCCACCGTGTGTCCGTCGGCGCCAACATCCAGTGGACACGCATAAACACGGACAGAGATACCGCCCAACAGTATTTTTATCCGGGCGAGCCGTTCGATGAGCACATGGCGGGCCTGTATGTGGTTGACCGGTGGCGGGCAACGGATCGCTTGACGATTGAGGGACAGATCAGGGGTGACTGCTACTCAGAGACCACGACCGACTGGGCCGGCCGGTTGACCGCGCTATATGCGCTGGATGAACAGAAAAATCACACGGTTCGCATCGGCACAGCGAAGGCCTTCCGCACGCCGTTTCTAGCCGTGCGCAAGGTCAGGGGTCAGAAGCTGCCGGTGGGAGGCGGGCTGTATATGCTTAACGTCGATTTGCCTCCCGATGACCTTGAGAACGAAGAGACATGGTCGCTCGAAGCAGGTTACACGGGCAAACTGGCTCATGGAGTCACTCTTAGGGCCGACACATACTACCAGCGCTTCAGCAAGCTCATCGGCCATCTCAAAACGACCGATATGCTCGGATTGGTTCACTACACACCCGACAATACCGACGGGGCGGATTCCTGGGGGACTGAATTGGAATTGACAGTAGAACGCAAGACGGGTAGAGTTTCAGCGTGGTATGCGTACAACGACTTCGAACCGGACCAATCGCATCAATCAGTCAGGTCCAACCTGCCCGCACAACATAAGGTCGGATTAACAGGCCGCCTGTATCTCGACGAAGGCTGGGCCTTAAACGCCAATTACAGATTCACGGACACTACCCCCGGCAACCCGTCGAATGATGTGCCTGTCGGCAGCTCACATCGCCTGGATCTGACGGTTTCAAAAGAAATCTCGAAAGGCAGGGGCGAAGTTCTGTTCGGTGTCGCCGACCTGCTGAACAAGACGCACGATCCTATCAAAGGCAATTCGACATTGACCGGGCACGAGATTCCAGGGCGTACGTACTTTATGAGCGTTCTGTGGAGATTCTGAGTTGTAGGAGTCGCAGTTGGATCAGCGTGAAAGTATGGAAAGGCAGTTATCCGGTATGAGCAATACACTCAACAGGCTGGCGTTGGTGTGCGTTGCTCTGTCGCTGGTCTGTGCGCCGGCGGCTCCTTGCGCTGAGCCGGATTCCATTCAGGAGTATCAGATCAAGGCTGCGTTCCTATACAATTTTATTAAGTTTGTGGACTGGCCCAAAGAAACGACGGCTGATGCCAATGAGCCGATAACCATCGGAATTATCGGCAAGGACCCTTATGGGAATGCCTTTGAACCTGTCAAGGACAAGGATGTCAAAGGCAAGAAGGTCGTTGTGAAACGGTTTAAGAGCATTGCAGACCTGAAGAAACTGGGCAAGAGCGGCAAAGACGAGCTGGACCGGCAGATCGAAGCAGTTAAGAAATGCCACTTGCTGTTTGTCTGCTCGTCCGAAAAGGAATATCTCAAGGACATTGTGAATGCGGTCAAGTCCCGCCCCGTTCTGACGGTGGGAGATACTGAGGAGTTTTTGCAATCGGGCGGCATCATCAGCTTCGTTATGAAGGACCAAAAGGTGCGTTTCGAGGTCAACGCCGCCGCCGCCAAACACGCCAAGCTAAAGGTAAGGTCTCAGCTTTTGCGCCTTGCAAAAAGGGTGATTGAGGAAAAGGACACTCCCGAAAGCGACAGCAAATGATGGAAAGAGCCGGTTGAGAATATGAGGTATAGCTTATGCCCGTCATGTCCAATATGTCGATAAAACGTAAGCTTATTTCTATCATCATGCTGACGTGCACCGGGGCGTTGCTGCTGGCCGGCGGCGTATTTGTCGTTTCGGAGTGGGTTTCTGTTCGGCGTCTTATGGTGCAAAACCTGTCCACGCACGCAGCGATGACAGGCGACAACTGCAAGGCGGCCCTGGCTTTCCAAGACGCCAATGATGCAAAGGAAACGCTATCTAACCTCCGTGAGGAGTCTTCCGTAGTCTTTGGGTGCATCCGTGGCAAAGACGGCAAGGTTTTTGCGCACTATAGCCGTGACTCTGCCGAGGACTCAGCAGGAGATTTTGACTGCGGATCGCCGATCCTCAAGCTTGGAGAAGATGGATATCTTTTCGACGAGGCGTATTTGACGTTGTTCAAAGGCATCATTCTCGACGGGGAGACAATCGGAACGATTTGCCTGCGTTCGGATTTGCAGCCGATGTATGCGATGCTCAAGGACAAGACTGCTACGATAATCGGCGTCGTGCTGCTTGTATCTCTGGCAGCGTATCTCGTATCATCGAGACTCCAGGCGATAATCTCCAGGCCGATCCTGAGTCTGGCGGGCGTTGCGAAGGTGGTTTCCGAAGATAAGGACTATTCAACCCGCGCTTCAAAGCAGAGTAACGACGAGGTGGGCCTGCTAATAGATTCGTTCAACGAGATGTTGGAGCAGATTGAACGGCGGGACGCGGCTCTCGTCGGGGTCAATGAGGAATTGGAGGTAAGAGTGAGGCAGCGGACCGCAGATCTGACAGCTATGAATCGGGAGCTGCAAGATTCCGTCGAGCGGGCGAATCTGCTGGCCAAAGAGGCGACACAGGCCAGCGAGGCCAAGAGCCAGTTTCTTGCGAATATGAGCCACGAAATCCGTACGCCAATGAATGGGATTATAGGTTTCACGGACATACTGGCCGATGAGAATCTGGGGGATCAGCAGAGAGAGTATGTCAACATCATAAGAAATTGCGGGCGGGAGCTGTTGGTGCTGATCAACGATATCCTGGACTTCTCCAGGATCGAGGCGAACAAGCTGGAGGCTGAGATCGCCAGCTGCTCATTAGCCGAGCTGCTCAACGCCGTTGAATCGTTTATGAGGCCAAAGGCGGAGGAAAAGGGTCTTGAGTTCAAGGTTTTGGAGTCCGCCGGCCTGCCTTCGCAGATACGCACGGATCCGCTTCGCCTCCGCCAGTGTTTGGTCAACCTTGTGGGCAACGCCATCAAGTTCACGCAAGCGGGCCACGTGTACATTAATATCCTTGTTCAGGAGGAGGCGGGCGAGCCGTATATCTGCTTCAACGTTGAGGATACGGGCATCGGCATCCCGCAGGACAAGCAAAAAACCATATTCGAAGCATTTACTCAGGCCGATGGGAGCTATACCCGTAAATACGGGGGTTCCGGGCTGGGCCTGACGATCACGAAGCGCCTCGCGGAGATTCTGGGAGGCCGGCTCACGGTGATAAGCAAGGAAGGGGAAGGTTCGACATTTTCTCTGACATTGCCCATTGGTGTTGATACGCGCGACAACTCGTTCCTGGACAGACACAACCTTGTACAAGAGCTGCGGGCTGAGGATGAGTCGGCAACATCGAAGTTTTCCGGGCGAGTCCTGGTTGCTGAGGATACTCTGACCAACCAGGTCCTGGTTGAGCTGCTTCTGAAACGTTTGGGCCTGGATGTTACAATTGCCGCAGATGGGATCGAGGCGGTGGACAAGGCCCTGAGCGGGGATTTCGACCTGATATTGATGGACATACAGATGCCCAAAATGAATGGCTACGAGGCGACACGCGCCCTTCGAGAAAAGGGCCTTGCGACGCCGATAGTCGCCCTGACGGCGCATGCGATGAAGGGCGATGATAAGAAATGTATCGAATCGGGCTGCGATGACTATTTGAGCAAGCCCATCGACCGCCAAAAGCTGCTCGATGTAATCAGCAAGTACCTGCCGTCGCAGGCACAGATTGTGCGAGAAGCATCCAGCGCAGTCACATAAACTCGGCCTCCAACGGTCCCTGCCCAGCGAGTTTTTCCTTTTTTTTGTCTGCGTGCACGGGTAGAATCTGTGCGCTGCGCAAAGACCAGCCAGCCGCGTGTATAAGATAGAGGCAGGATTTGAGTGGCTCAAGAAAGTGAGGTGACGGCTATGGATAAGCTTTATGATTCCGAAACGGGCTGCTGCCCGCGGTTTGACCCCGGGCCGTGGGATGAGAAAGAGGTCAAGTTTGAAGGCAAGCTGTTTGTGAAGGACCGCGTGCGGAGCATTTTTCATATTCCGCTGAACTTCGGCAAGGTGATGGTGCGGAATATGGAGAGGATTTCCTCAGCCGGGGCGCTGCCGCCGATACCGCTTGTGTTGAGCGACGAGAACTCGCTTTGGGGGGCGGATGTGTATATCGCGGTGGCCAACGATGTGCCGGGCGCAGAGATGGCGAGGGTATCGGGAACGTTTCTGGCGAAGGTTTTTGAAGGGCCGTACAAGAACATCAGAAATTGGATCGGCCAGATGAAGAAGTACATCGCCTCGAAGGGACGGGACATCGAGAAGATGTACTTCTTCTATACGACGTGCCCGAAGTGCGCCGAATATTACGGCAAGAACTACGTTGTGATATTGGCGAAGGTTCGCGGGTCATAAGATTCGGCGTGGGCGTTGCAGTCTGAAACGTCGAGCATTATTTAGAGGCCGTTGTGTTCGGCATGCTTGCGGTGACGGTGCGGCTGAGTTAAAAAGTGATCTTGAAGTCTGAATATCGGGGGTTTGGGGGCAGGTCGGTAATTTTGGCCTCCCTTATGTAGCCGGCGAAGGTCTGCTTGACTTCGGCGATGCAGTTTTCTATATCCTGAGCTGGGCCCTGGGCGAATACCTCGACCGAACCGTCGTGAAGGTTGCGGACAAAGCCGGTGAGCTGGTGACGATTGGCGATTCTGTGTGCGGTGAAGCGAAAGCCCACCCCCTGAACGCGCCCGATGAAGACTATTTGTTTGGCAGCCATTGTCTCGCACATCGTATTTCGTATGTCGTATTACATGGCCGGGCCGACCGACCCCGGCACGCAACGCAATATGGTAACAGGGGACTTCTCCGGATTCAAGACGATACTGACTCGGTATAACGTGCCTGCAAGAGACTCTCGGGGCAGGGTCCTTTCACTGCTCAGAGGTCCTGCACCTGACCGCAATCGGATCGGAGCATAGAGCTTGTGTCGGCGGGTGGATTAGTATAGTATGGCGGAACAGGGGCGGTGCTGGAAACAGGCAGAGTTATTGATGCTTGGATAAATAATCTGACAAACATATTGTCACTCCTGCGCAGGCAGAAGCCTTTTCAAGGATGAGAAAGGAGATTCTGTGCTGAGTTATGCAATCGGCCGCCGGGTGGTCTGGATTCTGGAACATCGCCGCCTTGCTATTATTCTATCGGTCTTCGGGGTGGCGGCGACGCTCCCTGCATTGCGCACGGGATTGCTGAACGACGATTTGCATCATTGGGCGGTTCTTGCGGGGCCATCGCAAATCGGGGACGATTTGTCGAACCTGGGGATAAGCGGCGGAGAGTCCGGACGGCTTTCCACAGCGATCTCGGAGCAGTTTGCGCCGATGGACCCGAAGTGGAATCTCACGGCCCTCAGGAATTACGGTGCGCTTCCGTGGTGGACGTACGACGGCCTTTGGGTGCGGTTCTGGCGGCCACTGAGCAGCTTGACGCATTGGCTTGATTATCGTTTGTTCGGGACCTGGCCGGCGGCGATGCACGCGCACAACTTAGTATGGCTGGGGGCGGTCCTGTTTCTGGTGACAGTGCTCTATCGGCGGCTGATGGCGCCGGCGTGGATGGCGGGTCTTGCGGCGCTGATGTATGTGTTGGATGACTTCAGCTATTTTCCGGCGATGTGGATTGCGAACAGGAATATCTTCTTGTCGCTGTTCTTCGGCGTGTTGTGCCTGCTGTGGCATCACCGCTGGCGTGAGAGGCGTTCGCCGGCGGCCGGGGTCGTGTCGGTTGTGTTTCTAATTGGCTCGCTGCTCTCGGCGGAGGCTGGCGTGGCGACCTGTGCGTACCTTTTTGCATACGCGGTTACTATCGATAAGGGGAACTGGGTGCGGCGGGGGTTGAGTCTGGCCCCGGCGGTTGCGGTGACGGTGATGTGGCGTATGGTCTATAATGCATTGGGGCACGGCGCCGGCGGCGGCAGCTTCTACTTGGACCCGACCCGCGAACCCCTGCGCTATGCGTGGGCGGTGCTGGTGCGGGGCCCGATCCTTATTATGCGTGAGTGGAGCGGCATCGCGGCGGACATATTCAACTATCTGCCCGGCTCTGCGACGATCCTGTTCTGGCCGCTTGTTGTGGCGTTCGTTGTGGTTGTATTGGTGGCGCTGCTTCCTCTGCTGCGAGCCAGCCGTATGGCGCGGTTCTGGCTGATTGGCATGCATCTTTCCGTTCTGCCCATCTGCGCGACGATGCCGATGAATCGGAACCTGCTTTTCGTTGGGATAGGGGCATGCGGGCTTATCGCGCTGTATGTCGGCGGGTACGTGCGTGCAGAGCAGTGGGCGCCGAGGTCGCGGGTCCGGCGATGGCTGGCGCAGGGCGTCTGTGTTATGCTGGTGCTTGCGCATCTGCCCTTTGCGTTGGCGGCGAGGATCGCATCTCCGGCGACAACGTCTCTGATTGTAGGGAGAGTCGAGGAGACAATGGAAATAGATTCGCCGGAGGGTATGGATGAGCAGTATCTTGTAGTCGTCAACGCGCCTAATCCTGCTTCGTTTTTCTATATTCCTTTTATAAAGGCCTACGAGGGCCAGGCTCTGCCTCGCGGGATTCGCGTCCTTGCTCCCTCGTTCGCGGCCCTCGAGGCGATACGAGAAGACGACAGAAGTCTAACGGTGCGGTCGGCATCGGGTAATCTTCTATCGTGCCGGTCGGGTCGGATGTTTGATGTGGATATGATATACCTGTTCGAGGCCGTCAGCGAGGTTCGCGGCGCGGACCACGGCCTTCGCGCCGGCCAGAAGATAGAGCTGCCGGGCATGTCCGCAGAGGTCCTGGAGGTTGACGGCAAGGGTATGCCGGTGGCGGCGTCGTTCAGGTTTGCAGTCTCGCTGGACGACCCATCATTAAGATGGCTCCAGTGGAGCTGGAAGAAGGACCGCTACCTTCCGTTTAAGGTTCCGGGGATTGGGGAACGGGTCTATGTGCACGGCCCGTTTTAGCGGCGCGGTCTGATTTCGCTCTTGGCGAGATCGGACGGGTGACTTCTCGTTTGCCCTTGTCTCCTTGGCAATCCAACCGGCGTCCCGCGGGAATGCACGCCAATTCTTTTCATCGTGGAGCGGTTTGGTGTTCACTCGGCAGAGAAATTGGCGTATAATTCGTATTTTAGACACGCGGTGTTAATTGGCTATGACTGAGAAAACGAACAAACAGATAGAACGAGATGAGCAGATTTATCAGCTCACCACGCTTGCGGCGGGGAGGTTCTCGCTTCAGGAGGTCCTGGACAGATTAGCCGAGGCTGCCGTTAAGATTACAGGCGTTAAAGCGTGCTCGATTCGGCTGCTGGACGAAGAGGCCGGCGATTTGAAGATGCGAAGCACTTATGGGCTTAGCGAAGAGTATCGCAATAAGGGGGTGGTCTCGAAGAACGACCCCGTTGTCGAGGCCGCTTTCGCGGGTGAGGCGGTGGTGCTGGACGATATGCGGGTCGATGGGCGGGTCAAATACCGAGAGGCCACGATCAAAGAGGGGCTTGTGAGCCAGCTTACCGTTGCGATGCAGTTCAGGGGCGATGCGATTGGAGTGCTTCGGCTTTACAGTCCGAGGCCAAAGCACTTCGAGGAGGACGATATCCAGTTGGCGCGGGCGGTCGCCTCGCAGTGTGCGGTCGCGATAAGGAACGCCAGGCTGTACGCCGAGGCGCTCGAGGGCGCCCGCGTTGCGGAGCAGATGCGCCTGGCCGGGCTGGTTCAGCGAAGAATGATTCCCCAAAAAGCGCCCCAAGTGACCGGACTGGATGTGGCGGCTGTCTATATCCCGTGTTTCGACGTTGGGGGCGATTTCTACGACTTTCTGAAGATCGGTGACAACCGGGTTGTCGTTGCGATATCCGACGTTATGGGCAAGGGTATTCCGGCGGCGCTTATGATGAGCTGCTTTCGAGGGGCGCTGCGGGCTTATGCCGATGGGCGGAGCAGCAGGAAGAGCCTGGGCGAATTGATTGATAAGCTCAACAGGGCGGTGTGCTGCGAATGCGACGAGGGCCAGTTCATTACGCTCTTCTATGCAATCATAGACACCAAGGATATGACGATAACGTATTGCAGTTGCGGCCACGAGCCGACGGTGGTGATTCGAGACGGCAAAACCGTGGACCTGGACAAGGGCGGACTCGTGCTTGGGGTCGATGCGGATGCGGAATACGAGATCGGGACGGTTAAGCTGAAAGAAGGTGACTGCCTGCTGTTCTATACGGACGGCCTGATTGACGCGGCCAACTTCGACGGCGGCCTCTGGGGGCGGGAGCGGCTGCTGGGAACGGCGAAAAAATTCACCGCCGGGTCGGCGCAGCGGATGGTTGATAACATCCTCGGGTACAGGAGGCGGTTTGTTGGGCTTACCAGGCAAATTGACGATACGAGCATTGTAGTTGTGAAGGTTGACAGGAAAGCAGGGCGCGAGTCCGCAAAGCAGGTTGGCTCCTGAGATGGCGAATTTTGTTGTTACGATTGACGGCCCTGCGGCGAGCGGCAAGAGCACGGTTGCCCGTCTGTTGGCGGGCCGGCTTGACGCCGGTTTCCTTGATACCGGTGCAATGTACAGGGCGGTGACGTTGGCGGCGATGCGGGCGGGGGTCGATATGGGTAACGAGGAAGAGCTGTTGGGCGTTATAGAGAAAGGCAAATTTCAATTCTCATCCGAAGGGGGCAGGATGGCGGTTAGTGTCAACGGGATTGATGTCACTGAGCAGATACGCAGCCCGGAAGTGACTGCGAACGCGCGGTACGCGGCGTCGGCCCCGAGAGTCAGGGCGAAGCTCGTTGAGATGCAGAGGCAATTCGCTGCGGACAGGCAGAGGATAGTCGCTGAGGGCAGAGACCAGGGCACAGTGGTTTTTGCGGATGCGGATATGAAGTTCTACCTGACGGCCGAGGCGAAGGAACGGGCAAGAAGAAGGCAGGCGGAATTAGAGGCCGAGGGAAAACGGCAAGCCGCCGAGCAGGTGCAAAGGGCCATCGAAGAGAGGGACAAGAGTGATGAGGGCAGGGAGGTCGGGCCGTTGCGCCCGGCCAGCGACGCGATTATCGTTGATACAACGCAGCTTGGCGTCGAAGAGGTCGTGGAGAAGCTTTTACGGTGCGTCGAAGAGAAATGTTCAAAGAAGGGCTAAAAGCAGTCTGGTACAGGATTGCACGTGCGGTGCTGCGTGCGTTTTGCCTGGTTTTCTTTCGGCTGCGCGTCTTCGGGAGGGAGAATATCCCGGATGAGGGGGCGTTCATATTGGCGAGCAACCACCAGAGCTACCTTGATCCGGTGCTGTGCGGGGTGCGTGTGAAGAGGCAGTTGTGGTATCTTGCGCGCGAGTCGCTGTTCTCGAACCGGTTCTTTGGCTGGCTGATTTCGTCTGTGGGTTCGCTGCCGTTGAAGCGGGGACAGGCCGATATGGCCACCGTCAGGCAGGTTATCGGGATACTCAAGGAGGGTAAAGGCGTGTGCCTTTTTCCGGAGGGCACCCGCACGGGTGACGGGAAAATCGAGGCGCTTAAGCCGGGGCTTGGGCTTCTGTGCAGGCGCGGCAACGCGGCGATTGTCCCGACCGTTGTTGACGGTGCGTTCGAATGTTGGCCGAGGCATAAGAAAATGTTCTCGTTTGGCTCAATTTGGGTGCAGTATGGCAAGGCCATCACGGCTGAGCTGGCCGAACAGATGGGCGACGAAAAATTGGCCGAGGTGTTGACCGACACGCTTCGCCGGATGCAGAACGACCTCCGCACAAAACGCGGCAAAGAATTGTACCATTATTGATTCACCTACCATTGGCGGATTCCCGGATAAGGGGGCGCGGGAGCAAACGGTTAAATCGCTTCCCAAATCGTAGTTGGCTTCTTCAGAGACGCTGGTGATGGCGCGGCAAAGGAGGGAAGAGCCGGGGAGGGGGGCCAATCTCAATCGTCGGACTGTAAAACCGGCTATGTCCTTGGGGGGGGGAGTTGGTGGGTGCTACAGGGGTAGCTTTGGTGGTTCTGGAGTCGCAGGATGAGGGGGTGACCACTGGCAGGGGGAAGGTCCGCAGAATCACGTAAATAAGTGCGACAATATAAGAAAACCTAATTTTCCGTTAAGTATTACTGATGTACAAGCGCAATTTTGCCTTCCTGCAGTAAAAAAATAGTTGTCTGTAAGCTATTTGGCCGGTGAGCCTTATGCTTCGAGGCGGGTCATCCTGGATCGAATCCCAGTGGTTGGGCATTGACTTGGGGCGCTCGGGCGGCTAAGATACGTTGTTTCTATGGTGAAACCGTTAAGGACAACCGGAAAGAAGCGAACCAAAGAAACCTCCTCCTCCAAGGCAGTCAAGTTCAGGGGCAAGAAGCCCTTCAGGAGCTACAAAGAGGCCATCGGCTATCTCTTTGCGCAGACGGACTACGAAAAACAGGAGCATCTGCGGTACAACGTCACCACATTCAGCCTCAAGAGGATGGAGAAACTGCTGTCGCTATTGGGCAACCCGCACAAGAAAATCGATACAGCCCATATAGCCGGCACAAAAGGCAAAGGCTCTACGGCGACGATGCTGGCCAAGATGCTCGAGGCAAACGGGTATAAAGTGGGGTTGTACACGTCTCCGCACCTTGTGCACCTGCACGAGCGGATAGTGGTGAACTCGCAAATGATCAGCGAAAAGGAGATGTACCACCTGCTGAACCGGGTTCATGGACCGCTGGAAAAGATGGCCAAGGACGATCCTCCGACGTTTTTTGAGATAATGACCGCGCTGGCGTTTCTGCATTTTGCGGATACGAAAGTCGATATCGGCGTGATAGAGACGGGTCTTGGCGGCAGATTGGACAGCACAAACGTTATAGAGCCCAAAGTTGTCGGTATAACCAGCTTGAGCATCGACCACCAGGCCCAGCTCGGCCAGACAATTGACAGTATTGCCAAGGAGAAGGCTGGGATCTTCAAGCGTGGTGTGCCGGCAGTGACGGTCCAGCAGGACCCGATGGCGATGCGCGTTCTCAAATCGGAGGCCGAGGCGGTCAAGGCCCCGCTGAGCGTTACCGGCAGCGATATAGACTTTTCGCATCGGTTTGAGACATCCCGTGAGGAGGGTCCGCACACGCGGGTCTGCCTGACGACGCCCACGAGCAAATTTGAGCATCTTCGCGTGCCGCTTCACGGCAGACATCAGGCAATCAACTGCGGGCTGGCCCTTGCGATGCTGGATAAGCTCAAGTCGAGCGGCTACAAGATAGACAACGGCAAGGCAACGGAGGGGCTCAGCCGGGTGTCGCTGCCGGGCCGGATGGAAATGATCTGCAATGATCCGCGGATTATGATCGACGCCGCCCACAACGCGGCGAGTATGAAGGCCCTGATTTATGCGGTGGGGCAGAACATCCCTTATGATTCTATGGTTATGATTTTCGGGTGCAACAACGATAAGGACATCAGGGGCATCCTCGAGAACCTCCAGTACGGCGCCGACAAGGTCATCTTTACGCGGAGCAACTCGCCTAAGGCGGCGCCTCCGCAGGAGCTGGCCGATATGTACATCGAGATATCCGGCAGGATGTGCCAGACGGCGCTGAGCCTGGGCGATGCCCTGGCCATTGCAAAGAGCGCCGTCAGTAGAGAAGACCTCATCCTGATTACCGGCAGTTTCTACCTGATCGGCCAGGCAAAGATCCGCTTCGACCCGAAGGCGATAGCTACGAACGTTTAATCGCCTCAGTAGCCCAGCCGTGACCCTTTTGAACCGATTGCGAGGAGTCTTTGCGCGGTGCGGACGATGTCGTGTATTTTGGGTTTGCAATGGGGGGCGATCTGGGTTATAAAACCGTCGACAGCAATATAGCACGGTGCGTTATTCCCGCGAAACCTGTCCTCGACTCCGATCGGGGAGCGGGAATCCACTCGTCCGCCACACTGCTGGATACCTGCTTTCGCAGGTATGACAGGGTGATTCGCAGGTATGACAGGGCGGACGGGTCAGTTGGAGTTGGTTTTAAGAGGAATTTGTTATGGCGGAAGTGAAGAAATATATCGCGGTTGATCTTGGGGCTGAGAGCGGCAGGGTGATGATAGGGTCGGTGTCGGCCCGGAAGCTCATCCTCGAAGACATTCACCGCTTCGGCAACGGGCCGATAGAGGAGGATGGGTCGCTCAAGTGGGATTTTGAGAAGCTGATGCGCGAGATCAGGGCCGGCATTAAAAAGGCGGTAAAGGCGGCGGGCGCCCAGGTCTGGGGGATTGGGGTCGATAGCTGGGGCGTCGATTTCGGGCTGCTGGATGGGGACGGCAAGCTCGTTGAGAATCCCTATCACTACCGCGACAGCCAGACCAACGGCATGCGGGAGAAGGCGTTCGAGCTGATGCCGAAACGCGAGATATACGAGAATACCGGCATACAGTTTATGCAGCTTAACAGCGTCTATCAACTGTTGGCGATGCGACTATCCAATTCGATTGCCCTGGCCAAGGCAAAACACCTGGTTTTCATCGCCGATTTGGTCAGCTATCTTCTGTGCGGCAAGATTTTCGCGGAATACACGTTGGGCAGCACGTCTCAGTTTATGGATATGAGGACGGGCAAGTGGTCAAAGGCGGTCCTGGACGGGCTTTCACTGCCGAGCGGTATCCTGCCAAAAGTCGTCGCGCCCGGGACCATTGTGGGCCAGTTGGGCGCGAAGATAGGGGTGGAGCTTGGCTGCGGGCCGATTCCGGTTATCGCTATCGGATCGCACGATACGGCCTCGGCGGTCGCTGCGGTGCCCGCGAAGGGGGGCAATTGGGCGTACCTTTCGTCGGGGACCTGGAGTCTTATGGGGGTGGAGATACCCAGGGCGGTCATTAGCGATAAGACGTTCAAGTATGAATTCACGAACGAGGGCGGGGTCGAGAATACGATTCGGCTGCTCAAGAACATAATGGGTTTATGGCTGATGCAGGAGTGCAAGAGGCAGTGGCAAAGGGAGGGTGCGGACCTGAGCTACGATGAGCTGACCGATATGGCCGAGAAGGCCGAACCGTTCGCCGGGCGCGTCGAGGTCGATAACAGCAAGTTCCTGGCGCCGGGCGACATGCCGAAACGAATAAATGACTACCTGGCCCGGACGGGGCAGGCAACGACCGAGGACAAGGGGCAAATGATAAGGATTATTCTGGAGAGCATTGCGCTGCGGTATCGGGCCGTGATGGAATATATCGAGGACGCCACGGGTGATGCGGTCGATGTCCTCCATATTGTCGGGGGCGGGATACAGAATGAGCTGTTGTGCCGGTTCACCGCCAATGCGCTCGGCAAGAAGGTCATCACCGGGCCGATAGAGGCAACGGCAAGCGGCAATATCCTGATGCAGGCCAGGGCCACCGGGCAGATAAAGACCCTGGATGAGGCCAGAGAGATTGTTCGCAGGTCGTTCGAGATGAAGGAGTATCAGCCGGAGGATACGTCGGCCTGGGAAGAACAATACAAGCGAATTAAGAATTGAGAAAGCTGGATAAGGAAAACCTGTCTTGATTGAAGCGTTGGAGCGTCAGTTGGATAGTTTTGAAGCCGTTGAGAGGAAACGGGCATTGGCGGAGTTCTGCGAGCAGGTTGAGGCCGGGCGGATTGACTTGCCGCAGACGGGGACGGACGTCAATATTCATTGCCACACGTTTTTTTCATATAACACGTACGGGTACTCGCCGAGCAAATTCGCGTGGCTGGCGCGAAAGAGAGGGCTGGCGGTTGCGGGAGTAGTGGATTTCGATGTGCTGGACGCCCTCGACGAGTTCCTCGATGCGGCAAGGCTGCTCGGCCTCAAGGGCTGTGCAGGTCTGGAGACACGGGTGTATGTGCCGGAGTTCTCCACGCGGGTGATAAATTCCCCGGGTGAGCCGGGAATCTCATATCACATGGGCGTTGGATTCCCAAACGCCAACCTGCACGGCGGGCAGAGGGACTTCCTGCTCGGCCTTCGCAGGACCGCACAGCAGAGAAACCGTGAATTGATGGGCCGCGTGAATGAATATCTTCGTCCGCTGGAGCTGGACTATGAGCGGGATGTTCTTGTCCTGACGCCTTCGGGCAACGCGACCGAGCGCCATATATGTCTGGCGTACGCTCGCAAGGCCGCCGAGCTGTTCGGGGAGGGGGTAGGGTGGGGCTTGCCTCACCGAACTGGTGGGCTGAAGCCCACACTACAGGACTTTTGGGCCGAGAAACTGGGGGTGGATGTGGAATTATCGTGGCTGCCGGAAAGCAGGGGCATCCTTGATACGATTCGGGCAAAGACCATGAAGCGGGGCGGCGTCGGGTATGTGCAGCCGGGCAAAGGCTCGTTTCCGTGGATGGCCGATATGAATCGGTTCATTCTGGCTGGCGGCGCGATACCGGTGCACACGTGGCTTGACGGGACCAGCGACGGCGAGAAAGATATCGAAGAGCTGCTCGAAGTGGCAATGAGCACGGGGGCGGCGGCAATCAACGTCATTCCCGACCGCAACTACACGCCCGGCGCCGGAAGCCAGAAACTTGAGAACCTCTATGCAGTGGTGGAGCTGGCCGAGAAGCTCCATCTGCCCGTTGTTATGGGGACCGAGATGAATAGTCCGGGCCAGAAGTTCGTGGACGACCTCGATACGGATGAGCTAAGGCCGTTGGCGCCGGTCTTCCTCAAGGGCGCGCAAATTGTCTATGCACATTCGGTGCTTCAGCAAAGGTGCGGGTTTGGGTACACCAGCGAGTGGGCGGCGAAGAGCTTTGACGACGTCGAGTCGAAAAATGAATTCTTCAAGGAGCTTGGAAGCTTGCTTCACCCGAAACAGGAAGATAAGCTAAATGGGCTGAACGAGCAAAACAGCCCGCAGGAGATACTGAAGATAGTAGCCTGAGACTTGTGGATTGCGGCCCGAGGTGCGAGAGACGAGATACGAAGGACGATATATGACGATACCGGAAACTCAGTATGCGGTGCAGTTGATTGGGCCGGATAAGCTTACGTTGAACAGGTCGAAGAAAGTATTTCGGCCCGGTCGGCATCAGATTCTATGCAAGGTGGAGGCGGTCGGGCTGTGCTTTTCGGATTTGAAGCTGCTCAAGCAATTTGCCGGCCACGTTCGCAAGAGCGAATTGGTCCGGGGCATTGACCGCAAGGTTCTTGCGGAGATACCGAGCTACGTGCCCGGCCAGGCGGCGACGGTTCCGGGGCACGAGACGGTTGTCAGGATTGCCCAGGTGGGGCCTGGCGTCGAGGATTTCAGGGTTGGCGAGCGCTACCTTGTTCAGACGGATTACCGGTGGCTTCGGACGGCGACCTCGAATGGGGCGTTCGGGTATAACTTCGAGGGCGCCCTGCAGGAATACGTGCTGATGGACCAGAGGGTGATCACGTCGCCTGATGGCGAGTCGATGCTTCTGCCGGTTTCCGAGGAGCTTTCCGGCTCGGCGGTAGCCCTGGTCGAGCCGTGGGCGTGCGTCGAAGACGCGTACGCGTCGAAGGAGCGAACGGGCATCAAGGAGGGTGGGCGGATGCTCGTGGTGGCGGACGCGCCGGCTTCCACAGACGGTCTTGCGAATCTGTTCGACCGTTACGGCGAGCCAGCGGCTATTACCTGGATTTCAAAGTCGCAGGCGCCGGGCGGACTGGGGGTGAAGATTGAGAAGGCCAGGGGTATATCGGAACTGCGGGATGCGGGCTTCGACGACGTGGTTTACTACGGGTCGAATCCGCAGACTGTCGAGACGCTGTTCGCGAAGGTTGCGGTAAACGGGCTTTTGAATATCGTCCAGTGCGGTCGTAAGTTCGGCAGGGGTGTTGTTACAATGGTGGGCCGGGTCCACTATGGGGGGGGTCGGATAATCGGGACAACCGGCTTCGACCCGGCTGAGCCGATGGAATTCATACCCGCCGACGGCGAGATTCGGCCGGGCGATGTGATAGACGTTATCGGTGCGGGCGGGCCGATGGGTATGATGCACGTCATACGGAATATCTGCCAGGGGATCAATGGCGTGAGCGTCTATGCGAGCGATGTAGATGATAACCGCCTGGCGACGTTGAGCAGGATTGCGGCGCCGCTGGCCCGGAAAAATGGCGTGGAGTACAAGGCGTTCAATCCGACGAAGGAAAGCGTCTCGCAGGAGTTTGACTATGCGGCCATAATGGCGCCGATACCGGCATTGGTGGCTGCTGCGGTGTGCGATGCTGCGGAGGAAGGATTGATAAATATCTTTGCCGGGATTCCGGCGACCGCATCCGGGGAGATTGACCTGGACGCCTACATCGAGAAACGATTATACTTCATCGGCACGAGCGGCTCGACCCTGGAGGATATGAAGCGGATGCTGGAGAATACCGAGGCCGGCAGGCTTGATACCAACCTGAGCGTTGCGGCGGTCAGCGGGCTTGAGGGGGCGGTCGAGGGCATTCGGGCGGTTGAAAACAGAACGATTGCCGGTAAGATAATTGTGTATCCGGCGTGCAAAGGGCTGGGACTCACGCGGCTCGATGAGCTGAACGAGAAGCTGCCCGAGGTCGCGCAGCTTATGAACGAAGGGCTTTGGACAAATGCGGCAGAGAAGGCTCTGCTGAAAGTGTATGAAAGCAAGTAGAAAACGAAAAATCAGTTAAGGAGGACACAATCATGAAGCGATTGTCAAGGCAGGTCACTGGCGTAAGCGTTAAGCTGAGTTGTGGGGTTGTTGCTGTGTTATTTTTAGCGGCCGGATGCGGGGGCGGGGGGGCGAAGCCGGCGGCATTCGACGGCTTGATGATGAATATGGGCAGCCTGCCCAGGCTCTCGGATGCAAAGACGCGGTCGGTCAGCCCGGAGAACTTCACCGGAGAAAAAGGTAAGGGAGGGATGGCGACGGAAGGGACGGGCAAGAACGCCGCGCGCGAATTGGGGCAGGGGTGGAAGGTCTCTCCGTCGGTGAGGATTGAGGCGGGGCAGACGTTTTTGATGGCGGATATCAAAGGTCCCGGCGTAATCCAGCATATTTGGATGACTCCGACCGGAGACAATCGGCTCAATATTCTGCGAATTTATTGGGATGGGGAGGAGAAACCATCGGTTGAGTGTCCGGCGGGCGATTTCTTCGCCTGCGGTATGGGCCAATATACTAAGGTGAGCTCGCTGGCGGTCTGCGTCAATCCCATGAGCGGGTTCAACTGCTATTGGCCGATGCCGTTCCGCAAGCGGTGCAGGATTACGATGACCAACATCGACGAGAAGCCAATGACGCTCTACTATCAAGTGGACCATACGCTGACGGACGTTCCCAAGGATATGGGCTATCTTCACGCGCAGTTCAGGCGGGCCAATCCGCAGCCCGACAAGACCGACTATACGATAGTCGATGGGATCAAAGGGCAGGGTCAGTACGTGGGGACGTATATGGTTTGGGGCTCGAACAGTCCGGGCTGGTGGGGCGAAGGCGAGATCAAATTCTATATGGACGGCGACAAAAAGTTCCCCACGATTTGCGGGACGGGCACGGAGGATTATTTCTGCGGCTCCTACGGCTTTGATAATCCGAAAGGCGGCGGGTATCTCGAATTCAATAGTGCGTACACCGGCATGCCGCAGGTGATAATGTCGGAAAAGCAGCCGAAGTTCGGACTGTACCGCTGGCATATTATGGATCCTATCCGTTTCGATAACGACTTGAAGGTGACGATTCAGGCCCTGGGCTGGCAGAGCGAAGGCCGGTATCTGCCTTTGAAGGACGACCTTTCTTCGGTCGCGTTCTGGTACCAGGCCGAGCCGCACGCGAGCTTCCCGAATCTGCCCGATAAGGAGGCCTTGAAGATTAAATAGGCGTTTGATTGTCGTCGGCAATCCGTTGCGAACCTGAAGCATCACATGTGGCTCGTAGAGCGTACGCCGACAGCTATTACTCTGTCAAATTTGATTTTGTGGATATCGTCATTGCGAGGAAGCCTTACAATCAACGTAAAGGAAATCACAACAGGATGAGTGATACGAAAAGAATCGAGAACGCATACGAGGCGGCGAGGCAGCGCTATGCCGAGTTAGGCGTCGATACGGATAGTGCGATGGAGATGCTCAGTAAGACCGCGATATCGTTGCACTGCTGGCAGGGCGACGACGTTGGCGGCTTTGAGAAGAGCGACGAAGGGCTAAGCGGCGGCGGCATAATGGCTACCGGGGCGTACCCGGGCAAGGCGAGGACGGCGGACGAGCTGCGGGCGGATTTGGAAAAGGCCCTCAGCCTGATACCGGGCAGTCATCGGCTGAACCTGCACGCGATGTACGCGGAGACCAAAGAGAAAGTTGACCGCAATGAGCTTGAGCCGGAGCATTTCGCCGCGTGGATCGACTGGGCCAAGACAAATGGATTGGGGATGGATTTCAACGGGACCTTCTTTTCGCATCCCAACGCCGAAAGCGGCTTTACGCTGTCCAGCGCCGATGAAGGAATCCGCAGGTTTTGGGTGGAGCACGGGATCGTGTGCAGGAAAATAGGCGCCGCGATGGGGCAGGAGCTGGGGACGCCGTGTGTGACAAATATGTGGATCCCGGACGGGTCCAAGGATATTCCCGTGGACCGCAAAGGGCCTCGGGAGCGGCTGCGCAAATCGCTCGATGAGATGTTCGCCGAGAAAATGGACCGAAATTGCCTGCTGGATGCGGTTGAGAGCAAACTGTTCGGCATCGGCTCGGAGTGCTATGTTGTCGGGTCGCACGAGTTCTACCTAAGCTACGCCATCGAGAACAAGACGCTGCTTTGCCTCGACACCGGGCATTTTCACCCCACGGAGGTTGTGTCGGACAAGATATCATCCGTCCTGACCTTTCTCGATGAGATACTGCTGCACGTCAGCAGGGGCGTGCGGTGGGACAGCGACCACGTCGTTATTCTCTCGGACGAGCTAAAGGAGCTGGCTGCTGAGATAGTGCGGGGCGGCTATCTTGAGAGGGTGCACATCGGCCTGGACTTCTTCGATGCGAGCATTAACCGCGTTGCGGCGTGGGTGATAGGGACCCGCTGTATGATTAAGGCGCTGTTGATTGCGCTGTTGGAGCCGACGCAGAGGCTTCGCCAGGCTGAGGACGCCGGGGACTGCACTGCACGGCTGGCAATGTTGGAAGAGAATAAAACGTTGCCTTTCGGGGCGGTCTGGGATTATTACTGCGCAAGACAGGATGTTCCGATTGGAGGGGATTGGCTCAGAGAAGTTAGAGAGTATGAGACTGAAGTGACGAGTCTGAGAAGATAGACCGGCAAGTGAAAGGAATCGAGATGGACAGTGACGTTCAGAGCAGCGCCATAAAGGGGATGGATCGGCTTTATGAATTCGAGCGGGAGCCGGTCTCGCAGGACAAGCTTCAATCGGGCAAACACTTCGCCGGTATCTATGCGGGTGAGCACGTGGCCGGAACGGAGTTCGTCATCGGGGCGTTGTTTGTCGCCTGGGGAGCGACGGTGTATGACATATTCGTCGGGCTGCTTTTGGGCAACCTTATGGCGGTCCTGACGTGGGTGTTTATCTGCGCTCCGATTGCCGTGCAGACCCGGCTGACGCTCTACTGGTATCTTCGCAAAATAGCAGGCCCCGTCACCACGACGATTTACAACATTCTCAATGCAGTGCTGTTCTGCATCCTGGCGGGCTGTATGATTACGGTCTCGGCATCGGCCGTGCGTGTCTTGCTGAAAATTCCCGAGCAGACCGGATGGCTGCCGACCGACTTTCGATTTGTGCTGGTCGCACTATGCGTCGGCGCGCTTGTCGTTGCCCTGGCGATTCTGGGCTTCAAGAAACTTGCGCAGTTTTCTGAGGTCTGCTCGCCGTGGATGTTTTTGATGTTCATTGCCGGCGCCGTGGCGATTTTCCCCACCCTGGCCAAGGAGGTATTGGGGGGGCAGATGGGCAGTCTGGATGATTTCTGGAAGATTGCCGGTGAGAAAATATGGACAGGTAAGGCCCCGGAAGGCCGCCAGCCGATCGGCTTCTGGCACGTTGCGGCTTTCGCCTGGATATGCAATCTGGCGATGCACGGCGGGCTGTCGGATATGGCGCTGCTGCGCTACGCCAAACGCGCATCGTACGGGCTGTATTCGGCGTTCGGGATGTTCCTGGGGCACTATTTGGCGTGGATATGTGCGGGGATTATGGGAGCTGCGGCGGGCCTGATGGTAATTGAAGGGGTGGGGAACGACGCCGGCGGAGTTGCATATAAGGCGCTTGGCGCCACCGGGATAATAACCGTCATAATAGCCGGGTGGACCACGTCCAATCCGACGCTTTACAGGGCAGGGCTGGCCTTTCAGGCGGTGACGCCCGGCTGGCCGAGGTGGCTGGTGACATTGGCGGCGGGGGCCGTGACGACCATAATTGCGTGCTCGCCGTTTGTATTTACAGAGCTGCTCAATTTCGTCGGCATATACGGCCTGCTGCTTATGCCGGTGGGTTCGATTGTCTTTGTTGAGCACTGGATATTCCCCAAAATAGGTCTAACGCAGTTCTGGGTCTCGAAGAAGAAGTTGCTTGTAAGCTGGCCTGCGCTGGCAAGCTGGGCTATTGCAATGGCGGCGGCACTCGTTCTTGAACGAACAGGCACAATTCATTTGTTCTTCTTGTTCGTGCCGGTGTGGGTATTGACGGCGGTGCTGTATATCATATTCGCCTCGATGGCCGGGGCGCGCGAGAAGTTCGCCGACGATGCGCAAGAGCAGCCGGCGGAGCAGATAACCGGCGAGGCGGCCGACAGTGGGCTTGGCCATCCTGCGGGCGAGAGTAAGGTCCGGATGCCGAAATGGACCGAGGCGCCGAAGAAGGCGGACGTTGTGCTTTGGATTTGCGGGGCTGTTGCGCTGGCGTCGTTGGCTGCTTGCATAATCCTGCCTATCTGGGTCTATATGACGGGCGGCGAGGACTACGAGCAAAACTTTGCGTGGTTCAAGAAGATACTCATCTGGCCGACCTTGATTTACTTCATAGCGGGCACTATCTGGGCGGTGAAAAGGGACAAGGCGGAATAAACGAAGGGACAAAACTATGGCTGATACGGATGCAGTGAAGGACGCAAAGAAGTTTTACGAAGATATTCCGATGAAGAGTCCGGGCTTTTTCCTCAAGGGGGCAGGCTCTCTTGACTGGGGGATGAAGAATCGGCTGGCGCGGATATTCAATCCTGATTCGGGCCGAACGGTGATGTTTGCGATTGACCACGGCTACTTTCAAGGCCCCACGACCGGACTTGAGCGGATCGACCTGACGATTGTCCCTCTGATGTGCTACGCCGACGCCATAATGCTGACGCGGGGGATTCTCAGGACGACGGTTCCGCCGAGCCTGACAAAGCCGATCGTGATGCGCTGCAGCGGCGGTCCGAGCATACTCAAGGAGCTGTCAAATGAGGAGCTGGCCGTCGATATCGAGGACGCGATTCGGATGAACGTCTCGGCGGTTACACTGCAGGTGTTTATCGGCGGAGAGTATGAGACGCGGTCGGTGCACAATATGACCCGCCTGGTCGATATGGGGCTGCGGTACGGGATTCCAACGATGGCGGTGACGGCGGTGGGCAAAGATATGGTGCGCGACGCGAGGTATTTCCGACTGGCCTGCCGAATCTGCGCCGAGCTTGGGGCGCAGTTTGTAAAGACGTATTACATAGAGGAAGGGTTCGAGACGGTGACGTCATCGTGCCCGGTTCCGATTGTGATGGCCGGCGGCAAAAAAATTCCCGTCCTCGATGCCCTGACGATGGCCTACCGGGCCATACAACAAGGCGCCGCAGGAGTGGATATGGGACGCAATATCTTCCAGAGCGATGCCCCGATAGCGATGATACAAGCGATCCACAAGGTTGTTCACGAGGATTTGAAGCCCAGGGAGGCGCTGGAGCTTTACGAGACGCTCAAGAATGAGGGTGAAAAGGTCGGTGTGGGAAATGCGAAGTAAGGCCCTCTTGGATGACCTGCGTCAAAAGGCCCCGCTTATCAGCGTGGGGGTGCTCAGTGCCGATTTGATGGCTTTAGGCTCGCAGTTAGAGCTTTTGGAGAAGGCCGGCGTAGAGCTGGTGCACTTCGATATTATGGACGGGCGTTTCTGCCCGATGATGACGGTTGGGCCCGGCTTCGTAGAGGCGATCAAGACGCCGCTGGTCAAAGACGTGCACCTGCTTATCGAGGAGCCTTTGGATAAGCTCGCCGGCTACGTTGCCGCCGGGGCGGATATGATTACCGTGCACGTTGAATCCTGCCGGCATATACATCGTGTATTGCAGGCGCTGGGCCAGATGACCAACGCCAACGACCCTGCCAGGGGCATCTTGCGTGGTATCGCATTGAATCCGGGCACGCCTCTTGAAACAGTGCCGCCGCTTCTCGACGAGGTGGATGTGGTTTTTCTTTTGGCGGTGAATCCCGGCTGGAGCGGGCAGAAGTTCATCGCCTCAACGGAACGGCGAGTCAGGCTGCTGATAGAGATGTTCAAAGAGGCCAAAAGGGATATTCTTGTCGGTATTGACGGCGGCGTCACCCGTGAGAATATAGCGCAGGTCGCGCGAATGGGCGCGGATATTATCGTTACAGGCAGCGCCGTTTTTCGCGAGGGCGCGCCTTTGGAGAACGCGAAGTTTATGATAGATGTGCTGAAGGATGCGGTTGACGTTCGGCGCTGAGCGGAGACAGCAGACAACCAAGGCAAATGATGGGCAATAAGGAATCATCGAAGGGATTGGTTCAAATAGCACCTCTTGTACGGGGGCTGTTGGCGGATCGAACGGACAGCCAGGATACGCCGTATGCGCCGGTTATCTTAAAGTCGCTGGCGAATAAGAAGGCTATTGACTTTGCCGCTTCGGCGAAAAACGCCGAGGGTGAACGGTACCCCGCGCCTTTAGTTAAAGGTACAAAGCCTCCGCTCTTTGCGCGTCCTGTGGATGCCGGGGATTCAACGGAAGATATTCGCAAGCAGTTAGGCGATGCTGTTTCGTCTTACTCGCGGCGCTTCGGTTCGAAGCCGCAGATTATCTGTTTTGGCGGGCTGGGCGTGCTTTACATCGAAGGGAAAGATGACGGCCAGGCGGCTGGTGCGCCGCTTCGCAATAAAGTTGCGCTTGTGACCGGTGCGGCGGGGGCTATTGGGTACGGCATCTGCCGGGGTCTGCTCGAAAACGGCTGTCACCTGGCTGCGAGCGACCTTCCGGGTGAGAAGCTCGATAGCTTCACGGCTGATTTGAAACAGACGGCCGAGCAGCGCGTAATCGGCGTTCCAATCGACGTTACCGACAATGAGTCGGTAGTAAAGGGCCTCGAAGCTATCATTAAGGCCTGGGGCGGCATTGATATTCTGGTTGTCAACGCCGGTATCGCAATGGTTTCGCACCTCAAAGAAATAGAGTTGGATGCGTTTCGCAAGCTCGAAAGGGTGAATGTTGAAGGGACGCTTTTGACGCTGCGTGAGATGGCCCGGCACTTTATTGCGCAGGGCACAGGAGGCGACATTATTATCGTCTCCACGAAGAATGTCCCCAGCCCCGGCGCCGGATTCGGGGCTTACAGCGCAACCAAGGCCGCCTGCCATCAACTGGGGCGTATTGCGAGCATAGAGCTGGCGCAATACGGTGTCCGGGTGAACATGGTCGCGCCGGACGGGGTGTTCTCCGAGGGCAAGTACAAATCCGGCTTGTGGGCGGAAGTCGGCCCCGACAGGATGCGGGCGAGAGGACTCGATGAAGAAGGATTGCAGGAGTACTACCGCAACAGGAACCTGCTGAAGATTCGGATTACCGGGCGGCACGTCGCCAACGCGGTATTATTCTTCGCCACCCGGCAAACTCCGACGACGGGCGTTACGATTCCCGTGGACGGCGGCCTGCCCGACGCCACACCAAGATAGTATTCTGCGGAGATGGAAAGCCGACAGACCAAAGTCGCAGCAGAGACATTGTGAAAAATGTGAAAGGAACAATTTGAATGAACCAGGCGCTTGCTGATTTGATCAGGATTTCTAGAGAAACGGGGGGAGACCCGACGCTCGTTCAGGGCGGCGGCGGCAATACGTCGGTGAAGACCGCCGACGGCCAGTATATGTACATCAAAGCCAGCGGTACGGCTCTGAAAGATATGAACGAGAAAGCTGGCTGGCGAAGGCTGCGGCTGGATATGGCCCTGTCGGTTGTGAAGGATAAATCGATTGCCGAAATGGATACTCGTAGCAGAGAATTGGAGGTGGTCAACCGCCTGCTCCTCGCGTGCGACGATGATGTAAGGACCGAAGCAAGGCCGTCGGTGGAGGCGCACCTGCACGCCTGGCTGGATAAGTGCGTGATACATCTGCATCCCAGCGCGGCCGGCGCCTACGTCAATGCGAAAAACGGACGCGCCAGACTCAGGCAGCTTTTTAAGGCCGAAAGTCTGCCGCCGCTTTGGGTGCCCTATACGGACCCCGGGTATATGCTCGCCAAGAGGATCGCCCGGCTGGTTGAGGGCTATCAGGAGGAATATGGCAGCAGGCCGGGGATGCTGTTTCTCGAAAAGCACGGCCTGTTCATTACAGCCGGCAGCGCCGCCGGCGCCTTGAGGCTTGTCCGCAGGGTCATCAGACTTTGCAGCAGCAAGCTGCGGCAGCCGAAAGCCCCGGTTAGAAAGGTCTGCGCCGAAGAAATCGAACACGCAAAACTCTGCATTGCGCAGGGACACTCAAGAGGAACCGGCGAACAGGCCCGGATATGGTATTATTACAACGATGCTATCGAGGGATTCTGTCGTCTCAAGGACGCCGGAAAGATGCTTAGGGGGTGTCTGACGCCGGACGAATTGGTCTATGCCAACGGACCTGCGATATGGGTGCAGAAGTGCGATCCGCAGCGCATCGCAAAACATCTGAAAAGGCAAATCGCTGCTGGCGGAAAACCCGCTGCGGCGTTTTTGGTCAGGGGCGTCGGACTCTTTGTTGTCGGCACGGAGAAGATTGCCCCGACCGTGCGGGACATTGTGCTGTACTCAACCTTTATTCGGGCGAATGCGCACCGGATGGGCGGCATTCTCACGCTGAACAAGCGGCAGGAGGAATTCATCAATAACTGGGAATCGGAGGCCTTCCGCAAGAAGCTGGCAAGCGGCAAGAAATGAAACCGTCCTCGGCACTCTGAATGTTCGCCCGCTGTGGATTTGTTACAGTTTCTTATTGCTTTTCATGTCGTATGCGATAAGGGCGTCGCCGTGGCGGATGTACAATCGGCCGTCGGAAATTGCCGGGTGTGCCCAGTGTTCGCCGGAGCCGGCGGTGACGCGGAAGGAGCTTGCGATTTCAAATGCCTTGGGCGAAGCCTTCACCAGCGCGACATCGCCTGTGTTTTCATCGTAGCAATACAGCATTCCGTCGGCGTAAATGAGCGAGCCTTTGTTGCCGCTCCAGGCGGTTTCGTACATCACTTTGCCGGTATTCCAGTCGAGGCAGACCCAGTCGCCTTTCGCAATGTCCTTGAAGTTGGAGCCGTAGATGCAGCCATCGACAAGGACTACGCCGCCGTGGTGGCAGTCAAGGGTCTGGTCGCTCCATTTTTCCTTAACGGAATTGCCGTCGGGCGAGAGCTCGAGCATTAACCCTCCGATGGTTGCTTCACGCTCAACTACACTGGTCACATAGAGCGAGCCGTTGCTATGGACGGGCGTGTTGGCGGCCGTGTCGAACGAGGACTGGTACGCGATGCGCCAAAGAAGCCTGCCGTCGTCGGTAGAGACGCCTATAATCGACCGCTGCATAACATTCACCAGCAGTCGATTCGAGCCTCTTTCGATAAGTATGGGTGAGGAATAGGCGGAAAGCTCATCCGACCCGGGGCTTGTCCAGGCCGTTCGCCCCGTTATCTTGTCGAGGGCGACGACTGCGCCTTTTTGGCCGCCCGGTGTGCAATAGACCTTGTTGCCGTCTATCAGCGGCGAACCGCTCATACCCCAGCGGATGTTCTTGGCGTTGAATTCTTTGAGGGTATCGACTTCCCAGATTTTCTTGCCGGTCTTGGCGTTGAAGCAGGCCATAACTCCGACGCCGCTGAAGACATAGACCCGGTCGCCATCGACGCTCGGCGTCGTGCGGGCGCCCTTGTGGGACCCCTTCCACTCCGCCCCGTATGACTCCTTAAACTTCGGATTGCCTGCAAGGTCGTAGGCAAACAGGAACCCCTCGCTATCGATCATCCCTGTTGTATAGACCAAGCCATCGGCCACAGCCACCGACGAGAAGCCTATGCCGAGGCCTTCGACGGACCACAGCAGCCTCGGGCCGCCGGCAGGCCATTCCTTGAGCAGGCCCGTCTCTGCCGATTTGCCGTCGCGATTCGGACCTCGAAATTGAGGCCAGTCGTCAGCGCAGCATATGCTGGCAAGACACCCAAGTGCCCCTACAAACACGATTGCCAACGTAATCTTTCTCATTGCGCCTTTCCTTTGCCTATGGCGCTCTAACAAGACCCAATTCGTCATTCTGCGCGCAGCCTTTGTCATTCCGAGCGCAGCCGAGGAATCTATTCAAATACCCCAGCGAAGCGGCGCCTCATTTTGAAGTCAGGTTTTGTTACAGTCTCTAAACTTCCAATAGGGCTTCATAAGCAAACCGAAAGAATCATAGCAGATTCGTCAGCGGTCCGCAAGGTCGGCGACGCAGCGAAAGCCTATGGTCGCGCAGCGGTCGAGCCCGGGCCACATCAACAGGAGCTTGACGGCGAAGCTGCACGGCCGAGGCCCCCCGTCGGTGTACCAGTCCGAGCCTTTTGCCTGGTAGTATGAGCCGCCGCGAATTATGCAGAACCGTGTGCGCCCGTCGCTCCTTTCGCTCTCGGTCCATTCCCAGGTGTTTCCGCACATATCGTAGCAGCCGAACGGCGAGCGTCCGTCCGGAAAAGCGGTGACAGGCGTTGTACCCCCGGTCTGGCCGTCGTTGCACCTGCCCGGCAGCATCTCATTGCCCCAGGGATATTTCAGCCCCTCCGGTCCCTGCGCCGCGTGCTGCCATTCTCCTTCGGTTGGCAGGCGTTTGTTCACCCACTTCGCATAAGCGCGGGCGTCGTCGAGGTCAACATAGACAACCGGGTGGTCTTCCCTTCCGGGGGGGAAACTGCCATCCGACCAGTGCTTTAGAAAGTTGTCAGGATGCCTGGGTTTGTATCCGGTCGCCTTGAGGAATCGTGCAAACTGTGCATTTGTCACGGGCGTAAGGTCAATCGCGTAGCGCGCCAGACTGACCTTTCGCTCAAAGGTGGCCGAGGTGTGCAACTTGGGAAACGTAAGAGCGGCGTCCGTCTGCGAGTTGTAGAAGCCGCATTCGCGAGTCCTGAATTCCACCTTCATATCGAACTCTGCCGGCGGAACCTCGACCATACCAGGGGGGACCTCTGCTCCGGCGTATTTCTTTGTGGGCGTGACGGGCTTGAGGACGGCGCTGCGACCGGGGAAGGCGACGTCAAACTCAACTCGCGAATCGAGCTTGTGCCGCCCGGCAAGAAACTGCGGGAAGTCTTTGCCCAGGGCCGCCTCTGTTCCACATACAAAAGCCCCGATGCCGCGTGGCCGAATCCTGCCCGACAGCATAACTGAGTCGTTCTGAGCGGCGTTGCCGACCTCGCGCCCCGAAATCAGGTCGAATAGACCGGCATTCTCAATATAGGCGGTTCTCAGCAGCGGACCTTCGATGTCCTTGTCGGAACGGTTGACCATAGTCCACAATCGCAGGCCGTCGCCCTCCCACAGGTTTGCGTAGAGGTCCGGGGCCAGCGTGGGGACGAGCGGCGTCCATCCCTCGCCGCAGAACAACCTTGCGTAGCGGCGCTGAATAGGCAGCATTGCTCTTAGGATCGAGCGGTCACGGCGACTCCAGCCGACCCACGTGCCGAATACGTTTTCCCACACCATCATTCCGCTGCCGTTCATCCAGGCGGTGTGCAATTCGGCTGTGTGCTCGCGGTCCCAGCGCCTTATCTGGTGCTGCATGTGCCGGCGCTCGAACCATTTGTTTCTAAGCACGCCCGGGACGTGGCTGTCCTTGAACCATTGTGCCCACGACATGTGATGATTGTAAACGTTTTCGAGCGGCAGGGCGCCTTCGCCTTCGAGGACAACGCCGGGCCTTACCGAGTCCAGTTTCGCCCGAAACTCCGCTGCGCCTCTATTCATTGTATCGAGGAAGATTCCGTCGGCATTTGTCGCTTCAATCAGCTCGGCGAGCACATCGAGGTCAGGTTTGTTCTCGCGCCGGGTGCCGGTGTCCCACGGGTTGTAGTCGATGAAGACTCTAACGCTTTGTGCGTGACAGGCGTCGGTTAGAGTCCTCAAGCCGGTAAGCCCGCCGGGCATATCACGATAGAAATCGAACTGATTGCGGTCATCGACGCCTATCCTCGGGTAGGCGTGCCAGAGGACGATGGCGTCGTAGCCGCCGAACTGCTCGATCCCGTGTTTGATAAATGAGTCGATGCTGTAGCGCCCGCGTTTCGGATTGTAGAAGGCCTCGTCGCACATCATCACAAAGCAGCAGCAATAGCAGGAGGGGACCCAGGCAAAGTCCTGCCTGCGGTATAGGGCGTCGCTGTAGGCAAGACCGGTCTTGGCGGCTTTGCGCCACTTGACCAGTGCATCCCGAAAGGCGGCCCACTGGGCCGGGTCGGATGGTGCGGGGATTATGTCATCCGGCCTTATCTCTATGGCCTCCGTGCCCGAACCGATGCCCTTATTAGCGCTTTGAGAGGGATTTGCGGCGAAAACGCGGACGCGGTTCAACGAGGCGGCGGCGCCGGCGGCGGCCAATGACCTAATGAACTGTCTTCTGGGCAGCTTTTCCATCCTGACATTTCCAGAATGCCGCAACGCGGAACACGTTCGCAAATACGAGCAGGATTGTACGGAGATGATTTCCGCACAGCAAGCGAAAATGCCGGGTCGCCACCGGTGTGAGCCTGCCGGTGCGCCGGCGAGGTCCGGCTGCATCAAGAACTCTCCCGAATTTATCTAACCTTCGCCTTGCGTCTGGCACCTTCATTGTCTCGAGATACGCGCCAAGCATTTCTCTGAGTTTGCCAATATCCCCAAGCGGCCTCTCCACAGGATGCCTACGATTGGCCTCTTGGGTAATCCTGGCGAATTCGCTAAGCCAATTGAAGGGATATCCATCATTGCCTCCCGATCTGCGTCTACTCTCTTGTAGGGTCCCACCAAGTAGCTGACGCAGTTCTTGGTGTTGTGTCGGGTAATCGTCAAAAGCCAGGAAACACAGGAGCCGCCCGCCGTGGACGAGCGAGTAGTACGAGCAGGTTGCTGACCAATTGAGGTTGTTGGTTTGTTTCTCCTTGAGCCCAAGAAGCCAGTCTTGGATGCTCGACATAAAAAGACACACTGCTACGTAGAATCGCTGTGGAACTCTCTCCGGCGGGCGACGCCGGTGCTCAAGTGGGGCGAGGTGCTCCCTCTCCTGACACATAGAAATGCTACCTCATTTCAGATGCAAGCAACTGTTTCCTACTCAACTGATGCTGACCCGATAGCCCGCACATTTCCACCAAGTAGATGTGACCGGAATCCTACCGGGTAGGCGAGAGATTCACTCGCTGAGTGCCAAATGCACTAAGCTGCGATCAACGGGGCCAAATCGGCCCGTGTCAACCTCGGAAAGCCAAGCTCCCGAAGGACTCGATTGAACGCAGTCAAAGTCAGCTTATCCGGCGCTACGATCTCAATCCCGATAGGCTTTCCATCACGGGTGAAATCAATCACAAGTCCGGGCTCAACCCGCCTCGTTCGACAGCTCTTGTCCTTCGGACGGCGCGGCAAATAGTAGTACGCAGCTAAAGGCCGGCCATGTCGAAACGTCACTTCCAAATACGATTCATTCATTTTTACGATTCCCAATATGGATAGGCTGTTATTACCACCAGACGCCTGCTGTCGAAGTCAGGCTCCACAATTACTTCCCACGTTCGCCTGCGGTGCATAGCAACAATGACCCATCGCCCTTCAACTATATCGCGTCGGTAGCCTCTGGAGTGCTCAAGCATCGCTCGCAGATCCAATTCCGAAAAGCTACGGTCGAGCATACGCTTGAGTAGGTGTGGGCTGAGATCCAATTCCCAATCCCACCATTCTGGGCGGCGACGATATACCATAGCACTGCGAGTATTGTATCACAAGAACGAGACATTTGTTTAGGATAACGCTTCCGTCTTTGTTCCTGCCGTTATGATACTGCTTGCGGGGTACTTGTTCAATCCCTTTTGCCTGTGATTAAGCCCATTTTTTCACAAATACCCCGCAAAATGCGCGTGGTCCGGCGATTTGGGTTGCTTTAGCGGGGTGAATCTGCTATTTTACGGGCTTTCAATAGTGTTAGCGGGGCAGATTAGATACAAGAGACTATTCTTTTGCC
>CAYGZM010000025.1:0-35120 GCA_964354365.1 uncultured Pirellulales bacterium
GGACCGACACCCCCTGATAAATTCAGATTTTTTTCAGGCTTGCCGAAAGCACACCAAACTCCCGCATTTTGAGAAACTCAGGGCTGTTATCAAAGTCTTCCCCGTCCTTGCACTTGATATTATTCTGCCTGATGAACTCGCTTAGATTCATTTCTCATCACCATGGTCAAAGTGCTTGAAATCATCGTACTGTCGAGGATACGTGCACCTGACACAATTGCGGTTTGTGATATCGCCGTCATATCTCTTGACAATCTCGTCTCCGACAAAGACAACCGTGTCTGTTGCGTCTGCAAACGACACCTTGCTTCCGCACTTCAGACACTTTCCTTTATCATCAAACGCAGGTCCTTCTACAACATCATTGGGAGTAATCTCTTCCCACAATGTATGCAGAGCTCTGAAAACAATTGCCGATGTATGGGGATCATCATGCAGGTGTTTTTCCAGAATCTCAAAGGCCTGCTTAGCTGACAGTTCCACCATCAAATCAAGCCACTCGTCCAGCTCTATTGCTTCTTTATGTCTTCCATTCAGGTTATCTTCATCATTGAGGTGTATCTCATTGGCGGCACGCACAAGCTGCAAATCTTCCTGGCTCAATACTTCATTCTTATCAAGCTTGGCCAATATCTTCTCATGCCGTTTAATCAACTCCCGGTTCATCTGCTTGTTCTCTTCATCCAAATCACTGCCAGGCGCCAAAGCTGTCCCCATTACCTCGTTGTCATCCTCCAAAACAAATCGAATCTGCTCTCTGGTTGCCCGGTTCATTTTTGCTCACCGCTGCGTTGCGACATCGCATCACAGGTGCATTCGTACAGGATGTCCCAGTCAATGTGGCCGTTCAGCAGGCCCTTCTCTGCCAAGCGAGCCCAATCGTCGAACTCATCCTGGTCTTTGGGCTTCCTGCCCATCGATAGCTCAAACTCCTCCTCACACAGCTCTATTACAATCTGGTAGTCCTTGATTCCAGCCATTTTAATCACCTCTTTCCACCACACGCTTGATCTCGGTATTGATACTCCGAATGTGTATGCCGTTGTCATCGCAGCCATACGGACAGCCGAAATCCAAATCCAGCGGGTTCCTGTCCATCTCGTCGATGTAGAACATCCTCTTGCAGCTTCGACACTGGTATTGCTCCAATTCGAGTGTCGTTCGTACCAGTTGGTTCATGCTTCATCACCTCCGAACCAATAGAAAAGCGGCTCTCTGCAACTTAAGAGCCGCTTTGGCGTAAGGCTTAAATACTCGTCCGTCTTTCTGTTACTCATGAACGTCCTCTTTATCTGTAACCAGAGCCAGAACAGAAGCAAGACGGCCGAGGAACTGTTCCGGAGCAGGTTCGAGACCAAGTCCGCAGGCCTTTATAACGATGATCCTGTGACAAACCAGCAACTTCGCTGGGCCGATACCATTATCGTTATGGAAGACGCCCAAAGAACCGAGATAGCCAAACGGTTTCCCCATGTCTATCTTCAGAAGCGTATCCTCTGCCTGGGCATTCCAGATATCTACCGGTGCAACCAACGTGAATTGGTCGGTGCCCTGAGAACCAAGATGAGTGAATTACTCTAGCCATTCATCAAGCTGCTTCTTGGCTCTCTTCTTCGACCTGAACACCTTCGTTTCGGCGACAGCCATTTCAGGGACTCTTCGTGTCACCTTGAACTTCCGGCTCCTATGGTTCCTTAACTCAATGAATGACACTTCCCACCTTCTCGCAATGTGCTTTTGGATTCTCGTGATTCTCATCACCTCCGAACCAATAGAAAAGCGGCTCTCTCAAAACCGAGAGCCGCTTCGCAAAGGCCGAAAGACACTGTAATCACATCACCGTTTCTTCCACAATACCGTCATCACTGCTCTCATCAATCTGCATTTCTATAATCTTTTCAAAACTCTTCTGCAGACAATACACAGCCAACGGTATCTCGTTACGGCTGAAGCTCTGCGATGATTTCCAGCTTCCATCCTTGTCCTTGTACCTTCGCTGAACTGATGCCTTCAACACGGTTACCTTCCGGCCATTAGCCGTAATCTCATTTTCCCACAAAGCAGCCGAAACCAGGCCAGCTTTGACCTTCGCTACAGGTTTTGCCATTTTGTTTCACCTCGAGAGCCGCTGTCTAACGCAACGGCCCTCTTACTCATGAAAATGGGAAGAGGGCCGAAATTCTGCCGCGTAAATAAGTTCCATCTAACTCTCTTCTATTCTTTGACAGCCACATTGTCTGCATACCACAATCCTGCTCTTCCATAAAGCTGCTTTTTTCAGACAAGTTGGACAACGGATAATGTCCACGGGTAGAGCTCCGCAGCACCGGCAGAATATTTCCTTTTTTCGCCAAAGGGTAGCTGCCCGTCCACATCTGGGGCATGGCAGATATATGATCAAATCCTTTAGACCGGCCAATAATATAGTGCCCATCAAGAGCCCAATAAGTGCAAGGGGTACGCCGAGCGTCCATCCCCAAGGCACAAACGTACACATGACAGTGCTAGCAACAATCAAAATGCAAGGCTTTGAAAAAGGCCGAGCCTTCTCATATAAGGATGAAATTCTATATCTCAGGAGCCGCAGTTGAGATACCTTGAAATCCTTGTCGCCACTAACGAACCTTTGCGAAGATGGAAGAAGTTGGAGATATCGATTATCATGAGTGAAAGGATTGAATCTCAGCGGTCTATGACAATGAGGACATTCGGAGATCAGACGTGCTTCATTCCACGCATCTGCAGGGAGTTCCCTGCACGGCGAGTGCTCATTTGATATCTTAGCATTGCGTAATATTCCGTAGATCGCATCTAAAACCACATCGCTAGGTACAAAACGCCGCCCGCACCAGAGACAGGAGCTTGTGAGTTTCTCGTCATATGCCATATTTGCATTTGCAGGCACCTCATTTGCGGGCTCTTCGAGCCTATTTCGTGTTTTAGTTTCCCTCAATGCCTCGAGTGTATTCCAATTAAACAGTCGCGTGGCTGTCACCTTTGGAGCTTGATCTGGTAGATTCTTCAGCGTCAGGAAATGAAGGCTGCCTCTATCTGTACCACAGATGAAACGCCCGTCAGGGCACACTTCCGACATCGCACTAATAGACTCACCAATCGGGTATATACTGATACATTCTCCAGTGTTCAAGTCCCACACTCGCAGTGTCCCATCTTTACTCGCTGATATGGCCCATCTTCCTCCAGGAGTAACTACTATCGAAGACACGTCCAACGTGTGGCCAACCAGACACCGCAACAATTGGCCCGTTGATAGGTCGATAAATAGCAGCTTGTCCGCAGCTATAGATTGCATCCCCGATGCATATACCGCCTTCCTGCCATCTGGGGTCATTTCAATGCGGCTGGGACCCAAGGGGCCTGGATAATTATGCAGACACTGCCACTTTTCTATATCGTACAGCCGCACACTCGCATCATTACCACCAAATAAAACCAATCTTCCATCCGGTGTAAAACTAATGGATTCAGCATTTCGCGGAAGCGTTTCCAATGCTCGCAAGCACTCTCCTGTTGCTAGATCATATAGTCGTACGCTTCTATCAAAAAGACCCAAGAAGGCCCTTCTACCGTCCGAACCTAAGGTGAAACAACGCACACTGGGTAGCCTACCATCCGCCAGTCTGGCCGAGATACCTGGAGCTGTGTTTACACACCGCCCAGTGTCAATCTCCCAAATCACGCACGATCCGTTATCATCATAGGCAATCAAGTGCTCGCCGTTAGGTGTGGTCGCAACACACTCGATGTTCCTCGAGGGCCCCTCTATAGTTCGTATGGTAAAATCGACATGCAAACTCCGCATCTTCATTGCTGCGCCGCCCCACACGTTATATATGGCATTATAGCCGTCAGATTTCATATTAAGTAATCCATCGTTGTAGATGTAACCTTCCTCTCCTTCAGTTCGGCCACTTAGATCCTTCAAGTGTTCTCCAGTCGTGAAATCCCAGCATTGTGAGCCATCCCAACCTTCTGAGAGCGCCGTGTGCCTATTTGACGCGATCTTCACACGACTAATTATGTTTGAGTGTTTCTTGAGGGAACGTGGTTCTCTTCCGGCCGCCAAGTCCCACACCCGAAGAGTCCCATCATTGCCCCCTGACACAGCTAATTTCCCATCGGGCGTGACAGCCACACAATTCACAGAGCCTTGTTGACATTCTATAGTCCTTAAACATCGTACCTCAATCAGATCCCATACACGCAACTTCCCATCCGCTCCTCCTGACACACATATTCTGCCATCTGGTGTTATTGCTACAGAAATCACGTCTTGCCCGATTAGTAGCGGTATGGCGGCATACTTCCTTTCGACAAGGTTCCAAACACATAATCCCAAGCCGTAGCCCGAAGACACGGCCTTCTCTCCATCTGGTGTCACGGCTAGTGCACAGTGTGTACCGGCTTCGCCTTTCAGGACGTAGCTACAAAGTCCAGTTGTGATGTCCCATACCCGCAAAACTCCATAAGAATCCCAGGAAAGAGCTGACCATCCGTTAGCGCCCATGCCGACAACGTTTGGTCCCGCAACCGGACCTCCGAGACTCCACATGCGGTGCCTCCCAATAAGATCCCATACCTGAAAAGCTGGGATCTTGCCCGGTCTTCGCGGGTCGGGCGTTTCCTCTTCTGCACATTTGGACTCCGCAATAACTGCCAACATGCCGTCTGGCGTAATCGCGATAGAACGAATAGAGTCACACTCTATTGCAAAAGCTTTTATACAACGGCCCGTTTGGAGATCCCATACCCTCAATGTGCAGTTGTCAACTACAGCCACGACTTTCTTGGCGTCGGGTGTGGCAGAGATAGCGTTGACTTCTGTTCCAATGCCCGTGAGCGTTTTGACGCATTCTCCGGTGGATAGATCCCACATCTGGACAAAAGGTGCGCGATTCCACATTTTCGGAGTAGCCGACAGTGCGAATCTTCCGTCAGCCGTTACACTAACATAAAGTATACGATCAGACTCACATTTCAATGCAAAACGACAGAGTGGTTGACTGCTCGGACATGGTGGCCGCGGGTCTCGAGAAAACCAAGGGTCGCGACGTTCTGCCAACAAGCGGTTTGCCTGTTCGGCTACAGGTCCGCCTGTTGCGTGGTTCCTTGCGATACTCATTGTCTCTGCAGGAAAACCGCTTAGTAGGGAACTGTGTGTGGATACAAAGTTTCTGAATGCTTGAATACGGTCGCTAACGGTCCGATTGGTAAGCGAATCCTCGTCCATACCACGATCTTGCCCTGTTGAGTAAATCTGTGAAATGACCGATGTGGTTCTCGGCGGCCGAGGCAGCACAACCGTTGGCTTACCACGAGACCGTTCCTTTACGGCGCTGCGATATTTGCGCAGTGCTCTGACGGAAGCACGAGAATACGCAACAAGGTCAGCGACATAGTGAGTCATCAAATCACCATGTGCTGTTTCTGCTTCGCTAGACGTCCTTGAAAGCGGCGGCAAGACAGACAATGCAGTGTTGTAATCGTTAATCAGACTGTGAAGCATACCGGCCTCACATTTTGCTTGTACGAATCTCAGATCCATAAGGATCCGCTCAGCGTTCCCTAATCTCTGGTCACAGTCGGAGTGAAGGATATGGAATACGATGTATCGTAGTTCGTACTTTGTGAAAGCTGCGTAAGGATTTGAATGATCAACGCTCATTTGAAGTCTGGTGAGCTCTGTTTCCTGACCTTACTTAAGGCCGATTCTGCAATCATGGAGTGATATGTTCTTAGGTCCGGGTTTACCTCCTCTCTGAGGAAATCACGGAAAGCAGTGTGGTACAGGTGACAAGTACTCCGACCCTCATCATCTGATTCAAAGTGCAGGAACTCTGACCATTTTCTCAAGACATCCCGTACCTCCCTCAGATTAAGCTTTGTCCACTCCGCTATTTGCCCCGCCGAGACGCACTCTTGAGCTGCTGCCAAAACGCAAACGACGGGCTGGAATAATCGCTCGAAGGTATCTGGATTGTTGTGGCGCATCTGTGCCCAATGGCAATGGTAATAGGAACGTAAACCGTAGGGCAATTCATCGACACTCTTTTCAAAGAATTGTCCTTGCTCTATCGCTGGCAGAACGTGACGTAAGTACATAAAGTTGCCTTCACTTCGCGTGGCCACCTCATCCACAAACTCATTGTGTTCAAGCTGCCTTCTTTCCATCCACGCCTTGATCCCTTTCCGTGTGACTTGTTTACGAATGTAAGCCTCCACGTCTAGGCCATTATCCAGTGATTGCGCATCGAGACTGATGATGCGACAATTGGCAGTGCGCAGTCTCAAGTCATGCAGTCTTCTCGTAGTAGCGATCACGTAAATGTTTTCCGGCAGACTATATGGTAGGAATAGGAGGTTGTTTGGACCAGCCTCTCTTGCGTCATAGACTTCATCGAGGGCGTCAACAGCTATTATTAAAGGTCGCTGTCTGCCAGGTTTCCCAGCGACTTCCTCTAACAGTCTATTGAGGAAAGAGCCATCTTTGTCATAGTCATCCGGCAATCCGGCGTAGGATAATTTGTACGCGCTTATGATCCTGGCGCAAATATTACCAATAAACTGTCGTGGCCCATTAATAGACTGCAATGCAACATTAAAGTGATGGATGAAGTAGCCTCCGGTCGTAATGAGTTGCGCCATCAATGCAGATTTGCCAATACCTGGATCACCTTCGATTACAATATATCCACAGGGAAAAGCCTTTTCGTGAAGAAGGCCTTCAATCTTGTCAAAAACAAACTTCCTGCCAGTGAATTCCTTAGTTCGATCTTCGATCAATGTCTGAAAAGAGATGAAGTGCTTGGCAAGTTCCGGGCTAATACCAGTTGATGGTGTGACCCCGTTGCTCCGGCCAATGCTCTCATTGCCCTTAAGCAAAGCATCGGGCTCGACGCCAAGAGCGTCTGCAAGTATGCGAATAGTGTTTATGTGGGCAGAGCATCCCGCCTCAATTCTCTCGATAGTCCTCTTCGAAACTCTGCGTTGGCGTTTGTCAGTCTCATCCTCCAAGTCTTCCTGCGTTAGGCCCATCTTGATTCGGTGGAAGCGGACTTTTTCTCCATCAGGTTGGACCGTATTACTCTTTTTATCCATGTTGCGACTCCATTACGAGCAACTCAGTCCAAATGACGACCGGTTTGCGAGCATCTTACGACACAAATAAAACAACGACATGTTAAATTCAACACAGTGACATACAGATTACCGTTCAAAAATATATCAGTGAAGGTTGAAAAAGGCAACCGATTTTCAAAGGAGATTAGAAATGGAAACACGTCAAACCAACCCAAACGAGGAGCCTCTGGAGAGCGTGCAGGCCGCAATTTACCACAGGATGTGGACCTACATCATCAAAGCATTGCGAGGCTTCTGGCATCAGTACTATGTCGATGAGCACAATCATTTTGCCTCCGGCTTTCTTCGCAAAAAAGAGGACGAAGCCTACCTCTCCAGACTCTCCTACGGCATGGAGTTCGTCCTGCTGGAGGTAAAGATAGGCCAGCTCACGGAATGCGCCGATGTATTTGCCTTGAGGTCCTTGCTCCAGCAGCATCACCTGCCGGCAGGAACACGTCTTTGCCAGGATCCTGAAAGCGGGGAAATCACGCTTCAATCGAGCGCCTCTGTGTTCGACCCCAAGAGCATAGGCAACGTTGCCAAAGGTGTCGCTCAGAATCTGGCTATGGCCTTGACCCAAGAAAACGAGCGACTCTTGTCTTTAGGAATCACACCTGCATACAGGGCGGCTCAACCCACGAGAGTGTAACAACTGACTCACATTTAACTGAAAGGATACCACCATGAGCACCGTTATTGAAGAAATCAAAGTAAACCTCGAGTGTCGTAAGAACGGTGAGCGTCTTGTTCACCCATTCTACGAAGCGTACCGGCAATTCTGGGAGTGTAGCTACAGCTGGCTCGTCCCCTCGGACTGGTACAGATGGCACGTCGATGGGCATTCCGGCGCCACATACGTCTACCCAGTGGTTAAGAGAGCAGCCATGAGGCTCGGATTTCTGGTCCACACGCGCAGAGAGCCTCTGACAATAGACGATCTGGAAGCCATTGATGGCGGCGACTATGAGCTGTCTATGGACGCCTTTGTAGCGAGGGCGTATCGTTTCAATCTCCTGTTCGGAGACCTGCCCAAAGAGCTGCGTCCTTTCCAGTACCTGGATGTCCTCAACAAGATGGGCATAGCCAGGCCGGCATATCGCATGAATCCGCAACGCACATGCTTCGTGGTATTAGGCGGGGCCCCTGGAAACAGCCGCACTGACATTGACTGGTCCCTTTTCTGCCAACCACCCGACCCTTGCAAGGCGAGTGCTTCGCAACCGACCAAGAAATCCAAATAGGACGTCTATCTAAACCAATTTATGAAAGCATCTATCAATTTCTTCTAAGGAGACAGACAAATGACTCAGAACCCAGACAATTCACCGCTGTTGCCGAATTCCTCATCCAAAATAACACCCCAGCTGTTAGCTGCTCAGATCGTTGCCTGGGTGAAGGCGGCAATCAAAGTCATTGCATCGCTCATCCTGCTGATCGTAGCACTTGGTACTGGCTACGTGGTCATCAGGGGGATGCTGGTTGCGATAAAAATGGTTCTTCAGGCCCTCGGAATTTAGGAAGACAGAAAATGGCAAATCACCAATCTCAAAATCCAAGCACCAACCATAGCACAACTACTGTCATCTGGGATGCAAACGGCCAACCAGTTATCGCCATCGGCCTTAACGAGTATATCGTCAGCCAGCCTGATGGCTCCATGGAGTCTCGCCGGCTCAGCCACAATATGATTCTGGTGGACGGGACAGCCTGGAATCCTGGCATGCTCACCTCGAATCCGCCTATCTACATAGGAATCTGCGAGCAGTGCCGCACGTTTTCGGTCTCCGGCCTGCGAGTCAGAAGGCCCAGCCACGGTCTCACAACGTTGGCAAGGGCGAAGATCTGTGCAGGGTGTGGGACTTTATGCTGTCCACACCACAGAAAGCTCGGTTCGGACAATAAGTGGCGCTGCCTGAGCTGCGCAAAAAGACACGCAGCTGGATGGCTGCTGAAAAGAATCTTCTTTACGAAGAAGGAGGAGTAAGCCATGAGCACATACAGGATTGAACTGATCCAGAAGCTCGAACGATATCGCGTGGATCGTTACCCATATTGGGAACAGATAAAGTTCATGGCCGAGCGCAACATGCTCTCTGAGCAGTCCTGTAAGGTCCTTCTTTATCAACTTGAACCGTTGATCCAGCAGCAGAAGGATTTTCCAAACTTGTTGCACCGGATTCCAGACGAAAAGGAGCTCAATGCTGACGGCAAACCTGACATAGTCCTCGGCCATCTCGTCGAAGACCCCACAATTGAGTTCGGTCTGCGCCTGTCAGACAGGCCCAGAAATATCGTAATTGCGGGCGCGGCGGGCAGCGGAAAAACAGTGACTCTGAGGAACATCTGTTTCAAGGTGCACGAATACAACAAGGCACACCCTGAGAAGAGGATTACCTTGATTGTTATTGACCCGAAGCAGGACTTCACGGACTTGCGAGAGAAATTGGGCCCGGACTGGCTCCACTTCTCTGTGCACAACAACTTGAGATTAGGGCTTGATGGGCCAGCTGATGTCCCGCCGATAGTATGGATCAATCACATAACCACGTGGCTGGCCGCGAGATTAGGTCTTGTCATATCGAGGACTACATTAGCCAAGATAGTCTACTGGGCTCTCGCCATACTGAATCCAACTCCTGATGAGACCGCACTCACATGGCCCAGTCTTAGGTTAATCCTGGAAATCGTCCTCTATGCGGGTCTGCTAAGCTTCAGTAGCAAGGCGGATTATAGCAAGACTCTGATCCAGTTGCTGGAAGGACTGCTCCAGGACAGCGCCAGTCTACTGGATTGTGCAGATGGCTTTCAGATTCAGCGGGACATTGTCCAATCAGGTAAGAACTGTGTTATCGATGTATCAAATCTTCCTGACTATTTGCGCCACTACCTATTGGATTGTCTGATAGGCCAAGAGCTAATCAGCAGACTGAATAGCGGCCATAAAACCGATTGCACTGAAGTCATGTACTTTATCGATGAAGGTGACTTACTGGTGCATCCCGACAGTGAGCGAGCCTTTTTCCCGCATCTCAGTCCCCTCAGTGCCATGGCACGTTTGGGCCGAGAGCTTGGCCTTCAAGCTACAATTGGTGTCAGCGGACTGCAGAACGTCGCTCCACACCTGCTGTCCAGCGCATGCTACACCATGGTGTTCAACGTCTCAGATAACGAATCTGTAATGACTGCCCGCCGCGCACTGCTTTTGCAGCCCGGGGCTGAGCATATGCTGACAGCCCTGAAACCAGGGCAGTGTCTTTTTAGAGAATCACAAGGTCCCTGGCCCCATGCAATGTGGTGCCAAGTCGATTACATACCTCCGAGAAGATGATATGAAATCAATAGAGTACAACACACATCCCTGGAAACCGGCACAAGGCCTGGGGGAACTCCCGGGTCTTCAGGAAGCCCTTGACCGACGGATTTCCGAGAGCGGCCAGACTGCCGCCAGACAAGCCAAGAAGAGAACCAAATCCAAATCCTTAGGCAAAATCGCCCGCTCTCTGCTTGATTACGCCTCTCTGCATCCATACGAGCCCTTGCACAGACTCCTCGAGCGGATGGACAATCCCTCGCCCGCAACACAGCAAGCTGCCATCAAAAAGCTCAAGCTAAACGAACTGGCTACATTCGAAACGGTTAGACTGAGCCACTCCTCTGTTAGGCTCATGGAGATAACCGAGAAAGGCTGGCAGTTCTTAGGTAAACAGCAGCCACAGCAAGGAAGAGGGGGAATCGCCCATCGGCATTTTGTGTTTTGGATAATCGCTGCCATGAAAAAGAGAGGGTGCAAGGCCACAAGAGAATGGCTGGTGCCCGGAACGCAGCACGCGGCGGATGTCGCTGTTGAGGTAAATGGTGAAGTGACTACGTATGAAGTCGTGATCCACACCACCTCAAACCTCATCAGCCATATAAAGGCCTGCTTCGTTGATTCTAATGCCGTGCTCAGACTCGTGGTTGTAGCTGCCCAGAAATCCATCTGCGATGAACTCAAAAAGCTCGTGGAATCAGATCTCTTTGCGAGTAGATTTGCCGATCGCATCGAGTACCAGACAATCGACACATTTTTGAAGGAGGCATATTAGATGAAGGCTGCGAAGATATGCTTGGTCATTCTGCTTATTGCAATAGTCATCAATTTCGCGCGACATGGTGCAGGGTTCCACATCTCCAGGAGCTTGCCGGGCATGGGTAAAGACCCCATCAGTCTCTACGACCTCGCAGGTTTAGTCCTGCTATGCCTACTAATCCATGCCGTAGGGCGTATCGGGCGAAACACTAAGCGAGACAACCGGTCCAAGCACTAATCCCTACGATCGTCAAAAGGCAGAATGCGGAGGCTGCAAGTACCCTGACTTTTGGCAGCAAGAACAGCTCTGCGCTATACGCCCAGTCACCATGCCATCCTGCAATCAGCAGTCTCTCATCGTTTAACTCACCATTCTGTCATTGCATAAGAAGCATCGTATGTTTCAGACGTCAGAGGGCGGAGCGGACTATGTGCTACGCTCAAACCAAGTAAGGAGATAATTGTATGGCTCAAGCACCACAATACTTCGGATACGCGCCAAATCCTCAACAGAGACCAACATCACCCAAGTCCAAAGAGGCACGCCACAGGTTCACATGGGAGCTACTTTTGATCCCTCTGGTGGTTTTCACAGTGCTCTATCTGGTGAAAGGTGCTGAACCATCATTCTCCTTCGAAGACATCATGAACCTCTTAGATGTCCAGAACAGAGACCGCTACGTTCGTCTATTCACCTTAGGCTGCATCTGCGTGGCCATTGCAGCAATCACCCGAATCCTCAGCAGTAACAAGAAACGCCGGAGATAACATGGAAAGTACAAAGATAGTTTTCGCTCAAGACAAAGGCCCACGTGAAAATCTTGAAGATGACCTTGGGGCGTTTTCATTAAGAATCCCCGGACCGAAGGCACTGGATATTACAGTAGTCGTGCTTGCCGACGGTGTAGGTGGCAATAGATACGGTGAGGTTGCCAGTGCTATTGTCGTCAGAACAGTCAAATCTTTCCTTGCTGCATCTCTGGCCGCGTTAGATGAAAAGGCCGACAGGAATGCCTTTACGCCTGAGAGTATTCTTAGTCTGCTTCGTCAATCACTTGTTGCCGCCAACAATGCCGTGCTCGCCGAGATCGATGGGAACCCAGAATACGGCGGTATGTCAACTACGGTCGTCTGCGGCATCATCATAAATGGCAAGATCTTCGTCGCTTGGATGGGTGATTCGCGGTGCTACGTCTACCGCAACGGCAAGATCAGACAGATTACACACGACCACAGCGAGATACAGCCGCTTGTAGATGCCGGATTAATCAATGAAGCCGAGGCGAAGGTACATCCCCTTTCCCACGCCATAAACCGTTTTGTCGGAATGAGGGATGGCTTCACTGCCGACACTGCTGTCTGCCACCTCTCGCACCAAGACATGATTGTGTTCTGCTCAGACGGCCTTACAGACGTGCTGAGCGACCGAAAGATAGCTGACCTATTTCAGAAATATCAGCAGGGCGCCTCTTCTTTTCGACAACTGCCCCAGCATCTTATCCAGCAGGCCCTCGAGGCAGGGACAATGGACAATGTCTCTGTGATTTGCTGCGAGTATCTGCCTGATCTGACCCCTGAATTCGAATTCTTTGACTTCACCTTGACGGGTGCGTACCCCGTCGAGTTGGCTGAAACGTTAAGACACTTTCGAAAGGAGCGTAAAAATGTACAAGCAACAAGAAACATCAGCGCAAAGGACCAACCCAGGCCAGCCAGGTCCTCTGCCGCCAAACCCACTGTGCCCCCACTGTAATAGCGAATGCGTCAATGGAGCCATGTTCTGTATGCAGTGTGGGGAGAGGCTCATTGTGCCGAGCCGCAGGGCAAAAGCCGAACCAACAATTGAGTTGGAACCCCCCGATGCCCCCCCACATTACAGTCAGCCCTGTGAATATGGTACGGCAGAAGTTGGCCAGAACGCAGAACCGCAACCCATCGTCCCCTCTAATGCAGGCGATCCAGCTTCTGCTCAACTGACATACTGCAACTGCGGACAGCCTGTACTTCCCGATGCGGTTTTCTGCCATCGTTGCGGCACCCACGTTGCTGCACCAAAGCCCCACTATAGGTTGATATCCAAGGGAAAGGGCATCGCTCGCAGGGTCATTGAGCTCGACAAACCACAGATGACCATCGGAAAGTCGCAGCACTGTGATCTGGCCATTCCCAACGATGATTATGTCTCCCGAGATCATGCCAGAATAGTCCAGAGAGATGGGAACTTCTTCATAGAAGATTTAGGCAGTTCCAACGGGACTCTCCTCAGCATCCAAAGACCCACACCGCTGCAGGATGGCGACCAAATCCTGGTGGGGACATGCATTCTCGTATTCGAGAGGATGTGACGAAACCCTGTAACTCGAGGAATACCATGAAAGACATAACGAAGATTGGAGAGATTATCCTTGACAGGTACGAGATCCTTGAGCCGCTGGGCCAGGGCGGCCAGGCTATCCTGGCAAAGGCACTCGACAAGAACACAGGCAAGGTCGTGGTCATAAAGCTCCTCTTGGCTTCTCCAGGTGACCCTGGCTATGATGAGGCTGTAGCGAGATTCAAGCGGGCAGCCAAAACAAAGATAAACCACCCCAACGTAGTTGAACCTATCGACTACCAGGAACGAGATGGGCAACACTTCATAGTCATGCCTTTCGTTGAAGGGATCACACTCGCAGGCAAGATGCTCAAGAGTGGCGGAAAACTGCCCGTCAAAGAGGCAGAGGTAATACTGACTGATACTGCGCATGGCCTGGGTGCAATACACGACAAACGGTATGTCCACCGCGATATCAAGCCCGAAAACATCATGATTCGCCCTGACAACCACGCGTGCATTCTGGATTTGGGTATTTGCCGATTCACAAGCGAGAAGACAATCACATCCGGCCAACAGATCCTCGGGTCGCTGCCTTGGATGTCCCCGGAGCAAGTCCAGCACCCTGAACAGGTCGATGGCCGCTCTGACCTCTACTCGCTCGGTGCCATAGACTATGTGGTGCTTACAGGAACGCCGCCTGTCAGAGGCAATAAGCCCGATGAAATCGTCACAAGCATCTTTACCTATGTGCCGCCATCACCCCGGCAGCTCGATCCGACTATTCCAGTCCATTTGGACCAGGCGTGTATGCGCCTGCTTGAAAAACTGCCTGAGAACCGCTTCCAGACAGCACAGGAGTTTATTGCGGCACTGGCCGGAACAACGCCAATTGCGGCACCCAGTCGCTTCTGCACTGGCTGTGGCACGCCAACTCAAACAGCGGCCAGATACTGCCACAACTGTGGGAATGCACTTGCCGCGGTCCAAAACCAGCCTGCGAGGTGCCTTGCATGTGGAAGACCCACAGGTCAGGAAACCCTGTGCACGGCCTGTGGAAGGCCCTTTGGGAACTCAGGCCACCATTTGTGTTTTACCACCGGTTCCCTGGCTGGCATGACCTTTCGAGTACCCGAAGGCATATTTAGCGTCGGTCGCAACGAACTGTCGCCCAAGGATTTTCACATCTCGAAGCAGCATTTCTTTGTTGCGTGCACGAACGGCACTGTCTGTGTCCAGGATGCCGGCAGTATTAACAAAACCTTTGTTGCGGGCAGGTTTGCCCAGGGCCCAGTACTTTTGCTGCAAGGCCAAGAGGTCTGCGTAGCAGGAAATAAAGCAACCTATAACCATAATTAAGGAGGTACAACAATGATCCAGAACAACTACAAATATTGTCCCAACTGTCGTGCGCCGAATCCGCCTATGGCGTGCTTCTGCCAAGGCTGTGGTATGGCATTTGGAGCCACAATGGCTCAGGGCCAGACAATCGCGATTGCAGCTCCGAGAACAACCATCCAGATTCCCGAAGCACAGGTCAAGACCGTTGCACAACACGTAAAACAGGTCTTAGGAGACCAGCCGGTGGTCTTTGGATATGGCCAAATGACCGGTCGCTCGGCAAATCAGCGCGAGCATGTCGTAAACGTTATGGACATCTCCGGCAGCATGGACTGCGAATATGATCACCAGCTGAAAAAGCTGCAAGCGGCAATCCGTGCCAATGTGGGCATGGTCATAGAAAAAGCCAGTATCGATCCCTATGACGAGGTCGGTATCGTGGCCTTCGACGACTCTGCCCAGGTCATGCTTCCACTCTCGCCAATCCACTCCCACAAGCGCCAGATCATACAGACCCTCCAATCGCTGCAAATTCGTGGAGGCACAGACATCAATGAGGGCCTCAAAGCTGCACGCGATGTCTTTGATTGGAGCCCCACGGATGTTGTGAGGCGCATTATCCTGCTCACTGACGGACAGGGCGGCCACCCATTGGGGACAGCGGAAGACCTCAAGTCCCGCGGAGTCGTAATCGACGTCATTGGCGTGGGAAAAGACCCCTCCGGCGTAGACGAGAAGCTTCTAAGGCAAGTCGCCTCGGTCATCAACGGTGAGACCCACTACTGGTTCATCAAAGACCAAAAGACACTCGTAGTACACTACACACAACTTGCCAGGAAAACCGTAACAGCCACCGTGAGGAACTGACGCGATGATGATCTACACAACCAACGTATTTGCAGCGCCATTGATTATGGTGGTGTGGGCCATCGACGTCTACGTGTTTCTGTTGAGTCTGAGGCTCCTGCTCTCCCAATTGCCAGGTACGCTTGACAGCCGGTTCTGCAGGGGCCTCGGACTCTTCACCGACCCCGTCGTTGAAACTGTGCGACGGTGGCTCTTCAAGTGCCGGCGCAAGCCTGTCGCTAATTGGATGCCATGCTTCACAGTCGTCCTTGCCGGACTAATCGTCAGGCATCTACTGATATGGGTCGTGGTATCCGTTTTATGTTAGGTCGATCAACGCGTTTAAGCAGTATCTCGGAAACTTCGAAAGGAGCAAAACCAATGTCACAGCAAAACGATTCAAAACCAATCAAGACATTTCGAGTCGGGAGCATTAGTGCAGCGGTATTCCGTAATGAGACGAAGAAACAAGGAAAAACTCTGGTAAGATACTCTGCTCAGATCCAAAAGCAGTTCCGAAAAGAGGACGGCAGCTGGCATCAGACACAAACGTTTTTCCCGGAAGATCTGCCCAGGCTTCAGCTTGTCACGGCCAAGAGCTTTGAGTTCATTTGCCTCAAAGAAAGCAAAGACGCTGAAGAATCAATCCCTGTCTGAGCGATCGTTCAGTTCCACCCGAAAGCCCGTCTGCCTCATAGGCCGGCGGGCTTTTTTAATAGACACCGCTGCTCCAAGCCCCCCAATACACTCCCCCTTCATGCTCCACGATGACGGTTTCCCACAAAGTACCTGCTTTCAGGCCACCCTCGATTTTGGCCCCAAAACCGCGATTTCATGTACAACGGCTTCAATGCGCGTTGTCATGAGTTAAGCTCTGGCTTCTTTCCAGGTCTCCGCATGGGCAAATTGTCATCATCGGGCTGCTGTGAAATAATTTTGCTGTAATGCGACAATCCATTCGACCCGAATTGTGAGCGATATACTTGAGGTCATAGGACTGCTTCGTCGGATGTTGTTCAAAGCTTACCACGGTGGGGACTGGCCATGTTTCTTCATGGGCATACCTCCGATGTATCGCAGAACAACTGCTGCGGTTTCCTCGGCCAGGTACGAGTTGGTGTCTCTGCCGTTTAGCTGATTTTTTGCTCATGCGTGCGGGGCGAGTGGACCACGTTGATGCCATACAATTGGCAGAAGGCCTCGACATCCCGGCGGTGGTTTCCTAAGAAGACGACCTGGTGGAATCCCAGAACGTCCCGGCAATCCTCGACGTCGTCCATCTGGATCTCGACGCTCGTTCGGCACCCGCCAGCCGGCGGCGTATTGACGTTGCCGACCACAGTGCCCGTGTCTAGATAGAGCGCGTCGGGCTTGAAGAACTGCACCAGCGTCACGGGCTGTCCGACAGGCCAGAGGACCTGGGTCGAAACGCCCAAGTTGGACTCGGAGTGACTGCGGAGAATATACGCGGCATGCTCCTTGGGCCGATCGAGGCCGTAGATGCGAGTGCCGCTGACGCAATGCGCCGCAATCAGGACGTTCTTGACGGTTTCGGGTACGGGGTCGTTCATGAATCCCGGCTTGTCGAACAGATAACTCGTCAGCATTAGCGACACCGCCGGCCCGACCGCCGCTTCACAGCCGTAGGTTACTCCATGATCCTGGAAGATCGACGCGCCCATACATGGCGGCGTCGGCACCTTCCTCTGCGATACCATGCCGAGGCAATCGGTCGTCAACGCATTGCAGCCTTCGTTTTTGAGCAGTTGCTTGGCCGCGATATACGATCTGGCGGCATTGAGGCCGTCTTCTTTCGAGGGCTCGATCACCTTCCGGGCTTCGTTAAACCGCTGGTGGGCAACCCATTTGGCCTCCTCGGTAGCCGGGGTTGCATTGAACATCTCTTCGAAGGTCACCCGCGGAACATGCTGGAGGCTCACGAGACCGAACCTACCTTCCTTACGTTCGTTGCCCTGGACCACAAGCATCCTCGTCGCCTCGAGCTGTCGCTTGGCGCGGACCATCCGCAAAGCCTGCTCGATAGCAGGCGTCTCCAGCGATGAAATGACGTGAACACCGGGTTGAAAGGCCAGGCCATTGACGTGCCCCGTAAAGGACATGCCGACTGGCGCAAATACGATTGTGGGCACCCCGGCCTTGGTGATCTCTCCCGCCATGCCCCAATTCCCAATGTGCTGGAGCGTGACGAGGACGGCATCGGGTTTCTCGGCCCGTACCTTTTCGACAAAGACGGCAACTGCGGCATCTTCTTCCAGAGGCTCCTTTTCCTGGATGACCTCGACGCCGACACGCCGGCCGGCAGCGGCGATGGCCTGGGTGTACCTGGCCCGTTCGCCCTCGACATCGTAGGCTGTGCCTGGCCAGCCGAGCCAGTACGGTGGTTTCTGCCTCGCGATTACGCTCATTACCCGGACCTTTGGATGCGGCCGCAGAGAAGTAAGGTCGATCGGCTGGCTCGACTTCGGGGTGGTATGGAGGCTCTCGAGACTCGAACACCCCGTCGTCAACGCAGCCATGCAGGCCGCAGCAGTTCCCAGGAAGGACCGCCTGGACATTGAGCAGCAGGTACACGAATCGCAGTGACTACTATGTCTGGTTGGTCTGAAGTGGTAATGGTTTGACATTGTCTTCTCCTTGATTTAATGATCCCTGCCTCATCGAAAGAGGCTCGTTTTGTCTGTGATCTGCTCGCCTTCTTGGGTCCGGTCTTTATGAGATTACTCCAGGATCCTGTACTCCATCAAGCGCTAGCGTATCCGGCCTGAAACAGGCGGCTTTACGACGCTATTTGGCAAAGCTCGCCGGTATCATACAGCCTCAGCCTGCTGTACGGCCGATAGTGATTATAGTCCATCCACCAACGCGCTGCCAAGTGTGCAATCTCATCGACGTGCACGCCCCTATCTGCCATAGATATCTAAATGGAGGATTGGACCAATCAAATCACACTCTACGCTTGAGCCGCCCGGCGTCTCTGTTCAGCCTTCCTCTACAACTTTCATGTCCATCAGCCGTGCGAGGTGCTGCACGCTTTCCATGTGGTCGCCATAGAACACCACACGGTGCAGCAGTGTCATGGCGTCATCGGTCTCAAGAACACTGCTCCAGTTGGCGGCCATCTTCGCTGCGTCGCGAACTTCAGTGACAATCTGGGTGCGACAACCATGGACCGACTTGGCCGGGACTTCGATGATTTTGCCCGTTGAGGCGAGTATCGTATCAAGGTTGACCAGCTTGGCACGGGTGATGGTCTGGCCAACGCGATATTGGACTTCCGGCACGCAGCCACTGCCGCCGACCTCGGAATGCCCGCGCAGCAGGTATGGGGCTTCCTTGCCGTTGCGACCATCCATCTTCAGAGGCGCTGTGCAGTGGGCGGTCCATAAAGCGTTGCGAGCTGTATCAAAAGTGGCGTTGCCCTGGAATCCAGGACGATCTATCATGTATTGAAACAGGAGCATGGTCAACAATGAGTCCATGTCCCCCTCGCACGCGGCGGGAATACCGCTGTCACGGAGACGAGCAAATCCCAGACAGGGAAATCCCTTGGGCAGCCATCCCATACAGGTGCCCACAGCCAATCCCTGGGCCTGTTCCCGCTCCATTAAATGTTGCAGCGCAATACTGACGCGAGCAGCCTTCTCGATGTCTTCTTTGTTCGGTTCGACGATTTCTTTGGCGTTCTTTGTCCAACTGTCGATTTCGGCCCGAACCGCGTCCTCTTCCGCGGCGGAGATCATCTCGTTGAAAGCGTTCTCTTCGACGGCCACGACATCGGCTCCCAGACGTTTCTTGACCTCGTCCGGAGACTGGGCGGGCGTCGTGCCGCGAGCCGGAGGGAAGAGGATAATACGGGTCTGCCGCATCATGGGAATGACCCTCAGTAAGCGAAGGGCGCGTTCGAGCTCGTTGTAGTCGCTGCTGGCAAGAAGAGTTACGCGATGTCCCTGGCGGTGCCAACGGGGGGCATACATCCAATCGTGACCGCTGGCCGGCAGCGAGAAGAACACCATGGGATGCGATCCGTCAAGAACCGGCTGGACCACCCTTGTCAGGGCGAAAATCTCTACATTGATCATAAGGACCGGCGCTTCGGGTCCTGCCTTCTCCAACAGAGCAGCCGTTTCCTGGGCACTATTCGACTGGCCGATTATGAGTTCGATGTTCCCCAAATCCTTTTCCGCCTTGTCAAGGCGAGCCTTCATGGCCTCTACTTGTCCGGTGTCGGCTCCCCAATTACGGTCCTTCGGCACAGGCACGCCTGTGAAGACGACACAGATTCGGGACTTTCCCCGTGATTTGTTGGGCAGTGACTGCGAAGCCCAAGCGTGCGTCCATGTTGCCCCGGCCAGCATCAACCCGCCAGCTAATCCTGTTCCCAGCAATTCCCTTCGTGTACAGTGATCACACATGCCAATAGCCTCCAAATGATAATGATAGCAGAATCAAATGCCTTGTACACAAGCAACTATAATACGGGGGATATGATTAATCAAGAAAAGAAAAGGCAGCCGGCGGGACGTCTGTGCTTTAGATAAGATCACTATGGCATCGATGACTCTATGAAAGCTATATGAAGGTCCGACCAAAGGCCCAGAGAGGCCGCGATGTGGGAACCCGAACAGAGGATTGAGCCAATCAGATTGAACTCTGGGTTTACCTGGCGTCACTCTGTGGAGATTTCAATACCTATCGCCAATATCACGGATACACCCTCTGCTTGCACTCTGACGCTACCGGCGATATGCTGTGCTCCGATATTGCAGAATAGAGGCAACATGGCACAGATGACCCAAGTCCCAACAACGCTCGTGAAATGGATGACATGATGAGAACAACAAGACTGACACGCCGCGACTTTGTGAAGGCCGGCACAATGGGATCTGTCGCGACCATACTCGCGAAAACACGTTGTGCGTCTGCGGAATCTGCATCCCTGAACATTGTGCAACCATTTCACGGCGCAATTCTGAACCGAAGACATGGCTCGGAAATCGATGGCGGCTTGAAGATCAAGGTACAAGGTTATGCACCTTTACAGGATATGGTAGTAGTCAATGGAACAGCGGCTCTACGGGCTGGGACGAGCTTTGCCTCCGAGGTGGTCCTTCGTGACACAGAGACGGAGATTATCGCTGTCTCAAATGGCATTTTCGGCCAGCAGGAGCACAGGATACGGGTTGTCTGGGACAGGTATTCTTACCCGCGCTATCGGTTCTCAATCGACGACAATAGCTTCTTCTTGCGTGATATTGCCCAGAAGAACTATGCATCGTTGTTCGACTGCTTCTACCTGAAAGGGCTCCGCGAGCTGCACGTTAAGTATGGGACGCGTTTTGTTCTGAACATCTACTATACGACAGGAGACGATTTTCAACTACCGCAGTTTCCCGACCGCTATAAGGGTGAATGGCAGGAGAACGCAGACTGGCTGAAGCTTGCGTTTCATGCATACGCTAACGAACCGGCACGACCGTATCAATATGCGGCGGCGGCACAGCTGATTTCCGACCTGGATAAAGTGGCTGAGCAGATAATTCGCTTTGCGGGGGAGAAGACTTACTCGCCACCAACGGTCATTCATTGGGGAATGGTGCAACCTGCAGCGCTGAAACCGTTGTACGAACGTGGGGTGCGTGTTCTGAGCGGTTATTTTCGCCGGGTCGACGGCATCTGGGATATCAACTATTTTGTGGATGATGCCCGCTCGGAGTATTTGTCGAGGCACGATGCACTTATGGATTTTGACAGAGGGATGGTGTTTTCGAGGGTGGATATTGTCTGTAATGAGGTGCCGGTCGAGCGGATAGTACCCACACTTGAGCCTCTTGCCAAGGACCCCAATCAGGTGGAGGCCATGGATCTCTTTACTCATGAGCAGTATTTCTGGCCGTTCTACTCCAACTACATTCCAGACCATTTCGAGCGACTTGATAGGGCTATCAGATGGGTGACTGAACACGGGTACAAGCCTGTTTTCTACCATGAGGGTTTCTTAGCCAAGCCTGACCAAACGGCATAGGCTCAGAAAGCGCGGCGGGCAACCTCAGCGTATGCCCATAGCTCGTCAACGGCCGATGAGGTGGTGGGGCAAAGACGTATCATTCTCTGCAGCAAACAAAGCCGCTGTTGCGCAAAGGGGGTCTATTGCCTCAATCAGGTATTCTGGCTGAAGTTCTGCCATTCGATTTTTCCGAGCTTCTTGAGGGCGTAGCCTACCTCCCGCAGGTAGTCTCCATAGCAGACCTGTGCGTGGAATCCCTGCATCTCGGTGAGTAACCTGCGCATGTCACCATCAATTTCAATATCCATCTGGGAACGGCAGGCCGGATAAGAAGGCGAGTCAACTATTTTCCCCCTGAAGCCTTGCCACTTCGAACACCTCAGATTTGGGATGATAACTGTTACAACCTGGCCTTTTGTATACTGGACCTTGGTTGCGGCTCCGTAGTCTGACTCGAAGTGAGTCATAATGGCGGCTGGCTCGTAATCCTTGCCGTTCATTTTTCTCGGTGCGGCACAATGGGCCACCGTGAAGATACCATCGTGTGGAAAATGCGTGTTGCATACGAAGGTCGGCCTGCCAGCAATCCATCGCAGAAGCACACCGGGCAAAGTGTGCGTCAGATCGGTGTGGCAGTACGCCGTGTACCCTTCGTCATTTGCCAGACTCAACACCAGACAGGGCGGCGTATCTAGCATCTCGATGACCGATCTTCCCATACAGTGTGCAAAACCGAGATTGGTCGCGCCTGACTCCCTCATCAGGTCTTTGCAGACACTCAGGGCCAGAAACGAGTTGACGACGAACTTGCGGTCGGTCCTGAGAGTGACATTGGGCAGAGCAAGCAGTTCGTCAGTCTGATGATCGACCTCTTTGGCGATGTTCTGGTCGCTGCGAGCCTGGCCTAGTCGCTGGGCGAATTCAGCCTCAGAGACAGTTATGAAGTCGTAATTCCAGACCTCCTTTGCGTGGGTGGGTCCTACCTTTTGGCCGGGTTCACTGTACGCCGCCAGTCCCCCGATAGCGAGCATTTTAGTGCCCTTGGCATTCTTCAAGCCGTAGAGCGCCCGAAGGCGCCAGAGTACCTGGGCGTAGTTATCCACGACGACATCGTCCACATCTATGCTTGGCTCTTCAAAGGTATCGCCGTTTCTGCGCAGCAAGCGCCAGTGCGTGATTTCGTACCAGAGATAGTGGTGGTCCGACCTGTGCCGCAGGAACATCAGCTTAGGCGTGCGGGAGGCAACAAGCCTGTATACCTGCGAGCCACCGGCCGGATATAGCAGGAGCACATCGCAGTCAGCGGCCGCCGCCTCGTCGGCCTTCTGGTCGTTGTCTACAAGGGTCAGAGGCAAAACCTCGATTGGAAACTCTGCCTGCGATGCCAATGCTCGCAACTCGGTCTCTATTCTGCCGGCCTCTTCGGTAACATCCTGTTGTGTCTGTAGTCCTCCGTAACCGCGCCAACTGGTTTTCTCCTGTCGTTTCTCAATCAGATAGGCAAGAACTGGCTTGACTCGCAGCATAGCCCCCAATGGCAGGCTTGTCCCGGAAGGAACGGGGTCCACCGCAGGCGCATGATTGTGCTGCCCAGTCGCCAGGACCAAGCCGCTTAGGGCGGCGCCCCCGAAGCCGCCAAGAAAGCTCCGCCTGCTTATGTCCATCGTATGCGATTCGGAAACTTCGCTGCGGGAGCAACAGTGTCCGGGGACTGCTACATCAAACTGGTGTTCATCGGGCTGCACTTGTAAGGTCCTCCTTAAGGCCGAACATATAATCTGCAACACCGGCAATGCTGCCAGGCTCTTTTACTCGCGATTTCCCATTTAACTTCATAAATGGCGCTCCTGCACGCTATACTATCGAATTACAGTTCATTTGACACGGGCTATTTGGGAAATCCGAGTCTTGCCGTTGTTTGTCATGCTGGCACAAATGCAATCAGGACGTCGTGGCTAATAGTACATTGTATGTCTTCAGCAAGAATGAGGCAAAAAGGTCTCTGAGTCAGGAGACGATTTCAACTCCAAGCGTAATTCTACCGTTGCATTTCTTCCTTTCAAGAACTGTACTTCTTTTTAGCCGTGCTCGCTTTGCCAAGATCCTCTCACGGCGGTCACAGTAGACATCATCAAGGGTCACGTTCCGGATAGCCTCGTGATGCTGCCGTCATCATAGCAGCCCTTGCCCTCAAGGGTCAATGAGATCAGCCAGAGATTCTGGAGTTGGCTCCAGGCATCTCCCCAAACGACTTGGCCGCCATCATCAAGCTGATCCGCTGGTGCCGACCGCGCGTCATTACTGTGCACAGAAGATGTTGCAGTGCGGACTGAGAGGGATATAATTGGAGCCAAAGACAGGGCTACCCGGAATTAGATGCAGATGGTGCCGTATCGGCGCCGGTTGGTGTTACTGGAAGCAAATAGCAGGAAGAAGGGACTATTCAATGAAGGCTGAAATGAACGGAACGAAAAACGGCCTCAGCCGAAGAGACTTTGTCAAGGCCTCGGCAGCGGTTGGGGCGGCGGCTGTTTCGCTGTCGGGATGTTCGGCGAACCTGACCGGAGCTGGCGGGGTCTTGGCTGCCCCTGCAAGGAAAAAGGCAGCGGCGACGGTGCGGGGGGCGTTCATATATCCGCCGACCGAGTCTCTAAGGAAGGCCGGGTATTATAGCTGGCCCGGCTCGACCTTCAACGCCGAAGGACGCCAGCAAGAATATATGCGTAGACTCAGCCAGATGGAAGCAAGGCTAGGGATGAAAATACTGATGGATGAACAACCACTCGATGACGGCGAGAGCGTCACGCGGTTTATCAACGATGTCAAGGCCTCAAAGCCCGATGGTCTCTTGCTAATACCGTTTAAGAAGGGACACTGGGGACACGTTACCCGCATAGTTGACGAGACGCAAACCCCATCGGTGGTGCTCGCGACACTGGGGATTCTGCTGGTTGACCACATCAATCAGTTCCACGAGAAACAGGGTGTGTATCTGATCAACTCGATGGACAATCTGGATGCCGTTGAAGAAGGAATGAACATGATCAGAACAGCCCGCTGGATGAAAGAGGCTGTCTTGGCTGACATCAGGGGCGCGGAAACAAAAGAAACCAAGGTGCCGCATCTTGGAACAACGGTGCGGACAATTCCTGGCCAGAGGTTCATCGAAGAATTCAACCGGACGCAGGCTACCGAGCAGGTCAAGGCCTTAGCAGACCGCTATCGCAAAGGGGCGAAGAAGGTGATTCAGCCGACCAGAACCGACATCCTGGACGCGGCCAGAACATACTTTGCACTGAAGCGGATTATCGAACAGGAGAAGGCCGATGCGGTGATGATGGACTGCTTGCCGGGCCTCCAGCTGCCGCACAGGCATCCACCGCCCTGCATGGGCTTTATGAGCCTCCGCGACGAGGGAATCGCTGCCGGCTGTCAATCGGATCTCAACGCAACGCTGACGTTGATGTTGGTGCAGGAGCTGTTCGACAAGCCTGGCTTCCAGCAGAACGCCTCTATGGAAACCGAAAAGAATCATTACTTCGGCGCGCACTGCACCTGTGCGTCCAAACTTAGCGGCACGTCGGGGCTGAGCGAGCCGTATATCCTGATGAACCACGCCGAGGCGGGCTGGGGCTGCGTGCCGCGGGTGCTCTGGTGCAAGGGGCAGCAAGTTACGATGGCGCAGTACCTCTCCGGGCAAGCTCCGCAAATGTATGTGTACAGCGGCAAAGTGGTCGATTGTCCCGATATTACCCGCGCAGGCGGATGCCGGACCAACGTGGAGATAATAATCAATGAAGTCGAGGACGCCTGTGATGTCAAGGGCATGCACCAGGTCATATTCTACGGCGACTACGCAAAGCAGCTCAAGACGTTCTGTCGGCTCTGCAGCATTGAGGCTGCTATTTGAGAAAAGGGCCACCGATGGAGCGGAAGGCAGATTGAAGCTGCGTGATGTCGCACAGAAGTCTTGTGAAGACATCGGCGGCTGTGGGCGCCGCGGCGTTGGCATCGACGTAGATTGTCTTCGCTTGGGCTATTGAAACCAAGCACACTGCGAGCAGCAAGTTGGCCAGGCAAGTCGAAAGACAAGGAATATTGGGCGTTTGTGGAGTTTCTCGCGGCATTTGGGGGTTCATGCCGGTCACAGTAGACATCATCACGGGTCACATTCCCATTGGCCTCGTGATACCCGCCGACTGTTATACCATTCCACGAACCGGGCAATCTCAGCCTCAAGCCAGTGCGCACAGGAAGCGCCCTTAAATGGCCCCCTTTTCCATCAGCAAATCCGTACAACTGGCCTACAACCCGAGGGCCCGTTATCTACCAATTTCGAAAAAATACCCATCTCATAAGTTCTGTATTGGCAATTGGTTATGAAAAAGTCTGAATTTATGCAACGGTTTCAATGACCTATCCACTTGTATTCCAAATGAGGTCACTTTTCCCGGATATTCTTGAATCCACTTGTCTTTGAACCATACCTTTGGCGTGTTATAATTAGCCCCATCCGTCTAAACCAAGTTTTCTGCCATTTTCTAGCTAGGCAGATTAGGAAAAAAACATCGCCATGCGCACAATTCGATTCTTACTCTTGGCTATCTTAATTGTTCTGGCGACCACTTCGTGCCGTCGCCAGATCGAGATGCCTGGCTCCGAGCCAGTAGCCGCTGTGAGATCAGACGAGGTTATGCCGGAAGGGTTCGTACCGCTTTTCAACGGAATCGACCTGGATGGCTGGATGGTGCGGAACCCCGATAACCAGGATTGGCAAGTTGTCGAGGGGGTCATTGACTGTGACCCACACGAGGGACCGGGCGATAGGAACTTGTGGACCACCAAGAGCTACGGCGACTTCGAGCTGATGGTGGACTGGCGGATCAAGGAGAGTCCCTACATCAACCGAGCTGCCAAGGTGATTCTCCCCGATGGGACGTACAAAAAGGACGAAGGGGGGTAGACGGTTAGCTCCTCTTGCCCTACAATTCAGGGATGAAGTCCTCAAATGATAGAGTAGCAATACAGCCATCATTGGTGGCAGGTCGCGACTACCCGCGTACATATCGTGAATTCGTGGAAATGTTTCCCGATGATGAAGCGTGTGCCGCCTACTTGGCACACCTTCGCTGGCCAAATGGATTCTTCTGCCCGGCATGTCGGATTACTACGGAACCATGGCATCAGACACGCGGTCGTCTGGTGTGCCCCAGTTGCCGCCATCAGACGTCAGTTAGCGCAGGCACGATTCTGGATAAAACACGAACGCCATTGACAACATGGTTTGAGGCTGGCTGGCACTTAACCACTGCTAAGAATGGTTTGTCGGCCAAGACCCTTGAGCGTACGCTGGGTACCAGCTATCGAGTTGCTTGGACAATGCTGCAACGCTACCGAGTGGCAATGGTGCGTGCCAAACGTGAGCCATTGTCGGGTGATGTGGAGGTTGACGAGACTCTGGTTGGAGGTGTCAAACAAGGCGGAAAACGCGGTCGTGGCACCAGTAAATGCATTGTGGTGATTGCTGTGGAGGTCAGACAGCCCAAAGGTTTTGGGCGCGTACGGATGCGTCATATCCCCGATGCATCAGGTGCAAATCTGATACCGTTTGTCTGCGATACGGTGATGCCCGGCTCGGTGGTACTTACCGATGGCTGGGGTGGTTACAACAATCTGCATAAACATGGATATACCCGTAAGAAAACCGTGCTGTCATCATCGGGGGACCCCGCCCACGTCTCCATGCCAGGCGTGCACCGAGTATCCAGCCTGCTCAAGCGATGGATACTCGGGACTCATCAAGGATCAATCATTCCCGCCCACCTGCAGTCCTATCTGGAGGAGTTCAGCTTTCGGTTCAATCGACGTACATCTCGCAGCCGCGGGCTACTCTTCCGCCGACTCTTGGAACAGGCTACTATTACCGGGCCTATTATCGAAACCGACATCACCCATGGCTACAAATGGTCTCGCTTTCAGTAAATAGAGACGAGGAGGAGCTAACCACCCACCCCCCTAAGGACGATTCCGGCAAAGAGGTGCTGATCGCGGCCCCGAATACTGATTCAGGTGTCTTTCTTCGAGGCCAACACAAGTCTCAAGTGAACATCTGGTGCTGGCCGGTCGGTTCAGGCGAGGTATGGGGGTATCGTACCGATCCGGTTTTCTCGCCTGAGGTCCGCGCCGGGGTTACACCAAAGGTCAAGGCGGACCGGCCGATTGGTCAATGGAACACCTTCCATATCATCATGAAGGGCGACTGCCTGACGGTCACGCTCAATGGGAAGCTGGTTCTCGACAATGCTCAGTTGCCTGGGGTCCCGGCCAAGGGACCGATTGCGTTGCAGCATCATGGTGATAGGAAGGACGGAGAATGGGGGGCGTCCTTCCTCCAGTTTCGCCACATCTTCATCAAAGATTTAGGTCAGCCGTCCAGTCGGTGAATTTGAGTTCTTCATAGGTGGACGCTTTCAAGAAGTGCTCCGGCAAGGACAAGTTGTTTTGGAAGCAGACTTGCCCTCCGGATCATAAGATCGCTGGGAACATCTGTTGAGTTGATGGTCAGATTCAGCCGACTCGATACGATCCTGAAAATAGAGAGTGTGTTGGTTATATGCCGAAGGATTTGAACGACCTGAGAGTCTATGTGCAAAAGACCGTTGTCTGGATTCTCACATTTTGCCGCTGATGGCCTCGCGCCTCCTGAATGTCGTTAGGACATGGGGGCCGGAGCCCGAATGGATCGTCACGTCCACGCTATTCTTCCTCCAGGAGATAGAGGAATATCTCTGCGGCATGCCAAGTGTGAGGTGCGGCCGTCTTTTGATCCACGAACGTTGGATCGATGATCGCCATGCCTGAATAATCCGCCTGGCTGGCCCGGATCTCCCAGGTCAACGGATAATCTCGATTACTAATGGGACTACTTTTCCGGCCCCGGAAATGGTCGGTGGCCCAGCCCAGATAGGGATAGAACCCACGGTCGGCGGCTTCGACGCCAGCGACATGTTGATCCTGGTAGTCCATCCAAAACAGAGACGAATAGGAATCGGCCACGGCCGGGACTGTGTAAGGGTCGTCCAGCCCCAAGGAGCGCAAGCCATACTTGGCCCACTTGGTTTGATAGACGGGATGATCCGCGAAATCGGACCGCCCTTTCAAATAGAGACCTTGCTGATCGGTGACCTCGAACCTGGGCAATTCACTCAAGATGGCTGGCACCAGCGGATGCTCCTTGTCCGATATGAGCGATACCAGATACAGTCCCTGCCCCAAATTGTCGGCCTCCGTTTCGCCGGCGTTGTTGCGGTCGTATGGTTCATGGAGTCCGAAAATCCAGTCGCGGATCACCGCGAGATTGCCGGTTTCTCGCAAGCACATCGCCATCATGGCACCATCCCGATACCAAGGCTTTTTATAAACATAGAAGTTCGGAACCGGTAGGCCATCGATGACATTGATGAGGATTTCATGATGCAGCACCCGAAGGATAGAGGCATAACGATGACCGACAAAAACGGGCAGGCGGACCGGCGCCTGCGTCCCGGGCAGGGCTTGTCGCCGGCCCTCTTCCTCGATCCAGACCGCGTTTTCGTCTTCGACAATCCGAACCTCCTTGCCATTCGTGGTTGTAATGACAACCGAGTAATCCGACGGCAGAATCACGGACTCTTTCATTTCCCACTTTCTGACCTCTGGCCCCTTCGGCGCGCGTGTCAGCACGCCGTTCTTGAACAGATACTTGGACCGCAGGCCCATGCCGAATTGGAAGAATGGGACGTCAGGCATCTCCCGGACACCGCCGAATTCGCGGCGAAAGGCCTCCAGGTCCGCACGATACCGCATCAACGAACGCCCTGCCAGTGATGCGGGAACAGTGCCCGTCGGCGTCGGATTCGCCTTAGCAGCGGCACCGCTGTCCTTGAAATACAGCCGGTCCCCAAACAAAGCCGCATGTGAATCGGCCACCCGCGAGGGCAGAATCGGATCGGCCGCACCGGCACAATTCACAGGAGTAGCCCAGATCAGCATGGCCATCCAGATTAGCTTCATCAGCGGTATTCCTTTGTCTCAATAGAAACTTCAACCGATGGAACGCGGCATCCAACGCAAGTATAGCCGATTTCCCTTCTGCCGTCACCGCTTCTGCTCTGTCAACCGAAGGGAGACGGGGACGCGGCGCCGGAAACAAGGAGATCGTTGTGATTGCGGTCGAGGCACTTCGTCCAAAGGTGTTCGGGCACATCTTTGGGGGACTTCCGACATTTACGGTATAATTCAAGTGTCGGTAATGCTCGTGTAGCTGGCCATGGACAGCACTTTGGGCAACCGGCCATTGACGGTGGGCTGGGGTTATTTCCTCTCTCCTCTCTCTCCCTCCGCGCCTCAGCCCAGCCGTCCCTACTTTCTATTATTGACAGTCCTAAGCAGCCGTTGCCGTACATATAGTCTCACTGCCTATCCGGAATCTGGATTCGCTATCTCCTGCAATCGCGTCCAGAATCTCAGCAGCGGTTCTCTGTATCCGCTCCAATGACTCCAGAAGCGTTTTCCTGTCGCCGTCGTAGAGCTGGATATAGTCGCTGCTGGCGCCGTTTGTCTCAAGTCCTACACCGTGGCAAACAACAAAAGCAACCGCCTCAGCTTCTGTTTCTCTGACCTTCTTGTCTTTGGGCATTCTGTCTCTGTTCTTGTGAACCATCTCATGGGCCAACTCATGAACTAAAACCGAGAACTCCTCTGCAGCCAACAGACCTTTTCTGACCTTTATCACTCCCCCACAAGATACGCCCTCAGCAGGACCCAGTGCTTCCCAGTACTCGAGCTTGATGCCCCTGCTGGAGACATATTCTTTCAGGCGTTCTGCATAAACACCCGGATCGCCATCAACCCGGGCAAAATCAGGCAAAGGCTTGCCTTCGGTCTGACTGACGTCAAATACATACGCTGTCTTGAACGCCACCGCCATTTCCTCTTCGCGGCCTTTTTCATCCTCTGTTTCTCCACTTGTATCTACGCTTCTGCTCCGCCAGACAATTGGTGCCATTATGACTATGCCTTGCTCGTCCTTCCTGACATACCTACCGAGCTTCTGCCATGTGCGATAGCCCGCAACATGTGTCGCATCGGGTTTCTGAACGCTAATCAAGATTGCATTGCCCAAGCTGTACTTGTGAAACTTGCCCATCGCCTTCAAATACTCGACGAGCCTTTCACTCTTACCTGCCTCCACAGCTTCCACCAACCTGTCAAATGCCTGACGGGCAATGCTTTTCACATCATTTGTTCGCATCGTTCATCACATCCTGTATTACACGGTGTTCTCCTCTGGCCTAAATTCCCTGGCCAACTCATCCTGAACATCCGCGACTATCTTCTCACACCTCAAGCAATACCTGCCGAAGGACTCTGCCATGCTCCCGCACAATCTGCATCTTTCCATTTTTCATCACCTCCATGATGACTTTGGTTTTTCTATTCATTGGAAAACCAAAGTCCGGCAAGACATTGGCTCTACTACCAGAAGGTCATCCTTATGAAGCCTCCCTGTCCTCGAGAAATCATTATCTAACCAGCACGAGCACAGCCGTATTGGCGAGCTGTTCGGCTATGCTGGTATGTGTAGTGAAACGCGCGAACGCTCAAACGGAACAGGTTCTCGAAAAAGGAAAGATGCCAGATAAAGCAAAGAAATACAGTTCACAACAAATCGCCTCCGAGATTCTGCGACGAAGGTACCTCTGGAAGGATGCCGACGGCAGGGTAGTTGAGACCGTTGACCAAATGTATCAGAGAGTGGCTCAACATGTCGCAACAGCTGAGTCCAAGTATGGTGCGTCTGAAGCTCAGGTCAAAGAATGGGCTGACAAGTTCTGCTGCCTCATGACAAGTGGCAAGTTCCTCCCAAACAGCCCCACCCTTATGAATGCCGGACGTAAGCAAGGGATGCTCAGCGCTTGTTTTGTTATTCCCGTCGAGGACAGCATCGAGTCCATCTTTAAAGCTATCAAGCAGACTGCTCTCATCCAAAAGGCTGGTGGTGGAACAGGCTTTAGCTTCGACAAGCTCCGTCCTACCGGAGACCTTGTCAGGTCCAGCGGCGGCAAGACATCAGGGCCCATAAGCTTCTGGCGGGTCTTTGCCCAGACAACAGAGGCAATACAACAAGGCGCATTTCGTCGCGGCGCCAATATGGGAATGATGTCTATTGACCACACTGATATCCTCAAGTTCATAAGTGCAAAACAGGACCTAACCGCTTTGACCAACTTCAATATCTCGGTCAAAGTTACTGATGTGTTTATGAAGACTCTCGTTGAGAGGCCTGCTGCCCCGCGCATTGTCACAAATCCTCGGACCAACAAGAAATACGCGATACCCCGCTCTGCCTCGCCGCTCACGTATACAATCGACAACTTGATTCCCAAGCAACAAGATGCCGATGGCTGTTACACAGTGCAGGAGATTTGGGACCTCATCGTCAGAAATGCCTGGGCCACCGGAGAACCGGGCTTATGCTTCATAGACACAGTAGATGCGGCCAATCCCACGCCGCACCTCGGCCAAATCGAAGCCTGTAATCCATGCGGAGAGCAGCCGCTCCTTCCATACGAGTCCTGCAACCTTGGTTCTATCAACATCTCCAAGTTCATCTGCAAGGCCCGAACCGACCTCGACTGGGAGAGCTTGGCAGACACAGTGAAAGTTGCAGCGAGGTCTCTGGACAATGTAATTGACGTTAACCACTACCCGGTCCCTGAAATCGAACAAATCACTCTGGGCAACCGCAAGATTGGCCTGGGCATCATGGGCTTTGCTGACACGCTCGTTCTGCTGGGTATCAGATATGACAGCAAGGAAGCCGTCGAGTTCGCCGAGAGGCTTGCCTCTTTCGTTCAAGACCATGCCCATCAGTCCAGTGAGAACCTTACCAAAGAAAAAGGCTGCTTCCCTAACTGGAAAGGCAGTATATGGGAGACCAACTACCACAGGCCCATGCGGAATGCCACCGTAACAACAATCGCCCCCACTGGGACTATCAGCACTATTGCCAACTGCACAGGTGGAATAGAGCCTATATTCAGCATCGTGTCCAAGCGTAGGGTCCTGGACGGCGAAGAGTTCTTCCAATTGCATCCTCTTATCGATAATATAGGCTGTGAACAGGGCTGGCTAACCGACAGGGTACGGAGCCAACTGTTTGCAGGTGTCCCACCTCGCGAAATCTCTCAGATTCCGTCAAATCTGGCAAGCGTCCTGGTAACCGCCCACGAAGTCCCAGTTGAATGGCACGTGGGCATCCAAGCTGCATTCCAGAAATACACAGACAACGCCGTCTCTAAGACCGTCAATCTGCCCTCTGACGCAACGGCCGATGACGTAGATAAGGTTTATCGTGTGGCCCACAAGCTCGGCTCAAAAGGCATCACCATCTACCGAGACAGCTCCCGCGAGAACCAAGTCCTCACCGCTGCTGGCAAGGCAGCACAGCCGACCCTACACATTTCCGCGCCGAGACCCCGCCCCAAGAGGACAAGTGGAAGCACAATCAAGAAGCGGACAGGGTGCGGCTCACTGTATGTGACTATCAACCGAGACGAAGAAGGCCTATTCGAAATCTTCACCAACCTTGGCAAGGCCGGTGGCTGTCCATCTCAGAGCGAAGCAACAGCTCGCATTGTCTCAGTGGCACTGAGAAGCGGGGTAGCTCCAGAAATCCTCGTGGAGCAGCTCAGGGGCATTCGCTGCCTGTCAACGGTGGCTCGCAAGAAGGAGAACAACGATATCGATGTTCTCTCCTGCCCGGATGCCATTGCTCGGGCTATTGAAGAATCACTGGGGCAGGATTGTGAGCCTGTAACAGTCTCTTCCCCTAACAGATGTCCCGATTGCAGATACCCCCTGAGAAGGGAATCCGGCTGTAACGTCTGTGATAGATGCGGATTCAACAGATGCAGTTAGAGAACACTCAATCACCAAGCCGCGACAACGAACAGCAGGCTCCCACAAAAGCCCAGCTGTTTCTTACACCCGAAGAGGTTTCTATTAGACTTAGGGTAACTGCCGAGCAGGTCCGCAATCTCATACGCGAGGGTCGAATATCAGCTGTCAACGTAGGTGCAGGTAAGAAAAGGCCTCTCTACCGAATCGGGCAACAAGCACTCGACGATTTCCTGGACAATTCACGCCAACGAAACCAACCTGGCACAAGAAAGAAATTCAGGCGACTTCCTCATGGTCCCGACTTTTTCCCTGACTTGAGATAAGGCTGTCTTTACCCAGCAGTTTCTCTCTGGCCCTCATCACGGCCAAGTCCACTTCAGCATCAGGCGTATGAGTGTATGTTACCTGCTGCTGCAACTGGCTGTGCCTCATGAATTTCCTCTGAACGTGAGGCGTTGCTACCAACGACATAGCTGTGGACGCACAGTGGCGAAGCCGATAGAAGCCATAACACGGTACACCTGCTCTCTTGCACAGCTTTCGGAATTGTCCAGCAACGGCGTCTTTGCTCCAAGGTTTCCAGAATCTGGTCACAAAGACGTGACCATTGTCACCGCGAAGAGCCTTTCGCTTTGCCATTCTGGCTTCAAGCTCAAGCCTCTCCTGCCGGATTTCCTCCAGCAATGTTCGGATCTCAGCCCAAAGCAGGTACGTCTGGCAAACACCCGTCTTGCTCCTGGGTAAGGTTACCCTCTCACCATCAATGTGACTCCACGTCAAATCCCTGACGTCTTTCGGGCCAAAACCACAGTTCAGAGCCAGCAGGATCATCGCTCTCATCTGCAAATCAGCCTTTGCCAGCATTCTTTGCAGATCATCCGGTGTATAAAGGGGTTTGTCTTTGGCTCCCGGTCTCGGCTTTGTCTCATTTTTCACACGCCTTAACTTCGGAGCTTTCTGAATGAGGTCTGTCTCCTCGGCAAAAACATACATAGCCCTGACAGCAGAGAGATAGTGGTTTATGGACTCGGCGGAGTATCCTCGCTTTTTGAGGGATAGCTTCCAATCAGCAAACGCCTCAACTGTGAAATCAGAAGCCATCAGTCTGCGGTGATCACGCAGAAAACGACCAAGCCAACCTTTATAGCAAGCCAAGGTCGCCTCGGGATTTCGCCAATTCGCCCGCTGAGCGGCAATAAACCGGTTCGCCAACTCTTTTACTGAAATCAGAGGGTTCGGTGCAACATCTTCGACAGCGGTCAACTGCAGCCCCAACCCCAGCCTGTGGTACTTTTCCAGGGCTTGTTCTTTGTCTGAGCCCAGGTAGATTCTCTTGCCACCTCGCGTAACATAATACTGCTTCGTGTGCTTGTGATACGAAATTGGATTTGATGTTGGTCTGCTTCTCGGCATAGTCTGTACCTCCAAAAAACACGTTC
>CAYGZM010000026.1:0-3956 GCA_964354365.1 uncultured Pirellulales bacterium
ACAGTGCTTGGGCGATTGCCCGAAAATACGAAGCACGAAATCCGAAATTCGAAACAATACCAAATGTCCAAAATCCGAATTTCTTCAAAACGATAACGTCAGCACAGGGGGAAAGAACTGTTTTGAATTTGGGTCATTTGCATTTGGGGTTTGTTTCGGATTTCGGTATTCGGATTTCGGGTTTAGTTGAGCTTACACGACTGTCTATACAGCAATATGTCGTAAAACAGTCCTGGGCATCAAACTGAGCTGTGGTACTAATCCGTTCCGGGTGCTTCGAGATTGTCGCGGGAGATTGCGGCGCCTTTGTCGATGGACAAGCCGCCCGGGTTCACGATGTTGTCGGCGATGAGATTGTCCCTACCGCCTCTGACTACAATGGACGTGGCTTTTTCAGGCGCCTGGCGACGTTCAACAACCGAGCAGCCGGTCACGCGGCAGCGCACCGCATCGGTCAGGCTAATCCCGCGGAACCTGAAATCCAGGACCTGGCAATTTGTAATAGATACATCGCGGCTTTTTCTCACATCGATCGCGCCGCCTGACTGTTCGGAGCCCTGGAAACTGTCCTCGATAATCGTGTTGGAGAGGATCACCCCCTTGCAACGGTCGATCAGAATCCCATCGACTAAGTGCTTTTCCTTGTGGTCGGGGTTCCAGTCGATGGAGTTGTTGGCGGCGATGACGTTGGCTGAGTCTTCGAGCCAGAGGGAATGTTCGGCGGCGGAGTATATGGAGTTGCCGGAGATGGTGACGCCGCGGCAGTCTTTCAAATGGATATTGTGCGTCTGGCTGCCGATCAGGTTGCCCGTGATAGCGAGCAGGCCGCCGGTCAGGAGGTTCTTGCCGCCGAGGAACCGGATGTTGGCCCCGTTGGGGCTGGGGCCGGCCTGGATGGTGTTGCCGACGATGGTGCCCTCTCTAAATGAGCTTCCGTCCGGGGTCATATCTATCAGGATGTCGGCGGAGCCTTCGAGCTTGTCATCGTAGTTGTACTCGATGTCGTTGCCGACAATCTGGAAGTTCCGCATCTGGCCGCCAAGCAGCCGAATCCCAGCAACGGCGTTGTAGCTGATATGACTGTCGGCAATTATGGCCTGGTGCAGGTTGACCTCGTTGAAGTCGATGCCGACGTGCGTATTGTTATAGATGTGGCAGTGGTCGATTATCAGGTTGCGGTTGCGTTTCACCAACTGGATTCCGATTTTGCAGCGGCGAATCAGCAGATTGGTCAGCGTCGCCTGCATTGTCTTTTCGAGGCGCAGGCCGATGGACTCCGGGTTCTCGCCCCGAATTTCGAGACCGGTGATAATCGGCAGCCGCTGGTGCTCCCAGACCTCGTCGCGGACGCTCTGCGGGTCGCCGGTCCCTTCGTGAGTGCCGATGAAGGCAAATGCCGGGCCGGGACCAGCCATCGTCACACAGGCATCGCCGGTTCCGACCAGCGACAGTCTATCGGTAGTGTTGAGGTCTATGCGGATTGTGCGGGTGAGCCGATACTTGCCCCCGGGAAAATATACTGCGCCTGTTCCGGCCTTTACGGCAGCTTCAATTGCGGCCGTATCATCGGTCTTGCCGTCGCCGACCGCCCCGAAATCCTTGACCGTCGGACCTGTCGCTATAGTCGAAACAACAGGCGTCAAGGTCTCACTTGTGCCTCGCAGCTCAGCAGATATGGTTGAAGCTGTCAGCAACAGTGAAAGAAACGTCAAAAAACTTGCGCGTAGCATCCTTGCCACCTCCTTTTCCCGGTCTGAATTAGTGAGCACCAAGTACTGTTTAGGCTCGCGGACGGCTGCCCAGGTATTCGGTTTTTGGCAGCTTGCCCACGAGCGGCATTGCGTACTCGACGAATGCCTCGGTCACGCCGTTGCCGTCGGCGTTGATAAACTCATCGGGCATAGACTTGGTCTTTTCGGCGACGTTGCAAAGCTCAGTGCGGAACAGCTCGACCGCGTAGTCGGCCCCGTTGGCGATTCGCTTGATGGCCACCGAACCGTTATCGTGTTTCATCGCCAACTTGACGGCCTCCCGCCCGCATCGCCGGGCCTCATCGACATCGACCGCGGACTGCAGGCCGGCAAAGCTCCTCTGCAGATAGCCGAACGTGTCGGCCCGGACGCGCTTGACTTTCAACCTGGTCTTTACCTCGGCGGCTAAGAAGTCCGCCAGCGCCCCTGTGCCGGAGAGCTGGATGTTGCCGTGGGCATCGGTCTCGGCCTGCTCTGCGATTTTCTGGGCCCAGGTCACGCCGTCGGCGTCGCATATCCCCTCGCTGACAGTTATCACGCATCGACCCAGCTTCTTCATAACGGCATCGACGTCGCCAAGGAACTTCGCCATCGAGACGGGCCTTTCGGGGATATAGACCAAGTGCGGTCCGTCGTCGTCTCTTTGCTTACCCAGGGCCGTCGCCGCGGTCAGAAAACCTGCGTGCCTGCCCATAATCACGTCAATCTTCACACCCGGCAGGGCGCGGTTGTCCAAATCGTCGCCCATCAGGGCGCGGGCCTCGAACAGCGCCGCGGTCCCGAAGCCGGGGCAGTGGTCGGTAACTAAAAGGTCGTTGTCAACAGTCTTGGGGACGTGGAAGGCGCGGACGTCGAAGCTCATCTTATCCGCGACCGTGTTAAGGATGTGGGCGGTATTGGCCGAGTCATTGCCGCCGATGTAGAAGAAGTAGCGGATGTTGCGCTTCCTGAAGACCTCCATAATCTTCGTGCAATATTCTGCGTCGGGCTTGTCCCTGCTGGTGCCGATAGCCGACGACGGGGAGGCCGCCACGACCTCAAGCGTCCCGGCGGAGAGCTTGCCGAGGTCGATGAACTGGTCCTTGACCATCCCCGCCACCGCGTGAATCGCCCCGTATATGTTCTGGATTTCCGGGTGTTTCTTCGCTTCTTCGATAACGCCGACCAAGGAGGCGTTAATCACGCCGGTCGGCCCACCCGACTGACCTACTACTGCATTCGCTTTTGGTGCTCCTGCCATTTTCAAACTTGCTCCGTAAAAGACATTTACTGACCAGCGCAGCGTTACGCCTGTTCATGCTGGCGCCTTAAAGCGTCAAATCCAAAAAAGGTTACAGGCCTTGTTTCATTTCGGCTCAGCAAATTGTCTCTTTCAGTTGGGCCGGGTGGCCTAAACCACGCGCAGGATATTATACGGATGCAGGCGAAACGGGCAAGGATAAACAGGAAATTGTGCCGATTTCGCCGTTATCAAAGCCGAACTACCACCCGCGGCGTTAGGAAGTACAGGTGTTCTGCGATTGATTCGGCGTTCAGGATTTTGCCGGCGGCTTTGGCGTAGGCATCTAATTGAGTGCGGTAGAGCTCGGCTCGGTCGAGGGCCTGGCTGGCCGTTATGTTGTCGGTCTTGAAGTCGATGACTACCAGGCCCTGCGGGGTTTGGATGAGCATGTCAATGATGCCCTGGACGACAATCGTGTCGCGTATCTCGTGAAGCGTGAAGCGTGAAACGTCATTAGCCATCCCCAAGCTTCGCTTGAGGCTGCCACCCGTCGTCTGTCCTCCGTCATCCATCGTCTGTCGTGCGTCCGAAGGGCTGTGCCATTCGGACGCGGGCAGGGCGAAAGTGAAGGGCCATTCTCGGTGGACCCGATTCTCGGTGTCAAGGGCGAGTTGGCCGAGGTCGCCCTGGAAAAAGGTCAGTATCGAATCGGTATCGATTCGCCCGGCGACCGTTGCGCTTAACGCGCCGTCCGCCGCGAGTTCTTCTATTGCCGTTTCAATTGTATCTTTGGTCACGGGGCCGGACAGGTCGAGGGCGGCAATGACGAGGTGTGTGGCTGAGCCGAGCAGACGCGAATCGAGCATTCCGGCCCGGCCTGGTTCTGCGGCCGTAAGGCAGGCGGGCCGACGGTCCAACGCTTTGGAGTAGTCGAATTTTACAAACTCGTCGTTTCGATGCGTAAGCTCGCTGACCGAGGTCTT
>CAYGZM010000026.1:4056-35018 GCA_964354365.1 uncultured Pirellulales bacterium
AGTCGAATTTTACAAACTCGTCGTTTCGATGCGTAAGCTCGCTGACCGAGGTCTTCGCCGGCAGCAGGTGGGCATCGCCGAACCGATACCGCCAGAACAAAGACTCATTGATTATTGATAATTGATTGTTGGTTGTTTCTCGCGTGCCTTTTGTCCTGCTGTCTTCTGTCGTCCGTCGTCTTTCGTCCTGCGTCCCTCGTGTCCTCTCTGGCGTATCGGGGCGGCGTCTCAACGTTTCGTCTTTTAGGTTAATGACGAACTGTGAGAGGTCTCTTAGCTCGGCCTGGTCGTGGAATCTGAAGCCGAACAAATTATCGTCGCAGCACTCCGCGGCCAGGCCGGTCTCAAAGGTATCGTGCAGCGCCTTCTGGTTGGAGAATCCGTAGAGAATCCAGTCCAGAGGGCTTCGGCACGCGCCGAGCAGCCAGGCCGGCAGGGGTCCGCCGCCAAAATAAAAGCCGTTGGTTACGATTTCCGTGCACGTTTTGCGTTTTTGCGAGGCGGTCAGGATGAGCCGTTCCCTCGCCCGCGTCGTGGCGACGTAGAGGATCCGCATTTCCTCGGCGAGCGTCGTCGCGAGCCTTGTCTCGGCGATGACCTCGTGCGCCAGCGACCGCAGCTTGCTGTTCGTCCGGCGGTCGATAATCTGCAGGCCGAGCGTATCTTCCGCATCGGCGAGGCAATCCGCGGAGATATCCTTCTTATTGAACCTGCTTTCAAGCTCGGCCAAAAAGACGACCGGGAATTCGAGGCCCTTGCTCTTATGGACGCTCAGGATACGGACGGCATTGCCGGCGCTGGCTGTCGGCTCGGCAGGGGACCAGTCCTGGCCCGTCTCCTGGAGTTTCTCGATGAATTCCACAAAACGCCGCAGCGACGGGATGCCGCAGCTCGCGACGAAACCCTCAAACTGGATGGCCCTGTCGTGGAGCTTGAGCAGGTTGGCCCTGCGCGCCTGGCCGCTCGGCAGGGCCGAGACGAACGACAGGTAATTTGTACCGCGATAGATTCGCCAGATCATATCGGCGATGCTGCCCCGCCGGGCCGTCGTCCGCCAATGCTCTATCTGGGCGAGTATTTCTGTGATCCTCGCGGCCAGACCGGCGTCGCCGCCGGATTTGGAGTATTCGACAACGGAATTGTAAAAGCTCCTGTGGTTCGAATTCTTTTTGCCGTGCTGCCTTATCTTTGCCAGCTCGGTATCGCCGACGTTGAAAAACGGACTCCTCAGAACGGCGGCCAGCTCGATGTCACGCTGAGGATTATCCAGGACCTTCAACAGACACAGCATATCGCTGATTTCCGTGGCCTCGAAATACCCGGCCGTCGCCTCGCAGCTCACCGGCACGCCGGCCAAGCGGAGCACCTCCACGTAATCGTTGGCCCTTTTGGCCGGCGAGCGCATCAATACGACAATGTCGGGATAGTCAACGTCCCGCATGCACTTGTTCTCTTTGTCGTATATCCGGAACTCGGCCCCGCCGGTCTCGGCGCCGACCATTTGCCTGATGCGCCGGGCGACCATAGCCGCCTGACGCCGGCGCGATGTCACCACGTCCGGGTTCTGGTCGCCGTCGTCCTCTTCCGCTTGTTCGGCATCGGCACCGTCGTCCCTGTTCTTCTCATCGAGTATGTGGAGCTCGACGAGCGGTTTGTCGCCGTTATTTCTCGCGGCGTCGGATTCATCCACTGAGGCGGGCTTTAGCTCGGCGGATTCATCGTAGTCAATTTTGGCAAATGGGGCCGTCATTATGCGGGCGAACAGCCTGTTGACAAAATCGAGGACCCCGGCCGCCGAGCGAAAGTTGGCGTTGAGGTCAACTCGCAGGCCTTTGCCGGTTTTGGCGCGGCCGGGCGACGCGGGCTTGAGGCGGTCGAGAAATATCTGCGGCTCGGCCCCGCGCCAGGCGTAAATACTCTGCTTGACGTCGCCGACCACGAAGAGGTTGTCGCCGCTGCTGAGGGCATCGAGTATCGCCTGCTGGATCGGATTGATGTCCTGATATTCATCGACGAATATGTATTTGTATTTGCCCCGAAGCGCCAAAGCCGTGGCGGAGGGCGCAAGGGCGCCGTCCGGCGTCCGGTCGGCCAGGAGCTTCAAGGCGTAATGCTCGAGGTCGGCGAAGTCCAGGCAGTTCAGCGCCCGCTTGGCCTGGCCGTAGAGCTGGTCGAATTTCTGAACCAAGTCGATGAGCACGCAGTTCTGGATGCTGACGGCCGGACCGATCCTGTCGAGATAATCGGGATTCAGAACCGCCAGGCTTGCGAGCTTGCCGAACGACTCGAACGCCCTGTCCACCGCTTTGTGCATAAGCTCGCCCAGCGCTTTGGGCAGCTCTTTCGGCTTGTTGAACCTGGGCTTTTGAAATGCCCTTATCCGCTGCGCGCATTCATCCCAGCGGCCGGCGTCCATCAGATCGAGACAATCTGCAACGGGCCGAACGAAATCCTCTTCAAACCTGGCGGCCCAGCCGCCGCCGGGGAATTCGTTCTCATAAAGCCTTTTTGCGTGACGGAGCTGCTGGAATATGTCACGCAGCTTCCCGGCGATGAGCAGCTTCTGTTTTGCGCCGAGTTCGCTCACGGCCGGCTCAACGGCCTGGGCCAGCTGCACCGCCCGTTCGCACCAGTTCCGGCGTGAAACGACGCCATCGAGAAAATTGCTTAACTGTATGACCCTTGCAAGGAAGCCGTCGTTTGCCCGCAGGTCCCGGCGGCGCAGCAGTTCTTCGAGGCCCCGGCCCGTTTTGTCCTGCCGCCAGACCCAGTCAACGGCCTTATCGAGGACTTCGGCCTTCAACAACTGGGCCTCGTCGGCGTCGATAACGCTGAAAGTCGGGTCGAGGTCGGTTTCGTGGAAGTACTGCGTTATGAGCCGTTTGCAGAATGAATGTATCGTGCTGATATCGGCGCCCTGGAGCAGGATGAGCTGATGGCGAAGGTGCGGGTCGCGCCTCTGCAGAAAGGCGTCTGCCAACTGCTCGGCGATTCGCGAGCGCATCTCCTCGGCGGCCATCTCCGTGAACGTCAGCACGAGCACATTCCGGACCGCGGGGCACGCGGCCTTGTCCGATACGATATTGACGCATCGGCCTGATAGGACCGCCGTCTTGCCCGTGCCCGCCGAGGCCGTCACCAATATGTTACTGCCGCGAGCGATAATGGCGCGTTTCTGCTGGTCTGTCCACTTGATCTTCTCTCTATCCATCGCCCCCTCCGATCTTTTCGATCACTTTGGGTTTGCCGAGCGACTCCAGCAGGCTGTAGTCGTTTATCTGCCAGTCGAATCGGCAGACGGGCTTGTACTTGCACTTGCCGCACGGCGAGTCCGTGCCGATTCTGTATGGTCGGATGTCGATTTTGCCCGCGAGAATGTCCCCAGCCAATTGAATCACTCTCTGCTCGGCAAATCTCAGCACTGACTCGAAGTCACGCGGTTTAAGGGCCGCACTTATCGCGTAATTGCCGTACTGCTCGCCTTTGGCATTTACAAAGAAGCTGTAGAATCTGCTCCATCCGCCGGCGGCGTTGTCCAACTGCCGGTAAAATTCCCCGTTGAATATACCCTTGGCCTTGTAATTGAAAACATCCTTTCCCTCCGCCAGCTCACCGAGCGTAGCGCTCTGCGGCCCGACTTCCACCGGCATATAGAAGGCGCCGACGACCTGCCGGGCTATGTCCCGGCCGCCGGACGTATTGCGTACTGCGAGCATGTAGATCGGAAGCTGCATGTCCAGGCCGTGGTAGAAGCTCATCCAGCTAAATGTTCTGGCTCGGCGTTTGTAGTCGAAGACAATAGCGATTTCCTCGCCGTCTGACTTTGCAACGTCGAGCCGGTCGATCTTGCCGCTCAAAGACAGTACCCGGCCGTCCGGAAGGGCAAGCTCATAATCGCCGAGCGTGTCACCGGCATCCTTGGCCCGGCCAAATGAGACCTCCGAGAGCATCGGCTCGAAGCAGCCCGCCCGTATCATTTGCGCGACGGCAGGTGCGCAGTCGGCAAGGACCTCGCCGGCGTTGTCAATGATGAACGTGTTGTGAAGGCCGTGACGCACAAAGTTCGACAGGAACGCATCCTCGGCGATGAGCCTGGAAATCTCCTCTCTTAGAATTTCGACAAGCCGCTCGTCCGCGACTGTCCCGAAATCCAGTTCCAGGGTCTTGACCCGCTTTAGCCAGGCGTCCAAGGCCCTGTGGTAGAAGCTGCCCAAGTCCAGCGGCTCGAATTTGAATTCCTGCCGTTCCTTCAGCTCGAGCACGTATCTTGCGAAGTGCTGATACGGACAGGCGGCGAAAGTGCTCAGGGCGGTCGCCGAGCTGTTCAACTGTCGGCCAAAAAACTCGCCGACCACTTCGCCGTTCAATTCCGCCCGGTTGTCGTAATTCAAAGCGGAAAGTACCGCCGAGCCGACGCCCGCAAGCTGCTCGTCCGCGCAAATATCGTCGAGCAACTTGTCGAGTTGGGCCTTATCGGTTGCCTGCGGCGTCAGGGTGTCCCTTCCCAGCCGGCTGCAGAGCAGGTCAGTAAGCTCAGCCGAGTTGTGAACAGCCTCAATATCGTCCTGCTCGCCTGCAATCGATTCTTCAGCGAGGTCTTCGAACATCGATTCGAGCTGGGCGACAAACTGCGAGCGAGGCACGCCGCTGCCCTTCTCGTCAATCGCCGGATATGTTACGTACAAGAGCTCGGAAGGTCGCGTAAAAGCGATGTAGGCCAGGTACCGCCGTTCGGCGAGCGTTCGATCCGTACCGGCGGCCAGTGGGAAATCGGCTGACTCGGCGACATCGCGGTCTTCATCGGTCAATATGCCGGTCGAGCCGACCGGGACGGGAAACTGCCTTTGAGTGGCGCCTATCAGAAAGACAGCCTTGAGGTCGGGGTGCCGGCTGCGCTCGATGGAGCCGACGAGCACCTGGTCCAGTCTCGGCGGAATAAAGGCGAGCGTCAACTGTGAAAACGCCGAGTTGATAATCGCCAGGTAGTCCTCGGCGGTCATAGACGCCCCGGCAAAGACCTCGCCAAGCTCATCGAAGACATCCACGAGCTTGCTGTAGAACTGCCGATGCTCCTCGATGACTGCATTGTCGCCCCGGCGTTCAGCCTGTTCAATCCAGCCGGCGACTGTATCGGCGACCTTGAGTGTCTCTATAAAATCAAAGACCGCCTGCGTGAATTCACCGACGCCAATCCTATTTTCCGGATTGTCCGCCGGGCAAAGCCGGTTTCGCAGCTCGCTCAACGGCCTGACGACATTCTCTCTGATCTGGTTTATCCGCTCTTCGTCGAAGTCGGCATTGTCCGGGCCTGCAAAACACCATTGCTTATCGCTTTGCCAATCGGCGCCGCTTATGCCGAAGGCAAGGCAGTAATTCTCCAGCACGTCCACGTCGAATCGCTCTATTGGCACAAGGTCGGTCTTGAGGTATGCAAAGACGTCGCTGTTGGAAAAATCCCCCGCAGCCGCCTGCAAGGCCGAGCAAATAAGCCCAACCACCGGATGCTGGTTCAACGGTCTGCGTTTATCGATGAAGAACGGCACGGCGTAATCGTTGAAGTACGCCTCAATGTAGTGCTGATAGCGCTCGATGTCCGAGGCGATAACAGCAATGTCCCGGTATCGGTAGTCCTTCCGCCTGACCAGATCGAGTATCCGCCTTGCGACGAACCGGACCTCCGCCCGCTCGTTGGGGGCCGATATGACGCGGACGCTGTCGCCGGCGGCGATTCTGGACGGTTCGTCCTCGGATGCGCAGCTTTCAATGTGCGCAAGCTGCCGACAAGCGGAAAACCTCACCGCCTGCTTGAGAATCACCGGCTCGGCCAACGGCAGTTTGGATTGTCTTATCGTCTCGACAAGGTCGGCGTAGGTGCGCTGCGTCGGGTAGAAAAGCCCGGCGGGGTCGATGGCCTCGACGTTCGGATTTGCCGGGTCAATTTCGGATGGGTCAAGGCACAACGCTATTTGCGAATCCTCGACTGCTTTGAGCAGCCCGGCGAGGATTGCAAGCTCGCTCATCGTGAAGCCTGCAAAGCCATCGACCCATAGCTTGGCGCCTCTTACGAAGTCCGCCTCCGCCACGGCCCGGCAGGCGCGGGCCAGTTGAGCGTCCGGGTCGAGGAACCTGCCCTCGATGAATTTCAGATACTCCCTGAGAATCAAGCCGATGTCCGTGAACTTCATCTCAGTCAGGTTGCTGAGTTTGCCTTTTTGCAGCTCGCCGAGCAGTTGATCGATGTCGTCGGGCGTCTTGGCATACTCGTGCATTTCGGTAATCGTATCGGCCATTTGCCGGGCAAGGCCGGGCCGATCCGCCGAAGAACCGAATATCTGCAATCTATCCTTGTTGTCGCGTAGAATTCTGTGAATGATCATTTGCCGGCCGATGCGTGAAAGGCGCGGCCGGGCCGTATGCTTGCCCAAGAGCAGAAATTGAAGCCGGTCAAACGACAGGACGTGCAGCCTGTTATACCCGGCTATCCTCTGGTCGCCCAGTATGGCCCGCTCAGCCTGATACGTGGCCTGCTCCGGGACCAGCAGAATCAACGGCTGCTCCGACTCCTCCGTCGCTGCCAGTGCATTGACGACCGCCTTTATGCAATAGCCGGTCTTGCCCGTCCCGCTTCTACCAAGAATAAACTGAACCGCCATAAAGCCGTCCCTGATTCGCAGTCATCCTTTTGCCTCCCTTTTACCACACTCGGCAGTCGTTTTCAATTCTTTTGGTATCGTCCCAGGATTTGTGGGGAAAAGACTATCGGCTTAGAAAGCGTTTTTCGTAGCGTGGAGCGCGGAGCGTACAGGAAAAAACCGGACGCTAAACGCTATCCGCTAAACGCTGACTTGCCCCAATCTTTTGGACGTTAATCACCGATGGGAAGCGGCAAGTATTTGCTTGCTTTCTGCTGAAAATAACGGTAAAAATTCCATCTAAAGAAAGACGTTTTGAAACTGCAAGCCGGGCATATACCGGCGGTCCGAACCGAGAGACGAAATTATGATGGCTGCCGTATTCATCGGTATAAAAGAGGTGTTCGTGATTGTTATAGTCACCGCCATCGTTGTCTCTATCACGGTTCTCCGGCGAAGGCGTTGAACATTGGAACGGCCGGCGCATTGCGCTACCCAGAATACTCCCCAGTCAGGGAAACCGCGGCCACCCATCCGAAAAAAGCCAAAACCCGGTCGAAAACACGGTCATATCGCCCAATTATTTTTGCCATAAGGTTCGGCAGCCGGTAATCGCGGTCCAATAAACACCCTCTATCCGTTCTCCAAATCGACGCTGCTTGTGAAAAAACCAGGATTTGGCTTGTTCCGCCCCCGGGAAACCCGCATTTCTCTACCAATTCGTGTGTCGATTTGCTACAATAATAGTTGCGGTATCGCTGTTCTTTTCGGCAGGAGTGTGGTGATTATGGTTAGAAAGTACAAAGCTGTTAGAATTGCGGAACACGGTTTCCTGACGGACGAGAAAGACGACCCCATTGTCTGCCCCGTGCGAGGTGCAAATTGCACAGTCAAGTGCGCCTGGTTTTCGGCAGAAGACAGAATCATTCGCTGCCAGGATGCGATTATCGGCGCACTGAGGGGAAAGACCTTGCGGTCGTTTCGTCTCCACACCGGGCCTGAGGTTTACAACGTTGACGAGTCGCTGACACAGTACGGTATGGACGATTAGAGGCACGCGGGCGATTAGTCCTATCCGTCGGAGCGGGGACATCGGTCAGGCAAAACAGGATTCGCGGCGTCAAGGCGCCTTAATGATTGCGCGCTCCACGCAAGCAGCCCAGTTGCCCAATTCTCCCGGAGTATTCTAAAAGTCGAAATCCTTCCCTGATCTTAGTTTCTTCAATGCGCTTCTGCGTTTCTTTTCATCCAGCCGCTTTTCGTGTGCCCGCGCCGGCGCCCGCGTCCTCTTCCGTATCGGTGGAGGCGCCAGTGCCTCTCTGAGCAACCGGCACAATCGCTCCATCGCGGCGGCGCGGTTGGCGCTTTGTGTGCGGAACTTCTGTGAGGCGACTCTCAGCACGCCATTCTTGTCTGCGCGTGTCGCCAGCCGGGCCAGTATCCGCTGCTTCTGAGTGTCCGAAAGAACCTCACAAGCGGCCACGTCAAAAAACAGCGTCACCCGCGTATTGACCTTATTGACGTTCTGGCCTCCGGGTCCGCTACTGCGAGAGACCTTAAAGACAATCTTATCTTCGTTAATGTGTATTTCGTCGGTGATTGCTATCACGGCGCCGGTCTCCAAACCACAAGAATTCATCTGCGCACTCAATTTACCAAAAGTTCAACAATAAGCAACAAATTCCCACAGTACATCACTATCCAAATGCCATCGGCCTGCTCACGGTCCGTTTTTTTGCCTTGAAGCGCCGCAGGAAAAACATATAGTGTTGAGAGACTCAGTCCACGGCTTTAACACGGAAGCTGGAATGAGTGATACAACGTATAGAACCCAGGAGTAGAAAAATGCAAACCGCAAAAGCAAGAACAACTGTAACGATGATGCTGTTGATTTCACTTGGACTGTTGGCGACATGCGTGTCCGTCCTTCCGGCAGTCGGGCAGAAGGCCGGTCCAACCGTCGAGGAGCTGCGGGCGGGAAAAAACTTCATTGCGACCAATGTCTATAGCGACGAAGAAGACCGGCAGATACTCAAACTCTTTGAAGGGCTGCGGGTCGCCGACGTCTCGGACGGGATGGACAAGGTGGGGCTGACCAATACCGGCCTTATGTCGCCGGAAATTCACGCCGCCTGGAAGGATACGGAACACTATACGCACCGTTTCATCGGCATTGCAGTGACTGCCCGATACGTCCCGACCAACAAGCCCCAGGCCCCGGCGATGGAAACCGAGGCCTTCGACAAATGGGTCGCCGACTGGTACTCTAAGCTTTCGAGCGAGCCATTTACCGCGCTTATCCGCAAAGGCACGGCGATGGTCCTCGACGACGCCCCTGATTCCGACGTCGGCTCCATCGGCTCCAACAATATAATGGGCTGGAAGCTGGCAGGCTGCGTCGGCGTCGTCACCAACGCCACCGCCCGCGATACCGACGAGATTGCCACCGAGAAGATGCCCCTGTACTTCAGGAAGCCGGGCAGAGGCATCCGCCCCGGCCGAAACCAAATCGAATCCGTCAACCGCCCCATCGTCTGCGGCGGAGTCCTGGTCGAGCCGGGCGACGTCATAGTCGCCGACGGCGACGGCGTTATTGTGGTCCCCCGCGACAAGGCAAAGGAAGTCGCCGAACACGCCAGGGCAATACTCGACGGCGACAAGGCCGGCAGACGAAATCTCTACCAAAAACTCGGCCTGAAACCCGACGACTCAGTCAAATAGCTCCCTGGCCATGCCCGTTTGTGTGGGCCACGCGCCACCGCCCCCTCTGCCGGTTCGTGACGGGACTCATCCTGAGCGCGCTGTGGTGAGCGGAGTCGAACCGAGTCGAAGCGTTTCTACACAGGTATCACGGGGCGAACCGGCGAGGCTGGCATCAGTTATTACCCGCGCGTCGACGCACAGGTTCCATGCCACTTCCTGCGCGTCTCTTTATTCACGCAATTTCAAAACCCATTCCCTTGAGAACCCAGCGAGTAGTGCTTTTCTCAAGGGGAGTCCCTCTGCCTTTGAATCCACGAAGGTCCCCAAACGGTCTGAATCCTGCCTTTGATTCCAGGTGGTGATTCATCGATATGGCGTACTCAAGAACATCATGCATGGCTTCTCTCATTTGGGGATCACTCACAATCTTCCCATGTACAACTTTGTCGCGAATCTTCTCGGCTTGCTTCAATTTTCCGGAAATTGTATCGGGTAGTTTCTCGCCGAAAACCCGCTCATAAATTTCAAGGAATCTATCTCGTGTAAGATGTTGAGTATCAATTGCGGACTCTGCAATGTTGGTATGGGCATGATGAAGCTTCACCACGCCACAATACAAAGTCCGATTTTGGGCTAATTCTGTGCGGAGAAAGAGATACGCTAAGCAGACTTGGTACAGATGTTTTGTAGTCAGGTCACGGAAATGGGTCAGGTAGTCCTTGATCTCCTGCGGACAAGAATCGAATTTCTTAATCAAGGCTTTATATGAAGGCGCTTTTTTCATTTATCTTTCCACACCGAACTATGTTTATGTGGTTTCTTCAAAAACAGTCTTGCCCCTGATGATTGCCATCCCGCAGGCGTTCATCTCCAGCGAGTTTTCGGCGCTATCTGTTTTTTGCAGATAAGTCACGCGAGCAATCCTGAAACAAATTGCTTCAACTCGGGCAGGTTCTCCTTGCACGTATCCCAGACAATTTTGGTATTCACTGCGAAATACTCGTGGATAAGGAAGACCTTATCGTCCTTCATATATGCTCTCCGCCTGAGCGAGCACTTGGTCCCTGAAGTATTTGCTCACGGCCTGCGGGGTGAGCAGGTCTATGGGCCTGCCCACGAATGATTCAAGATTCCTCTGGATATCGAACAGCTCAAAGAAACCGATCTTCGCAGTCGGCTGAAAGTCTATCAGCACATCTACGTCACTATCCTCGCGGGCGTCTCCGTTCACGTATGAGCCAAATAGAGCAACCGACTTGATGGCGTTGCGATGCGGCCCGGCCTTAATCGCATCCAGCACCCGCTTTTTTATCTCCTGCTTATCCATACCGAATATCTTATATCGCCTTTACGCGCCTGTCAAACCAAATCGCAATGATCTTTGGCACCTGTCAATTGGCCACATCAGATGCGTGCCCGTGGAATTGTAAGAGGAAGCTCAGAATTGGTCTAAGAATCGCAGGTCATTCTCGAAGGACAGGCGAATGTCGGTTATATCGTATTTATGCACCGCTAATAGTCTGTATCGAATCGGTGCTGCGAGGTCTGATGAAATTTACATAAGGACCATAGGAAGAGGCTTAAGTTCTCTTCTGATAGGGTCAAGAATCATCCCCAACGCCTCTATTGTCGTAGCGCCTAACAAAAATACATCTTTCTCCCCGAATACCACAGGTGCCGCGGCTACCTGTCCTTTATATTTGAAATAAGCATTCCCGACCGGTTTTTTAAAAATCTCTCCATTGGCCAGAATAAACTCTCGAGAAGAAGTAGGCCTAATACCCAACTTCTTCAAGATACTCTGGGGCGCCACTGAATATACTGCTCCTGAATCTACCAGAAACTCACACTCTTTGGTCTTCTTCGGATGTTCAGGATTAATAACCCTTACCTTTAGAAATGTGATGCTCATAGGATTACCATCTCCTAATATGCTCTTTGTTTGCTCAAAACTGCCCCGAGTTGTTCACACGGCTGCCGCCGTCAATTATATCAGATATTGCCCCCGTATCAAAACTTAATTCTTATCGGCTTTGGATTTATAGCCATTCGTCTGTTCTGTAGGAAGGATTTATTACTGTTAAAATTACACTTTAACAGTTGATTAGAATTGGTCTAAGAATCGCAGGTCGTTCTCGAAGAGCAGGCGGATGTCGGTAATTCCGTGTTTTCGCATAGCGAGGCGTTCGATACCGAAGCCGAAGGCCCAGCCGGTGTATCTTTCGCTGTCTATCCCTACCGCGTCGAAGACGTTCGGATCGACCATTCCGCAGCCGCCCATCTCCACCCAGCTTTCCGAGCCGTCCTTACCCTTCAGCAGCAGATCGACCTCGGCGCTCGGCTCGGTGAACGGGAAGAAGCTCGGGCGAAACCGCCACTGCGTATCGGCCCCGAAGAAGGTATGGATGAACTGCTCGATGGTGGTTTTCATATCGACCATGCTCACGCCCTGGTCAACGACCAGCGCCTCTAACTGATGGAACATAAACATATGCGTCGCATCGACCGTGTCCGGGCGATAGACCCGCCCCGGCGCGACGACCCGGATGGGCGGTTTTGTCTTTTCCATCACCCGAATCTGAATCGTCGATGTCTGGCTTCTCAGCAGGGTATTATCGTCGATATAGAAATTGTCCGCAGGGTCCCTGGCGGGGTGTTCCGGCCCTATATTCAGTGCAATGAAATTATGCCACTCATCCTCAACCTCAGGCCCGTAAGCCACGCCGAAGCCCATTCGTCCGAATATCTCAAGCAGCTCGTTGAGGGTCTGCGTGATGACGTGCGCCTTGCCGATCCTGACCGGTATGCCGGGCAGCGTAACGTCGATCAGCTCTTTCGATTCTTCCGCCTGCGATTTTGACAGGGCGCTCTTGAGCCTCTCAAAGGCCGCCCCGACTTCGTTCTTTATCCTGTTTGCGAGCTGGCCGGCCAGAGGCTTCTGTTCGCGGGGCAGCTTGCCGATCCTTCCCAACAGCTCAGTAACCTGTCCCTTGCGGCCCAGGTACTTGATGCGGAACTCCTCCAGGTCCTTGAGGTTGGAGACCTTCTTGAGGTCGGCCAGGGCGTCTTTGCCGATTTGTTGAAATTCCTCGAGCATATTCTTGTACGTCGAATTTCGTATGTCTTATGTCGTGGCTCGCAGTGCAGGGCCGGGGTCACAGTTTACGATCCAACGGCGGTTTTGGCGGCCTCGACGATGGCGTCAAAGCCTTTAGGATCCGCAATCGCGATTTCGCTCAGCATCTTTCGGTTCAGCGCGATGCTGGCCTTCTTGCATCCGTTGACGAATTGGCTGTACCTTATTCCGCGCATACGGCAGGCTGCGCTCAGCCGCGTAATCCACAACCCGCGGAAGTCCCGTTTTCGGCGTTTTCGCCCCACGCGAGCGTTGACATTGGCCCGGACCACAGCTTCTTTGGCCAGACGGAACAAGTGCCCGGCCGCGGAGCGATGGCCCTTGACTGTTTTGAGAACTCGTTTCCTCGCCTGTCGTCTTGCGGCGCCTTTTTTTGCTCTTGGCATATCAGCTTTCCTTTGAGAGTTCCTGATTCGTTACGCTTGCTGGCGGCAGCTGAATGGAAGGGGCCCCATTTCTCCGATACGCGGCAAAATGAGAGCCAAAGCCGAGAAGCAAGCCAAATCAATTGTCCATTGATTATCTGTTGCGCCCGTTCGGCGCCAATTGTCTTTATTTGCCGAGCAGCTCCCTGATTGCCTTGGCCGGCAGGCCGGTCATAGTGGCCGAACCGGTTACCCGTCTTCGCCGCTTGGCGTTCTTGCCGCTCATAAGATGGCCCGCGCCGGCCCGCCTGCGCAAGATTTTGCCGCTTCCGGTAACCTTGACCCTTTTCTTCAGACCCTTGTGAGTTTTCTGTTTAGGCATTGAGTAAGCTCTTTCAAAATAACCCAAAACGTGCCATTTTAGGTTTCTTCCAGCCGATGTCAACAGGGCAGTGCATAAATTCCAAAAAAACAAAGAATTATCCTCCACTCTCCGGCCCCTCCGTCCGCTCCAATAGACCAATCTCGGCGCAGGCGTATCCTGGAACCAGAGCCGCTAAGCCTACAGGCTTCGAGAAATCCACTCGCAATATCTCAGTCTGCCGGTCAGACTGCAACCAACGGCAGGGGCAGAACTACTTGGGTACAACCAATAAGGTCATACGCCTTCCGGTCATTCTTGCAGATCGCTCAATCTTTGCCAGCTCGCCGAGCGATTGAGTAATCTGCTCAAGCACTTCAAAGCCTTGTTCCCTGTGGAGCATCTGCCGCCCACGGAAGAACATCGTAAACTGCACCTTGTGGCCTTTCCCCAGGAACTCACGGGCATGATTGACCTTAATATCCAGGTCGTGTTTGTCCGTTTCCGGCCGAAGCCTGATCTCCTTGAGCGTGCCGCTGTGGTGAACGACCTTCTTATGTGCCTCGCGAATCTTGCGCTTCTGCTGATACTGCCACTTACCGTAGTCCATTATTCGGCAGACAGGCGGATCGCTGTTCGGAGCAACTTCGACGAGGTCCAGACCTGCTTCACGGGCCCTGTTAAGCGCCAGATACCGCTCCACAATCCCCATCTGGGTGTCCGCTTCGTCGATGAGCCGAACTCTCGGAGCCTTTATCCCTCCGTTTATCCGTAAGCCATGTTTACTTATCGCTTACCACCTTTCCTTTCTAATCAATTATCAGTTCTAATTGCCAACCTGGCGTTTCGCTGTTACCGCCGTGTACTATAACACTATTATACCAACAACGCGCCTAAAATCAGCCATTAAGCGCCAAATTCGCCGTCTTATCGACGATTTTTTGCGTCGCTATCCGCAAAAAATCCTCTATCCGCGTCGTTTCATTTTCCTTGACTCCCCTGATTCTTACGTTAACGGCGCCGGACTCGGCCTCCTTCGGGCCGACCACTAACATATACGGCAGCCTGTCGCCGTGTGCCCTGGCGATCTTGGCGCCTATCTTTTCGTCGGAGCAGTCGCAGCCGCACCGCAAATTCGCCTCTTTCAGCTTGCCTTCGACCACTCCTGCATAGTCATTAGTCTTCTCGCTTATCGGCAGGATTCTTGCCTGCTCCGGGGAAAGCCACAGCGGGAAATTTCCGCCGTAGTGCTCTATGAGAATGCCTATGAAGCGCTCAAATGAGCCTAAAACGGCTCTGTGAATCATAACGGGGGTCTTCTCCCTGTTGTCCTTATCGGTATAAACCAGCCCGAAGCGCTCGGGCATAGAGAAATCCAGTTGGATTGTGCCGAGCTGCCACGACCTTTTCAGGCAGTCTCTGATGTGGAAGTCTATTTTGGGTCCGTAAAAGGCCCCGTCGCCCTCGTTGATTTTGTATTCTATCTGTTTGTGCTTGAGGGCGTCCTTGAGGGCATTCGTGGCGACCTCCCAAATCTCGTCCGAGCCGATGTGTTTCTCCGGCTTGGTCGAAAGCTCAACGTGGAAGTCCTCGAATCCGAAGGCCTGATACAGCTCAAAGGTAAGCTCGATAACGCCTATTATCTCCGCCTCTATCTGCTCGGGCGCACAAAAGATGTGGGCATCGTCCTGCGTGAACTGCCTTACCCTGAACAGCCCGTGCATCACGCCGCTGGCCTCGTGCCGGTGCACCAGGCCCAGCTCGGCAACGCGCATCGGGAATTCGCGGTAAGAGTGCTTGGCGGTCTTATAGACTAAGCACCCGCCGGGGCAATTCATCGGCTTTATCGCATAGCCCGTCTCATCGAAGCTCGTAAAGTACATATTCTCTTTGTAATTGTCCCAGTGGCCGCTTCTGTGCCAGAGCTCTTCGTTGAGAATGATAGGGGTCTTGATTTCCCGGTAGCCATACCTGTCGTGCACGGCCCGCCAGAAGTCCACTATGGCGTTCCAGATAATCATTCCGTTGGGGTGCATGAAGGCAAAACCGGGCCCGGCATCGTTGAAACTGAACAGGTCCAGTTGTCTGCCCAAAACGCGGTGGTCGCGCCTTTTCGCCTCCTCTAATCTGTACAGATAGTCATCGAGCTCCTTTTTGCTGGGCCAGGCCGTGCCATATACCCGCTGGAGCATTTTCTGCGTCGGGTCGCCGTGCCAGTAAGCGCCCGCCACCGACATAATCTTGAAGCTGCCTACTTTGCCTGTGCTGGGTGCGTGTGGCCCCCGGCACAAATCCTCGAAGCCGTTGCCATGCGAGTAGAAACTGATGATGTCGCTGTCTGCGTGGTGTATGTTGTCCGTTTTGTACTTATCGCCGGCCAATTTCCCCAGGGCCTCAGCCCTGCCAGTCTCTTTGCGAACAAACGGACGGTCGGCCTCGACTATCTCCCGCATTTTCTGCTCGATTCGCTCGAAATCGGTCGGGCGAATCGGCTCGTCAAGGTCAATATCATAGTAGAATCCGTCCTCCACAGTCGGGCCATAGACCAGCTTGGCGCCGGGCCAGATTCGGCTTATGGCCTCGGCCATCACGTGCGCGCAGCTATGCCGCATCACTTTGAGGCCTTCGTCGTCTTTTGTGGTGATAATCTGGACGGTCGCCCGGCCGGTAATAGGCGTGGACAAATCCGACAGCCGCCCATTTATCTTTGCAGCAACGGCCGCCCTGGCAAGCCCCGGCCCTATCCGCTCGGCCAATTGCCTTGCCGTCGAGCCGTCGGCAATCTCCAGTCTGCTGCCATCGGGCAGTGTTACTTCTGCCATATATCTTACCGTTATTCCAATCTTCAGTGCTTCGCTACGACTATATCGGCCCGCCCGGCTTTGTCAAGCCGCTCTTTGCGGAACTTGACGCCAAAAACGACCGACCGATAAGCCAATAAGTAACGCCGACCGGCACCCAATTTCTTATTAACGTCCCAAAGGTTGGGGCAATCTGCTTGTTCACTTCCGGAACAGCCAATAGCGTTTATCGCTTTATCCGCTACCAGCACAACGGCTCTGCGAGATTCTCGGAGCCGTTTTATTACCTGCTGGCAGCCCTAATGCGATAAACGCTTTCTTACCCGATAGTCTTTTCCCCACAAATCTTGGGACGATACCAAATTCTCTGAACCAAAGTCTCATAAACTGCCGGTTAGCGCAAGCTTACGTGACCTTAAGCAAACCGGCCAATCCTGTCAATATTTTTATCATCGGATTTATTGGTTGCCTTCGAGGGCCTCTTTCGGTATAATAGATGCGTGTGACGAGATTCAACTTGTCAAGAGGAAGGTTAGATGGATGTGAATCTGGTTCTATTCAAGAAAGACGGATCGCAAAAGAGCTTCTCCCTGCCGAGCAACGTTACCGTAATCGGCAGGCGGCACGATTGCGATTTGCATGTCCCGCTCATGCGCGTATCCAGGAGGCATTGCCAGCTTAACCTCAACGGCGACACGGTAAAAATCCGCGATCTCGGCTCGCACAACGGCACTTATCTAAACGGCGGACGTATAGACGGCGAGACCCCCGTCAAGGCCGGCGACTACGTTCAAGTGGGGCCTCTGGTCTTTCAGCTTCAGATTGACGGCAAGCCCGAAAAGGCCGGCCCCCCAAAGGAAGGACAACCCAAAGCGGCCCCGGAAGAGCCTGTCCTGTTAGCCGACGACGATGATGACGACCTGCCCGATCTCGAAGAGCTCGGCCTCGACGAAAAGTCTGACGATGACGATTTTCTGGCCGAGCTCGAGAAACTCTAAGACACTCTAACAATACCCAATTCGTTACTCCGAGCGCAGCCTTTGTCATTCCCAGCACAGCCCTTGTCATTCCGAGCGCACCCTTTGTCATTCCGAGCGCAGCCTGTGTCATTCCGAGCGTAGCCTTTGTCATTCCGAGCGCAGTCGAGGAATCTATTCAAATACCCCAGCGAAGCGGCGCCTCATTTTGAAGTCAGCTTTTGTTACAGCCTCTAAGGACACACCTTCCCGACCGTCTGCACGTGGCACGGGCTTCTCGTGGCACGGCCATCCTGGCCGTGGTCGCACGGGCTTCCAGCCCGTGAAAACCAATCTCTGCCGCTCACCCCGTCATTGCGATGAGGCCGAATTCAACTTGCGTTTCGCGCTTTACAGGCTACCAGCAGAACGCTCCCTGTGGTCAATCGAGGCTGGCCTCTTCCCTGCTGGCAGCCCAAAGGCGATAAACGCATGTTTCAGCAGGTACTGCGCCCTAAGCCGCCTTGTAGGGCTAATCCCTCGCCATAAATTCGACAACGCTTTACGACGCGATGTTCATTCCACCCCGCGCAGCCAGGATTCGGCAAGATGAGCTATGTCACGAAAATCAACCACGCCATCGTGGTTTATATCCCCGGGCGCGTATGTTCTAAGGAACGGATACGTCTGATTCTCCCCAATATCCCAGACTTCAATAAAGTCCCACCCGGCCGATGTGAAGGTGCTTTCAGTCTTCATTTCCGCTGTCGTTTTCGGCGTTCCGCCCGCACTCGAGGATTGTTGCGAAGTCTCAGTGTCCCAGAAAGAATCAGCAATATCGCCTCGCTCGTCAGTTCCGACCAAGCCCCCGATAGACGACCCCGTTCCGCTGACCACCCCTGTCGAATAGCAGTTGCTGATAGTTTCGCCGAAGCGGCCGCCACTACGGCCCATCAGGCCACCGACAGCCTGATTGCCGCTGACCAACCCTTTGGAATAGCAGTTGCTGACAGTGCCGTAGTAGTTATATCCCACCAGCCCACCGACAGCATCCTGCCCGGTGACAGGGCCGGTCGAATGGCACTTGCTGATAGCGCCGTAGCCATATCCCACCAGTCCCCCGACATAATCCGTGCCCACGACCGAACCGATCGAATAGCAGTTGGTCAGGGTCCCATAGTTCCGTCCCACCAGACCGCCGACATCCCAATCTGTACCCCTGACAGAGCCGGTCGAATAGCAGTTGCTCATATCGCCGTTATAGGTTTCTCCCACCAGCCCGCCGACAATACTCGTCCCGCTGACCGTGCCCTTCGAATTGCAGTCACTGATAGCGCCGGAGCCATATCCCACCAGTCCCCCGACATAATCCGTGCCCACGACCGAACCGCTCGAATAGCAGTTGGTGAGCGTCCCATGGTTCCGTCCCGCCAGACCGCCGACATAATCCGTGCCAACGACCGAGCCGCTCGAATAGCAGTTGCTGATAGTCTCCCCGGTGCCCACCAGGCCGCCGACACAAGAAGTGCCGACAACCGGACCGGTCGAATAGCAGTCAGTTATCAGCGTTTGATCATAGTTCTCTCCCACCAGCCCCCCGACACGATCATTTCCATGAACGCTCCCGGTCGAATAGCAGTCGTTCGTTATCGTATTATAATAATCCTCGCCCAGCAGCCCGCCAACAATCGAATCTCCGACGACAGAGGCGGTCGAATAGCAGTTCGTGATTGTGCCATACCCAAAGTTCACTCCAACCAGGCCGCCGACAAAACCAGTTCCGGTAACCGAACCGCTCGAATAGCAGTTCGTGATAGTGCAATGCCAATAGTTCATTCCCACCAGGCCGCCGACATCATAGGTGCCACTGATCATCCCTGTCGAATGGCAGTTGCTGACAGTGCAAGAGTCGCCGGCGCCCACCAGGCCGCCGACACAATCCGCACCGCTCACGGACCCCCTCGAATAGCAGTTGCTGATAGTGCCGTAGGAGTTCCTTCCCACCAGTCCGCCGACATAAGCCCCCGTTCCGCTGACCGAGCCGGTCGAATAGCAGTTGCTGACAATGCCGGTATAGTTGGACCCCACCAGCCCACCGACAGAACTCCCGCCGCGAGTCGAGACATCCTCCACGCCCAGATTTCTGATTTGCCCGCCCGTTCCAAGATGACCGAACAGCCCGACATTGCCACTGCCGGGCATATTCACATCCGCGTTGCGGATGACATAATCATTGCCGTCAAAGACGCCGGTGAAGTTGTTGGCACCGTTCCCGACAGGGGTAGTTGGTACGTCGTTGAGGTCTATATCACCCGTCAGGAGAAAATGGCTGGCCCAGTCTGCCGGGGTCGCCATCAACTCCTGCCAGTCGGAAACGCTGCTAATCCGAAATGGTTCGGCCTCAGTGCCGGAGCCGCCGCTGTAGGAGCCTCCAGATGCGATTGCCGGCAAGAAAGTGAGCAGAAAGCAAGCCGAGCAGCAAGCTGCTTTTGCCGTAAACGTCCTCGCCTGAGGCAGCCCTCTATGCATCAGCACGTTTAATCTCCAAATCCGGCCGTATCTCGACAAGCCGATGGTATTATACCATATCCGCGGGGCTTTGCATAGCGCTTTTATCCGACTTTCTTACTCAATCGCGCGGATTTTGCGCGAAATCTCTGCGCACATTTTGCGTGGGATTAGCGACCGACGTATTGGGCGAGAAACGCCCTTACAAGGCCTAAAAATGCGGGTTCCAAGATCACCTTGTGTTTTGGGAAAATCCCGTTGGCGTACCTTGTAAAATAAGATATACTATGTCCAAGCGATTTGTGAAGGCTGGATTGTCTTGCGGATTTGGTGTGGGACGATATGCAGATTGCGGGTACAACTGTGATTGCTTTTGCCGGCGAGGTTGTCGCGGCGCTGCCTTTTAGTCCGGTCAGGCTCGTCGGCCTTGTGCTGTGGGTCTATTTATGCCTGTATCTTGTTCAGGTCGTCCGCCTCAGCCCGTTAGTGCCCAAGAACCGTAAATCAATAGCCGCAATGGCGACGCTTCTTACCGGCCCGTCCCTGCTGCTTGCCCTGCTGATAATTGACGCCGCGAAAAAGTCCTCGTTAAGCGGCGACGGCGTCTTCAAAACAATGAGGCAGCACGCAGAAACCACCTTGGCCAATCTGCGTTCCGCCAGCGTTACCCGTCGCCGGGGCGACGTGAACGTGAAGCTCCTTGACTCCTCGGGCAGGACTATCGACCAGATATACGGCCACGGTGACAAGAAACAGAGGGACAGCCGCATCCTCGACTTGACTGCATGGCTCGTTGACCAGGCCCTTGAGCGGCGGGCCAGTGACATCCTTATCGACCCCAAAGACGAGTCCGCATACACCGTTAGACTCCGTGTCGATGGAGTCCTCGGAACGCTCCGGACCCTCAACGCCGAGACCAGCAGGGCGGTGGTCAACAGTATCAAGGCCGTATCGAGCATGGACATCGCCGAGAGAAGAAGGCCACAGGACGGCTCGTTCATAGCCAAAAAAGGCAAAATCACCGCATCATTCAGGGTCGCAAGCGCTGGCGTCGTCAACGGCGAGAAGCTCTCGATAAGGGTGCTGAACCGCGATGCAGGCATACTCACCCTTGCCGATATGGGACTCTCGAAGAAGCAGTACTCAATCATCCGCAGCGCAATCGAGAAACCATCCGGTATGGTGCTGATGTGCGGACCCACCGGCAGCGGCAAGACTACAACTATGTACGCAATGCTCAACGAGATAGACCGCTTCACGCGTAACGTCATCACCGTCGAAGACCCCATCGAGGCCGTTCTGCCCCAGACCAGCCAGATTGAAATCAACCCTAAGGCCGACATCACCTTTGCAAACACCCTGCGAAATATCCTCAGGCAGGACCCGGACGTGATATGCGTGGGCGAAATACGCGACGAGGAGACAGCGGAGATCGCGCTTCGAGCGTCGCAGACCGGCCATCTTGTCCTCGCGACGGTGCACTGCGACAGCAACGCCACCGCCTTGATCAGGCTGCTGGATTTGGGCGTCTCGCCCCTTCTGCTATCGTCGGGATTGAGCCTTCTGGTCTCGCAGAGGCTTCTGCGCCGGCTTTGCGAGCACTGCAAGAAGAAGGCCGAGCTCAGCCCGGGCCTCATCCAGGAATTCAAAGAAAAACGCATAGACTACGAGCACATCTTCGAGCCAAACGGCTGCAAACGCTGCGACGGAACCGGCTACTATGGACGGATGGCCATCTGCGACCCGCTCGTCGTGACCGACGAGCTGAGGGCCGATATCGCTGAGAACAAAGCCCTGATCTCCGAATTGAGAACGCAGGGCAAGAAGAAGGATAGAACAAATCTCAGAAAAGAAGGGATCAAAAAGGTGGCGTTGGGATTGACGAGCCTCGAAGAGCTCAAGAGGGTGACAGGATAAACGTTATGGTATTCTGGACGGGCATAGCGGTCGGCGGACTCTTCGTCTGGCTGGCGGTGAGAATGGGCTTCTACGAGACCTGGGCGATGCTGTTCAATGTCGTAGTCGCGGTCTATACCGCCGTCTTTCTGACGCCTGTGATTGTGAGCAAAATCCCCGCCGCCGGTGACACCGCGTATGGCAACGCCCTGACATTGGCCGCTGTGGCGGCGGCCGTCTTCCTCGTGCTGCACGGAATATCCTACATATTTCTCACGGGCCAGTTCAAAGTCGCGTTTCCAAAGGTTCTCGACCTTGTTGGGGCCGGTATCCTCGGCTTTCTGGCAGGGGTGCTCGTATGGAGCTTTGTCGCGCTTATGGTCTCCGTAACGCCTATTGCTCAGAGCAGTCTTGCTCAGGATATCGGCTTCGGCAGGAAGATTGAGCAGGGCCAGGGGCCGTACCTATGCTGGTGGTGCAATCGAGTCAATGCCGTAGCCTCTCCCGGCAGCCGCCGTCAGCCCGCGCAAAAAAATGTGCGATGGCTGTTGGATAAGGCCGAACAGAACCCCCCCCGACAAGACGCTCGAACGGCCCGAGCCGGACAATGCGGGCAGTCTCAAAACGCCGGCCGCCAGGCGGAAATTCGACCCTGAAGATATTTGACGCTTCTTCTCTTCAGTTGATGAGGATATATGGGCACAGAGACAGGAAGTTCAAGAATAGCGTCGCTTGACCAATTTCGGGGTTATACGGTAGCCGGCATGTTTTTCCTGAATTTTGTTGGCGGCTATTTATTGGTGCCTGCCATATTCAAGCACCACAAAATATATTGCAGCTATGCGGATACGATAATGCCGCAGTTCTTTTTTGCGGTAGGATTTGCCTTTCGGCTGACATTTTTGAGGAACGTGGAAAGGTTGGGGAGATGGAAAGCAAGCAAAAAGGCAATAATGCGGTCGCTTGGCCTTATTCTTGTGGGTTTTGTGATATATCATCTTGACGGAGGGGGGCTGAGCTGGAAGCAGCTCAGCGAGCTTGGAATAAATGGATTTCTTTCGACGGCATTTAGGAGGAGTATTTTTCAGGCGCTTGTGCACATCGGGTTGACGTGTATATGGATATTGCCGGTGATAGGCGCGAGACCGTCGGTTCGTATATTGTTTTTGTGCATATCAGGAGCGGCGCATTTAATACTGTCGCAGATGTTCTATTTTGAATGGGCGAGGGCGACAAATGTGATCGATGGGGGGCAGCTTGGTTTTATGACCTGGACGATACCGACGCTGGTTGGCTCTCTTGCGTATGATGTATTCCTGGCGAGGGGCCCCAAGGGATCGATTAAACGGCTTGGGGTATGGTCCGTTGTGCTAATGACGGGAGGTTATGGTATTTCGTGTTTGACGGCGATAAAGCACAGCCTTGCGATGGGTATCAGCTCGATATCAGGATATCTAATGGAGCCGCCGTTTCTGCCGCCAGGCAGACCTATAGACGTATGGACGATGAGTCAGCAGACAGGGAGTATTTCGTACCTGGTTTTTGCAGCGGGATTTTCGCTGGCGGTATATGTGATATGTATAATTCTTAGTGACATCAAAGGGATAGAGATTGGGATATTCAGGACGCTGGGTCAAAATGCGCTTGCAGGATACGTTATTCACGGCAGCGTGGAAGATGCAGTATCTGAATTTGTTCCAAAAGATGCACCGCTGTGGTATGTAGGTGCAGGATTTTTGGTGTTCTTCTGGATAACGTGGTTTATGCTCAGGTATTTGGAGAGGAAACAGATTCACCTGAGGCTGTGATTCTGCGAAAGGATAGAAAATGACGAGAAAAATCAGGTCAGATGTATCAGAGAAAAAGGAAGCAGGATTTGACCTGGATAAGAAAACATAGCAGGAAATCCGCAGTGAATCTGGCGATACCATACCTGTAGCGGAGATTCCCCTCAGATTCTGTTTGACGAGACATCCGCTTTGCAGTATAATATAGGCCGGAAATGGATTCTCTGAGCTACTCTGTGGAGTCTCTATGGTTTTGCGAGAATTGACCGAGGTGAGACCCAGTGATGCGATGATTCTTGAAGGAGGATTACCATGTGTAAAAAATTGGTTTATTTGGTTCCTTTTGTGTTGGCGCTGATGAGCGTCCCGACCCTTGGCGACGCCATTCTTGCGCCCGGCGATTTTATTATCGCCATTGACGCCGACTCGGCAAGCAGCGCTCCGGATGCCGAACAGGTCGTCAATGCCATTGACGGCACGATTGGGACGAAGTACCTTAACTTCGGCAAAGAGAACTCTGGTTTTATTGTGACGCCGGCGTTCGGCTCATCCGTCGTGGGCAGCTTCGAGATCACCACGGCCAATGACGCAGAGGAGCGTGACCCGGCGACCTGGGCGCTTTACGGGACAAACGAGCCGATATTGAGCACCAACCACAGTGCGGGCAATGCGGAGAGCTGGACGCTGATCGATTCGGGTTCTGTGAGCCTTCCGGCCGCGCGTGAGGTGCTCGGACCGTTGGTTGCGGTCACCAACAGTAAATCCTACAGATCGTACAAGATGCTTTTCCCGACCGTGAAGAATGCGGTCGCGGCCAACTCCATGCAGATTGCCGAAATCCAGTTCTTCGTGAAAAGCGCTTGCCAGCCGAACCCTGCGGACGGCGACCTGAATTACAAGCCTACGAGAATCGGCACGAACGTGTATGCGATACTTGACTACACGCCCGGAAATGGCGCGATTTCGCACACAGCGTACTTCAGCAAGGTAAAAGCAGATGTGGATTCCCGCAATCCAGCCAACAGCTTAGGCACCCCGACGGCCTGGCCTCTCTTAAACAACCGGGAGTATGTTGTCGGGTATAATGATCCTGCGATTCCTGCTTTTGCCAGGACGGCTCTTAGTACAGGCGCCACTTACTATTGGTGTGTCGATGAGTTCGACGGCACCACTACGTGGCCGGGCAAAACCTGGAGCTTCGTTGTGACCGGGCGAATCAGTCCAATTCTTACCGGGTACGTTAAACAGGCGATTAATCCCGGCCCGGAAGATGGGGCTGAATTTGTTATGCCCCCGGATGTGACTCTTACCTGGACCCTGAATGGCCCCGAACCGACGACGGGTTACATTGTAAGCTATGGCGTGTTCTGGGGCACAGACCAGGCCGCTGTGGCGGCAGAGCCGAACACGGCTCCCGATGCGGTTGTGCAGGGTAAGGCGGGCGCGCCGACGCCCACGACCTACACTGTTGCCGGGCTTCCATACAAGACACAGATCTTCTGGCGGATCGATACGCAACTGCAACAAGAGACCCCTCCGCATGGCAAGATGATAGTTGACGGTATGGTTTGGAGCTTCACGACTACCCTGCCGGGGATGGGCTCTATCCTGCGCGAGATATGGGAGAACATCACCCCTCAAGGTACGGACCTATCTTTGCTGTACAACTGGCCCGACTTCCCCGCAAATCCCACTACAAGCGTTCTGATACCGGCATTTGACACGGAGCCGGGCTTGGACAACTATGGAGGCCAGATTCACGGCTGGGTCTATGCGCCAGTATCGGGTGACTATACGTTCTACATTGCCAGCGACGACAACGGCGAGCTATGGTTGAGCACCGACGAGAACCCAGCCAACGCACAGCTTATTGCTTACGAGAACGATTGGACGCCCCCTCGAGCGTGGCAAACCGGCGCTGAGACGTCTGCCCCCATTCCATTGGTGGGCGGTAATAAGTATTACATCAGCGCGCTGTGGAAGGAAGACGGCCTCGGCGACAACTGCGCGGTGGGCTGGACAGGTCCCGGCATCTCAACCATCACGGTTATTCCCGGTAGTGTCCTGATGCCATACGTGAGACCGTGGGCTCAAAACCCAAGCCCAAGGAATAATACAACAATGGTGCCGAAGACAGTTGCGCTTACCTGGACGCCGGGAGATAATGCGGCTTCGCATAAGGTTTGGTTCGGCACCGATCCCAATGCGATGGAACTTGTTGCCACAAAGCCTTTGGGAGATGAGACCTATGGGCCGGGACCACTCGAGTTAGATACCACTTACTACTGGCGGATCGACGAGGTTAACGATGCTGACCCGGACAGCCCCTGGACAGGTCGCCTCTGGCGGTTCACTACGTCCTTCGACTGTAACGGCAACGCAATCCCCGACGAGATTGACATTGCTACAGGCACAAGCCGTGACTGCAATGGGAACGGCATTCCAGACGAGTGCGATATCGCCAATGGTACGAGCCTTGACTGCAATCGCAACGGCATTCCAGATGAATGCGAAATCGATTGCAATGGCAACGGCATTCCAGACGAATGCGACATCGCCAATGCCACAAGTCTTGACTGCAATGGTAACGGTATCCCCGACGAGTGCGACATAGCCAACGGCACCAGCCTGGACTGTAATCGCAATGGTATCCCCGATGAGTGCGACATAGCAAATGGCACCACCCAGGACTGCAATCGCAACGGCATACCGGATGAGTGCGAAATCGACTGTAACGGCAACGGCATTCCAGACGAATGCGATATCGCCAATGGTACAAGTCTTGACTGCAATGGTAACGGTATCCCCGACGAGTGCGACGATGAGACCGGCTCTATCCTGCGTGAGATATGGGAGGGCGTGACACCTGACGGCAGTCAGGTTCTTTCTGATCTTTACAACTGGCCCGACTTCCCCTACAATCCGACTACAAGCGTCCTGATAACGCAATTTGATACGGAGCCGGGCTTGGACAACTATGGAGGGCGGATTCACGGGTGGCTCTGTGCGCCGGTATCGGGCGACTATACGTTCTACATTGCCACCGACGACAACGGCGAGCTATGGTTGAGCGCCGGCGAGAACCCGGCCAACGCACAGCTTATTGCTTACGAGAACAGTTGGACGGGGCCTCGATCGTGGCAAACCGGCGCCGAGATGTCTGCCCCCATTTCATTGGTGGGCGGTAACAAGTACTACATCAGCGCCCTGTGGAAGGAAGGCAACGGCGGCGACAACTGCGCGGTCGGCTGGACAGGTCCCGGCATCTCAGCCATCACGGTTATTCCCGGTGATGTCCTGATGCCATACGTCGTTCAGTATCGGGCCTACGACCCGATCCCCGCCAATGGGGCCACAGGTGTGTCAACGACGCCCACCCTCGACTGGGTGGCGGGACGGCACGCAGCTTCGCACGATGTCTATTTCGGCACCAGTTACGCCAATGTAAAAGCCGGCACCGGCGGCACGTTTGAAGGCAACCAGCCGCTTGGCGACACGGATTACGTTCCCTCCCCTGCGCTTGAGGCAGCGAAGGTTTACTACTGGAAGATCACTGAGGTCAACAACGCTCACCCCGACAAGAAGTGGGAAGGTCCGGTCTGGGCGTTCAGGGTTGCCAGCGGCGCCGGGGGCCTGTTAGGCTCCTACTATCATCACACCGGCGGGGCTTCCCCGGCAGGCTTCGAGACCTTCGTATTGAGCCGTACAGACCCCCAAATCAACTTCGGCTGGGGCACCGGCTCACCGGATCCGTTGGTCAATGTCGATGACTTCTCGTCCAGATGGCAGGGCCAGGTTGAGGCACCGTTCTCCGAGGATTACATCTTCTACACAAGTGCCGACGATGGTGAACGTCTGTGGATTGATGGCCAATTAGTCATCAACCAGTGGGTGGATGGTGCAGCGCCCGAGTATGTTAGCGCGCCTATCCCACTCGTCGCCGGGCAGAAGTATGACATTGTAATGGAACAGTACGAAAACGCCGGCGGCGCTGCTGCATATCTGCGATGGTCAAGCGCCTCCACGCCGAAGAGGATTATTCCCTCGATATGGCTGTGGCCGTACACAGACGTCAGGATAGTCCCCGTTGCAGTACTGATTGACCCGGCCTCGACGACCGAGGTCCGCACGGCACTACCGGATTCGATTGAGGCCGTGGTGCGGGGCAGCAAGTATTATCTGGAGATATGGGCGAGCGATACCGGTGCGACGAAAACCGGTCTTACAGGTGTATATGTAGATGTATCATTCTGCGGCCAGACAAGCGCCTCCGCAGTTGAGCATGGCACGATCTTCACGATGTTCACCGGCGGGGATATTCAGCCTGGCGGCGTTGATGAGTTCGGCGGCTCGGCGATTCCACACGGCGGAGGCATCGAGCCGGAATGGGTCAGGGTGGGCTGGATAGAAATGGGTGCCGATGTCGATATGAACACCTGCTCAATATCCCTTCTTCCGAGCACCGGCGGTGTGGCGGCATACGGGGAGGGGCTGGTTCCCTGGGCGTTCATGGGTCTTGGTTCGGTTGACCTGCAAATCTTGCCGCCGGCACGGTCGTACAACCTGGACGGCGATTCGATAATCGGGGTCGGCGACCTGAGCCTTTTTGTGCCATCCTGGCAGCGCAGCGTGCCGCCTGCTCAGAACGCACACGACTTTGATTGCGATTGCTTTGTGGGCGTGGGCGATCTTAGCTGGTTTGCCACCGGCTGGATGAAAAGCCCGGCTGACCCAACTATACTTTACCCTCCGTGTCCCGGCGGCGGAAGCTGCGGAGAAGCGGCCTCGATGCACGGAATGACACCGCAGGGGTTCACATTGACATCGCTTCGCCCAATGGCAACCACGAGCAGCGGACCGGCTGATGTGGATGTGGCGTTTGAGCTTGTCGTTCTCAATGCTCCTTCAGCGTCTGGCACAACCACTCTGTTGCCCGCTTCGATCGGTTCAATCGCTCAAGGACAAACTTACTACGTTGAAGTGTGGGTGAGCGATGTGGGTGACATTAGCACCGGCATTACTTCGGCATACGTGGATTTGCATTTCCCCGCCGCAGCCGCCAGTGTCACGAACATCTCTCATGGAAGCCTCTTTACGCTGTTTCCAAGCGGGTCCGTTGCTTTGGGAGTAATCGACGAGCTGGGCGGCTCCCAATTGTCGCCCGGCGTTGGCGTTGCCCCCCAATGGGCGCGAGTCGCGGTCATACGGATGCGCGCGGACGCCGCGCCGCCATCGGTCACTTTTTCTCTATCGCCGAGCAGCACGAAGGTCGCAGCCCTCGGACGCGGCGTAATCGACTGGGACGATATTTCTCTGGGCAGTAGGTCGGTGCCGCCAAAGATCACCGGTTTTGTACGAACGCCCCGGGCAGCGGGACTTGACGGAGTGCTGCTTTCCGCTGCCAACGGCGGAGGCTCAAGTCTAACAGATGCGACCGGGTACTACGAAGTGGTGGTTCCCCAAGGATGGTCCGGCACGGTCACGCCCGGTAGTGCCGAGTTCTCATTGACCTTCGATCCTGACGCATTAAGCTACGCCAATGTTACGAACATCGTCAGCAATCAAGACTATGCGGCGCGTAACATTTGCGACCTGAACGATGACGATGGGGTAACCATAGTTGATTTCGCATACTTCGCCGATTATTGGCTTCAGAGCGGCGCGGAGCTGCCCGCGAATTTTGATTTGTCCGATGCTGTCGGCTACCCCGATCTTGAGATATTCATCAAGAACTGGCTGTGGACTCCGTAGGTGCGTTATCCAGCGTCCATCATTGCGAGTTCTATGCGCTATTCCTGATTCTAAGATGGCCCACAGGGGCACGGGCCGGTGCTGGCCGGGCATGGGCCGCCGGGGCACTCGCCGCACATCGGCGGCGGTGCGCTGCGTCCGACGGAGAAGCCCGACAACAGCTTCTCCAGCTTTGAGCTATTGCATCGCTCGCACTTATGCTTATGGACGCCGGCCCTTTTCTCCAAAAACTCCATTGTGTGCCCGCAGTCGGCGCATTTGTATTCGAATATCGGCATTACTCAATCTCCTTTTTCAAGACTTATTGCCCTGATGTGCGTATCAATACCAGACTACCGATTTCGCGGCCAGGATGTTCGGCAAGAACCTTACACTTCGCCTGAAGCATGAAGAACATATCCTTATCAACCTCGCTCAAAGTCTCATAATTGCCCCGTCCCTTGGCAATGACCAGGTCCGGTATGCTGCACGGTGATACGATCTCGCAATATACCAGATTGTCCTTATAACGTGTTGCGTTTTATGAAAAAGAAATTGGTATAACTCCTTACCGGACAGCAGGATAGAGTTCTGCAGGCGTGCAACCCGAGGACCGAGTCCGGCAGCTATACAGCACGAACGGCTTGGTCTTTCCGGGCCCCTGCTTTGTCCTTGTAGGGCGCCCTTGGCGGCCTGCCGGTAGCCCAAAATGCGAAATAACGCCTTCTGCAGTCCAAGGTTTTGCGCAAATTGTTGTGACGAACCAAAAAATACTGCTGCTTTTTTCGAGTTTTCCAAAATTTTTCTTGCTGGCAGCTTGGTAAATTTGGTATAAATAGGCTAGGTGAAATCTGTGGATATTAGTTGCCTTAGGTGAAATTCCTGTGGTGTTGCGTGAAACTTCTCCAGAATGGAAGTTATTTTCAGCGTTGCGGAGTTGCAATGCGCGCTCCGCATTTCGGTTGAAGGGTCTTTACAGCTCATTTGACTGGTTAGTCTGGGCCGGTTAAAGGAAGGAGGTTACGTCGGGGCCAAAAAACTGTGCTCGGCAGGCGAGAATTAACTCTGTCGAGAACGTGATTATTATCGGTCGTGTGTGTTTTTCAAGTGTTGTGTTCGCCAGGCAGCGATTAAATATCAAGTGGACCTCTGCGCCTGTCGAAAAACAGTAATATGTTTTGGTGTGTGGCCAAGGCATTTAAGTTCTAACCTTGGATTCGTAAGGAGAACTGTTATGTGTAAAAAGTTTATTTACCTTGTTTTTATTGTCTTGGTGCTGGGGCTGGTTGGCAGCGCAACCGCAGCGTTGCCGCCCGGCTGGGCCGGCCAGGATATTGCCAACCCTGCAATGTCGCCTGCAGGCACTTCGAACGAGGCTGCCGGTGTATTCACACTTACAGCATCGGGCGACGACATCTGGAACGCGGATGACGAGTTCCATTACGCCTACCTGCCCCTCAGGGGCGATGGTGAAATCGTCGCGCGCGTCGTCAGTGTGACCGGTGGGACCAACGAATGGCGCAAAGCCGGCGTGATGATCCGCGAGACGCTTACCGACACGTCGAGGCACGCCTTTATGGCCATGACCAACCCGGAAAATACTGGGGGTGCTTGGGCGCACGCCCAGTCATTTCAGTGGGTCTCGGATACCAGGAACCATGATGCGAGCAGCGTTCCTGCCGGTTATGCCGGCCTGCCCTGGTGGGTCAGGGTCGTTCGTCAGGGAAATACCTTCAGCGGCTTCACGTCGCCGGATGGAAGTGCATGGACCCAGGTGAGCAGCCAGACCTTCGATATGGCGATGAACGCCTATATCGGCCTGGCCCTTACCGCGCACGACCGCGCCCAGGTCGTCACAGCAACGTTCGACAACGTGACTGTGCTGCGCCCTCAGCAGGGCAGCGCCCTTTACCCTGTCCCTGCGGACGGCGATGTTAACTTTAAGGCTACGAAGTTGGTTGTTGGCACCACCCAGAACGTGTATGCGATACTTGACTACACGCCCGGACCGAGCACGGTTTCGCACACAGCGTACTTCAGCAAGGTAAAAGCAGATGTGGATGGCCGCATTGCAGCCAAAAAATTGG
>CAYGZM010000027.1:0-34710 GCA_964354365.1 uncultured Pirellulales bacterium
CGCCGTGTGGAAGGCACAACTGTCTAATGTTTCGAGAAGGCCCGCATCGACTTCTACAACAGCAGCATCTGGGGAAACGAGTGCGTTCTTCACAGCCTGTGGTTATGGCAGAAGCACAAGCCGTTGTTAGCGTTTATGTTGCACCTTGTGTTCCCATTCCGTGATGAGACGTCTTAGGGTGTGGAGGTTTTCTATTCGCACAGTGAGAATGTTGTTTTTCTCAGCGGGGTGGGCGTCGAGGTTGAATAGGGATTCGGTTACGGCGGCATCGTTCTGCAAATGGATGTACTTCAAGGAGCCGTGACGAACGGCCTTTCTGGTCCATCGGTCTCTTCGGGCGCGCCAGAATAGGGTGCGTTCTTGAAGGGTCTGATTCTCCTTCACCACTCGCACGATGTCGATACGATCGAACGGACGGTCGGAGGGCGTGGCGGCCTGAGCGGCTGCGATGATTGAGCGGGAGAAGTCCATTGTAATGCACGGCTGCGCCGAAGTCGCACCACGGCGGAGGACTCCTGCCCATCTGGCGATGCAGGGAACGCGGATTCCACCTTCGAAGAGGTTGCCTTTGAAGCCGGAGAAGGGAAAGTTGCAGCTGGTCTTGTTGGCCCTGTTGTCACTCGTGAAGATTACGCGGGTGGGGAGAATCGTCAGGCTGTTGCCTCCCATCCGTTCGGTGCTCTGTCCGAGAATTTGAACCGGGGTCGGTTCTGGGCCGGGCGATTGCGCGAAGCAGGGCGGTTGCAACCCATACACCGCTGGCAATAACCAGCAGCGCCGCCATTAAAACAAGAATCAGAATAATTGATTGCATTTTTATGCTCCGGTCTTGATTTTTCCGAAACGGTGTCCAATAAGGTATGCTGCTAAAGCCGCCCCGAGAGCGGGGATAATGGTGACGCGGGTTTTAGTCTCAAAGTCGGGGGTAGATACAATTGCGATGGCAATAATGGCCACTAACGTTCCAACACCCATAGACAATACCCCGGCGAGCGGCCGGGGATTTTTGAGCCATAGACCGATTATGGCGGCAGGGAGAATCGCCGAGGCCCAGACCGTGTAGCAAATGAGCAGACCGCCTATGATGCTCGGAACGGCGGGGACACAAACGGCGGCGACTGTCGCGATTACAATCGTTGCCCTGCGGCCGACTAATAGCGCCGTCTGGTCGGAGAGCGCAGTAAGCGGTTTGACGATGTCTTCGGTGAATACGACGGCGCCGGCGTTCAGGAGCGAATCAAGACTGGATAAGACAATGGATACCAAAGCAACGAGTAGAAGAGAATAGCCGCCGATGGGCATCAGTGAGCGGACCAGTTCGAGCAAAACATGGTCTTCAGGGGTATCCGACGGGACAATACAGCGGGCCATAATCCCGGTTGCCGTCATAACGGCGAACCAAAGGATGCTGAAGATACCGGCGGTGATAAAGCCGTTTTTAGATACCTTGCTTGTTCTGGATGCAAGGGCGAGATTGGCGTAGGGTGGTATCAGCGTCTCGCCCAGCAGGAAGGCCGCGGTCAAACCGACAATCTCTATTGCCGGCGTCGATCTTAATCCGTTAAGCGTGGCAAGGGGCGCCTCGGCAGAGAAGGCGGCCGGTCCGCCCTTAAAATGGAAGAACATCGCACAGAGCAGAGTGACGGGCAGAAGAATCGCAAACAGGGCAAAGTGAAAGGCATCGGTTATGACGCTGGCTCGCAATCCGCCAAACGTGGTGTACGAAGCGGTAATTACAGCAATCAGCGAAACCGATAACCAGGTTGGCAGCCCGAAAGTATCGGTCAATACGACGCCTCCGGCCTTAATCATAACCGCCGAAAAACCCGTGCAAATACCGAGCGAGATAAGACCTGCAATAATCTGGGCCTTCCGGCCGTACTTCTGGCCGAATGCGTCGCCCAGGGTAAAACATCCCTTCAGCTCCCGCAGCCGTGGGGCGACCAGCAGACCGACAAGAATGTTCTGGACGGCGTAAGCCGAACCCACACATAGGAAAAGAAAGCCGGAATGGAAGCCTCTGCCCACGAAACCGATGGAAAAAGCCGGTCCCACATACGTGGCGGCAATGCTGCCGAATATCAGGGCCAGAGGCAGCGTGCGCCTGGCCACTGAAAACTCATCGAAGTCGCGGGCCACCCGCGCGCGTAGCGCGACAAAGACCAATGCAACGAGATAAACAAAAACAACAGTCGCAGACAAAACCGGATTCACAGTTTATATCCTAACCTGACAGTATCTTTTCCGGCAAAGCAGGCCGCTCGTGCGGTAGTACTCGGCAGTCACTGACCTTTGTCCTGGAAGCTTTCCTCTTCCAGCTCGTTGATAGCGGTGTTTAGTTCGGACTCGGTGCGAATCCATCCGAATCTTGCATCCACGAGGAAAGTTTGGTACCACTGGATGAGATTCTTTGCAAAATCATTGTCCTTGCAGTATATCCCGAACGAGATTTCTCCTGCGTGCGAACCGGTTTTTCGGGGTTTATGAGGGAAGGCAAGAAGAACGGCGGTCCTTGAGAGCAGAAACTCTATGTCGGAGACGATGCTGTTGTAAATTCTCAGTCTGCCGGACTCGATTGTCTCAGGGTATCTGCGAAAGAGATGCCTTGCAGCGTTGGAGAAGCCGGGGACGCTAAGATTCATTGCACGGTGGATTCTGACGTCTGGATAATCTTCAATTATTTCGTAAAGAGTGCTGAGGTAGTCGTCTATCGGCTGTCTTTCGCCCTCAAAGAGCATGCAAGTCCACAGTTCGCTGTCGCCCGTTGCGTCGAGCTGGTCTTTCAGCATCTGCCGGGCGACGTCGTATGTCTGTCGTCGGCTGGCCAGGACCTTGAGGAGCCGCTCAGTGAGCGGCTTTGCCCAGTCGGGCATATCCTTCGGGAGGGATTCCGGGGGACAGACTCCGAGGCGGGTCAGGAGTCTTAGGAACTGCTTTTGCTCTGAGCCATAAAACCTTCTGCCGACGGTGCTTCCGACGTTGCCGTTGCATTCAATGCCGTACTTCTTGTGATACCCGAAGGAGAGGCGATGCACGACGTAGCCTTTTTCAACGAGCATCTTTTCGAGCTCGGCGATGAGATAGACGGCCTGCCTTTCGGGGGCACTGTCGATGGAGAGGTGGACATTCGGGCACAAAACGATGGGCCTTTTGCCAAGCAGGCCGGACAAGCCGGCAAATTCCTCGACGGCATTTTCGAGCTCGTGTCTATCGTCATACAACTCAACACAGACGAACACAACGAGGACATCGTTGAAGGTCATCCTCGGCTGGGGCGGCGAGATTGTGGATGGGTCTATCCTTGTAGAGGGCTCCTTATCCTCAAAATAGCAGGAGGAACACTGGTAACAGTCCAAAATCATAGGGCTTTCTCAGTCCTTTGAGGTTTTGTCAGGGACTTTGGCGCCGCGTTGTGTCTGGTCCGGGACGAGCTGCGAGCCTTTTTCATCCGAGAGGCGATCTTGGCATCGACACGCGATATGAACAGCCCTACGTCCGGGGTGACGGCCTTATCGGCAAAGCCGGCACTGTTGAGGGCGCGGGCGACTTCGGCGGAATCCCAAAACTCACGAGAAGACGCTATCCTTTGTCCTTCCTGTTTTGTGAGCGACTTTAGAAAAACGGGTATGGAGCCGTCTCGGAGGGCCTCGGCGTAATCCGCCAGCAATTCCTGGATTTCTCTGTTTGTGTCAGGCATTGTTTTTGCTCCTTTCGGGAAACGCGAGATCAACTTTGCAGGCAAGAGTCGTCCAGCATTTTCCTTAGTTTCAAAATGGTTCTGAATTTAAGCATTTTTACCGCCCCGACGGTAGTTCTCAACTCATTTGCAATTGCCCTGTTCGACATACCATCCATCCAAAGGCATATTGCCCGTTTCTCGCGGGCCTTCAGGCGACCCAGCGTTTTATTAAGCACATCCTTAAGCTCGGCGAGCGACATCATATCGAGGATACCGGACTCAGGGGCCATGAGATTTTTCAAGTCGTTTTGCGACAGATACAGGCGTCGGTTAATTCTCCTATAGACTTCTCTGAGCCGTTTGCGCATATAGTACAAATACACGGTTTTGAGCAGCATTCCCTCATTGACGACGTTACGCAAAGACTGCGGATTTTCCCAAATATCGGCATAAACATCTTCAAGGACGTCCTCACATTCAACTTCATTTCCGAGATACCGGTACAGGTGCCTGATAAACATCTCAAAGGTGGCCCTGACAAAAGGTTCCATCGCCCTGCGACGTCGCTCGATATCCGGGTCCATAAGGCCTTCCAAGGCCTTTCGCAGCCCTTTATCCATAGCAAGCCTCTTAGTTACGCTGCAATTCTGTAGCGAGCCCTTAGTTAAGCCCCGGCAAGCGTAGTACAAAGGCTCCACCCTTTCTATTAAAGGCACACAATTGCCTGCCGGTAACAAGAATTGTACAGCAAAAGGGGCAGTTTATCAACATTCAAGTTACCAAAAGCGCTGCTGGATCAGAGAGGCGGCCGGCGACTGAGGATCGAAAGGCAGCCGCCGGCCTAAGGGCTGCTAAAAACCATATATGGGCCTAAGCTCGTCGCCGGTGGGGAGGTGGCCATAGTACTCGCCCCGTGTGCCAACGTAGCCTACACCATATTTTCTGAGCCTCACCTGGCTGATAGAGCCGTTGCTATTGGTCATATTGACGGTGACATAGCTCATTTCCTCGCTAAGATAGGCCCTTTCAGCGCGAGCCTGCTTTTTATCGGCCTCATTGCCGACCATATATCCGGCGCCACCGCCAATTGCGGCGCCGATGAGGGTGGCCTCGGTGCTTCGCCCGGCGAGCTGGCCTATGCCGGCGCCGGTGAGGGCGCCGATTCCTGCGCCAGCCTGACCACCGCTTTCACAGCCGACAACGAAGACGGATACGAGGCTTACCGCTGCCATTATTAAGATTTTCGTTAGATTCCTGAGCATTTTGCACCTCCAATCTGAATCTGAGAAGTAGGTTGGTTGTGGTTTGTCTGCCTGTTGGTCATTTCGCCGCCGACCGGCAGGCTTCCTGCGGTTCAAGGCCGCATTCAAGCCAGCGGGAGGCCATTACAGTAAAATCGGTAAAGTCAATCCTACAGTCTTTGTTAACGTCATCCGGCAGGTTCGTGGGGCAGCGAGCGGTTTCGGGGCCGGTCAGCACGAGAGCGTATGTATTCCAGCTTCCGCTGCGGTCGTCCTGCCAGACGACGAGATTTCCGCTGACGGCGGGATTGATCTGGTCGTGGACGTTACCGGTGATCTGGAACTCGCGGCGAGTGGTCAGGTTGTAGGCGAAGATGTCCCAGTTGCCGTTTCGATTGTCCTGCCAGACGACTATATTGCCGTCGATGTCGGGATTTTCCTGCGATGAGGCGTCTGTGGCGATTGGGAATTCGACGGGGCTTTCGGGATCGGAGATGTCGGCGCCGTAGATGTCCGAGTCGCCCCAATAGTCGTCCTGCCAGACGACATAGTCGGCTGAGATTGCGGGATTGCTCTGGTTTTTCTCAAGCCACGAGACGCCAAACTCTGCCGGTTTGTTTCTCTGCCAGATGTCCGCGGCATAGATATCCCAATCGCCAGAGTAGTGGTCCTGCCAAGCGACGGTTGTTCTGTATATGGCGGGGCACTGCTGGTCGTAATCGGCGTATGCAATGACAAACTCGGTTGGGTAATTGGGGTCGGTGATGTCGGCGCCGTAGATGTCGAGGTCTCCGGCTGCGCCATCCTGCCAGACCACGATGTTGCCGTGGATGGCGGGATTCTGTTCGTCATTATCAATTACGTCGGAAACAGCAAAAACGCTGGGGTTGCTTTGATCAGAGATATCGGCCATGCGAATATCCCAATCCGCTGAGCCGGCCCAGAGAACATAATCCTGCCATACGACGGTGTTCTCGAAGACTGCCGGGGCCATCTGGTCGTTGGCGTCGCCGATGACGAAGATGTAGGGGTCGGCGGGGTCGTTGACATCGGCAATGTAGATATCGTAGTCGCCGTATTCGGAAACGAATTGCTGCCAGGCAATGATACTGCCGTATATGTCGGGGAGCTCCTGGTCGTCGGTGGTTGGGAAGACGGCAAATTCCCCGGCTCCGGCGGGGTGTGTGTCAGAGGGCATCAAGCCGGCAAGAAAGGCAAGTATGATCAGCGTTGGCAAATGCGGCCTTCTCATTTTACTGTCGCTTCATCGGATTTTTTATCTTGTGAGGTCTCGGCCTTGGTCTTCTCGAGGAGCTTCAGGAGAACTTTTGAGGCCTGGGCATTGGTCAGGTCCTCGCCGGCTTTGAGCAGCGGCCCGATGGCGGCGTCAAGCTCACCGACACCGAGCAGGTGATAGCCGAGGAGAAGCTGGATGTCGGCGTCGAAGGTGTAGAAGTCGGCCTTTTCGGAAAGCCTGTCAATGTGGTCAAAGAGCGTATCGTCGTCAGAGTACAGGCCGCGAGGGTAGAATACGGTTTGCTCATCCGGCGAGATCTTCGCCAGGGCGGTGCGGAGGACCGTAGCGGCTTCGGAGTATTGCTCATTGGCGAAAAGGGCCTGAGAATAGGCAAAGGGCAGTATTACGTCGTCGGGCGCTATCTCCATTGCCCTGGCGAACTTCTCAGCGGCGGCGGCGTAACTGCCTTCTTCAAAGACTTTGACCGCCTCTTCAAAGTAGGCATCGGCAAGGGTGGCGAGGTCAGGCTCGGCGGCGGCTTCGGCGGCGAGCTTTGCGCGAACATCGGCAAAAGTGGTGTGGTCAACGGGCGTAATGTAGTCTGCCGTCGCAGCAGGCTCGTATTGTACGGTCTGGCCTTCGCCTGTGTAATAGTAGTTGTAGGTGTAATAGTTATAACTGTCGCTTCTTACTTCGCGTGCGACGGGATAGTAGCCGTACCAGCTATAGGGGTGACAGCCGTACCAGTAGTAGCGGAGATAGCTATAGTTCAGAGGCCAATAACCGCCCAGGCTGACAAAGACGTACTTGCGGTGGTAGTACGGATAGCAATACGTGAACGTGGAGTAAGGTCCCCAGTTGTAGTTCAGCATGAAGTGATACCTGGGCCAGATTGTTCGATAGCAAGTTCGGTTTTGGAAGTCCCTGTAGATATGGTCGTAGTGAAAGGTGTGTCCTATCGAATAGGGACGGTCATGGAATATCGCATAGCTCTGGCCAGGGCCGCCGTAGCGGTGCGAGCGGACTGTGTGGGCGCCTGCAACGTTGTTTAGTATTGTTGTATTGTTGATAATGGTTGTTCGATTTTGTGGATCAGTTCGTCTTTCTCTTAAAGAGATCGATTTGTCGTCCGAGATCCTCGGACTCCCAATTGAATGGGTCGATTCAGATCGGCCCATTCTTGGGGCTTCTGCGGCGGTTGTTCCGGATCGTTGCAGCGGTCCGCCTGGGTGGGTGTCGCCTCTCTGAGTGCCGATTGTGTCGGCTTTTCCGGTGCGCAGCCACTTTGGCGAGCCGGAGGTCGGACTCTGCACGGCGATCTTATCGGAGCGGCCTGTAGGAGACTCGCGGGCTTCGCCTATTTTGGGTGCTCTATTCTCGCCCGGCCCTGGCTTTTCAGGCTGGCTACTGCTGCCGCCCTTGCCTCTTGCAGTATCGGTGCTGCCAATTTTACTGTCGATAGTAAGCTCTCGGCGGGTTGAGATGGACGGCCTGCCGCTGAGCGGTCGTGCAATACGCTGAGTGCGGCTCGGTTCTGCTGTCTTTGAGCTTTCAACAGGAACTGTGCCGGTGATTGGAGCGGGGGCGGGCTGTTTCACAAGCGGGGGCGTCAGTTGCTTCCTGGTGTCCTTTGTGCTGGTGATGGTCCTGGTCCTGCTCGGTTCCGGCGTCTGCGGTTTTGACGAGGAGGGTGCGGCCGGTGTGCTGCCGGGAGGAGCATACGGTTTCTTGACGATGACGGGCTTGATAATACGGCTTGTTGTGGCGGAACTTGTGCTGTTGTTTGAGCCTGTTGCCGGGGGTGTCGGTGCGGACTGAGTTGACGGCTTGCTTACGATGATAGGCGCGCCAATGCGGTTTGAGCGGCCGACCGTGCGGGCGCCCGATGAGGAAGATGGCGGTCTCGTCTGCGTTGGAGCCGCCGGCGCGGACGCGGGGCTGCTCGACGGCGCGCGAACGGCGGGTGGAGATTGCGGCTGCGCGGGGGTAGAGCGGCTGGGAGCGGTTATGGTTGGAGGCCGGCTCGGCGTTGTGCTGGTTGGCGGCCTGCTTGGGGCTGTTGCTGCCGGTGGCGAGCTGGGAGCCGTCCGGCTGGGTGCGGGCGCGCTCGGACTGGGAGTGCTTCTGGAGCCACCCCGAGAGGAAGAGGAGTGTGAGCCCGGCCCGGACGGGGCCTTGGCGACAGCAGTCGGAGCCGGCGCGCTCACAGCGACTGCCGGCTGTGAGGCCTTGGGGGCCTCCCTTACTGCGGGCGTTGCCGGGGGCGCTTTGGCGGCAGGAGTGGGTGTATTTGAAGGCGCCGGGGCTGTTTGGGGCGGTGCCTGCTGTTGAGATGGGGCCGATCTGGCTTGTTTGCCGTGGGACTTCTCTTCGCCGAAGGCAGAGGCAAGAAGGGCAATCGTTGTAAAGGCCACCGCCAGAACGAAGACTTCTGCGGCACGTTTGGATTCCAAGATTGACGCGATCATGATATGGCTCCTTTCAAACTCATCCAGGTTTTCCATAGCAAAGCGGCTGCATTCATAGCTGCCGTTCTATCTAAAGAAGGCGGAGACCAGAGGTCCGGTAACGGTTTTTCTTGGGAAAATCGGTTTTTTCCCGGGTTGTACGATGAGGCGGTTACGGGTATTATGGGTGGTGGATTCGCAGGAAATGTCAAAAGGCTTCTGCAAAATTGCAGGTTAGGTCTAACCTGCAATTTTGTAGAACTCATAAATGTCAAATGGGGAGTCTATTTTGAGCGAAGAGTGCCCGACGCATAGAAAACGCCGAAGGTTAAGGGCCTATCACATACTGCTTGTGGCGCTGGTTATCCTCGTCGGCGGGTACGGCCTGCTGAGATGGAGGCTCAAGTCGCAGCTCCAGGGGAGGATGGATGCGATTCAGGCGGCGGGGTATCCTATTACGTGCGCTGAGCTGGATAAGTGGTACAGCATACCGAACGACGTTGAAAATGCCGCGGAGGTGATATTGGATGCGACTGCGTACTATGCGGCGCCAAACAAGCCCGAACTTATGCCGGAAGCAGGCCAGGCGGAACTGCCCGGACGAACCGAGCCTCTATCCGAAGAAACCAGACAGCTTATTGGGCAATATCTCGCACAGAACAAGCGGACACTTGAGCTGCTTGGCAAAGCTGCATCAATTGAGCACAGCCGATATCCCATAGACCTTAGCGCCGGCTTTGCCGCCCAGATGCCTTATCTGAGCGAGATTCGTGGTGCAGCTCGCCTGCCGATGCTCGATGCCATTTGGCATGCTGAAAACAACGAAGGGGAGTCGGCTGTGGAGGCAGTGGCGTCTATATTCGGCGTTGCCCGTACATTTGCCCAAGAGCCCTTGATTACCTCTCAGCTCGTTCGGTTTGGCTGCGAGAGTTTCGGCGTGTCCGCCATTGAGCAGGTTGTCAACAGGATGGAGCTCGAGGCTGAGCAATTGGCTAGGCTGAGCAAGGCTTTTGCACAGGGGGAAGATGAATCGGGTCTGTTGCGAGGGTTCGTTGGAGAACGGTGCGAGGTATTGGAGGCTCTGCGGGACCCTGACGGCGTGACCCCCCAGGTTCTTAGGGCCCCTCGGTCGATGGGACTGTTGTACGGCGCCTATAGGGCAATGGGCCTGACGGACAAAGGAGCGACCATTTACCTCGACCTTATGGATGGAGTGTTTGACGCCCTGCGCCTGCCTGAGCAAGAGCGCGTAAAAGCGGCTGAGACTATCGAGGCCGAGAGGCAGGAGGTCCCGAGAATCTACGTGATGCTGCACGTGCTTATGCCAGTTCATTTGAGGATATTCCAACTGAGTCTGAACAACATTGCACGTCTTCGGACCGTCAGAGTGGGGCTGGCGATTGAGCGTTACCGCTTGGCCAATGGGAAGTTGCCTGAGAATCTGGCGGAGCTTGTTCCGGCATACCTCGATACTGTGCCTAAGGACCCGTTTGACGGGCAGGAGCTGCGGTATAAGAGGCTCGAGAAGGGGTATGTGGTCTATAGCATTGGCGAAGACGGCAGCGACGACGGCGGAGAAGAGCGACTTCCACAGGGCAAGCGCAAAGGAGGAAAGGCAAACTGGGATGTTACGTTTATTGTTGAGCGGTAGGGGCGTGGGATGGGATGGTATGGCTGCGATATACCCCCTCCCTGACAGTCGTGGCTTGTTTCTTTGACGGTCGGGGCTTGTAGAGGGATTGCGTTTGAGGGGGGCAATAACCGGGCTTTTTTCGTAACGTTTTGGCGTCTGGAGCGTCTATTATCTGTAGGCCTGTAAATGAAAATGTGACGATATAAGCATTTGGCAGGAAAATACTTGGCAGAATCAGCAGTATCGGCTATAATGCATGGATGCTGGTAACGTGAATCCAGCACAAGTTCGGCGAGGGTAGCGGATGGTGCACGCCTGGTAAGGCGTTAGGGCAGTCTCTTTACGAAAGGGATTGATATGTTGAAGGCATTCGACAAGAAGCTCCGTGTGGTTCGTCTTCGCTGCAGCATTAATCTTCTTCTCAGGCAGGCCGGCAGGATATTGGCGGCTGCGGGCGTTATAGCGATGGTTGTTGCTCTGACTGAGCAGTTGTTCGCGCTGAGCGTTGTCAACGACGTGAGATTGTGGGTATTCTTTGGGGCGGCGGCGGTTTCGATCCTTGTGCTGTGGCTGGTCAATCAGCCGAACCGTATGCAGGCCTCGCTGCTGTTGGACGAGCGGCTGAGGCTGCGCGAGCGTTTTAGCACGGCCCTGGCGTTTGCCGATTCAAAGGACCCATTCGCCCAGGCGGCGTGCAATGAGGCCCGCGCCAGGGCCGAGCGGATGGAATTAGCGGGGCATTTTCCCATACGGCCTTCACGGTGCTGGGCATACGCGGTCAGCGTGTGGATGGCAGCCGGGGCGATAGTCCTGTTTATGCCGCAGAAAGACCTGCTCGGATTCCTGCGGAAACAGGATGAGCAGAAGGAACAGGTCAAGAAGATAGAACAGGCGAAGGCGGAGATTAAGGAGGCGGCAACGCCGGTGAAGCTGGCGGTGAGCCAGTTGGGCAGGCCGGAATTGGCCGAGGCGTTGAGCAAATTGGAGGAAATGCCGAAGGACGCCAAGCCGGAGGACATCAAGCGTGAGGCAATTCGTGCTCTGGGCGACCTTTCCGAACAAATCAAGAAGATGCAGAGCAGCGCGCAGCTTGAAACGGCCGAGCTGATGCAGAAGATGTTCAAGCAGCTTCGCAGCTCATCGGATATGTTCTCGCAGAAAATGGTCCAGGCCCTTGCGACGGGCAATTTTGCCGAGGCGTCCAATCTCCTGGACCAAATGCGCAAGGAGCTGGAGGAGTCGAAACTGACCGAGGAACAGCGAAAGGCCCTTGCCGAGCAGTTGCAGAATTTGGCCAAGCAGATTCAGCAGTTGGCTCAGAAAAACGAGGAGCTTGAAAAGGAGTTAGAGAAGTTAGGACTGGACAAGAACCTTGCCAAGATGGACGACAAGCAGCTTCGGGAGGCTCTGCAGAAGCAGGGCCTGAGCTTGGAGAAGGTCGAGGAGCTGCTGAAGAAGGCGGCTGCGTGCCGGTCGGCGAGCAATCGCTGCTCGAAGCTTGGGCAGGCGATGGCATCCTGCGGGGCCGGCAGCGCGGGCTTGTCCGGCGACGAGTTAGGGGCGCTTATGGAGCAGTTAGACGAGCTGCAGGCCACGAAGGAGCAATTGATGATGATGCAGGCGAGCCTTAACGAGATCGGCCGCTGCATGGGGTGTCTTGGGGATGGTATGTGCGAGGGTCTCGGCGGGATGGGGCCATTCAAAGAGGGATTTGCACAGAAGTACGGAGCCGGTACAGGTGGTCCGGGAATGGGCTACGGCCCGGTCGGCATCGATGAGACCGGACAGACCTCAGATAAAAAGACCCGTGTCCAGAACAAGGGGGGCGAAGGGCCTATGGTCGCCAGCTGGTACTTCAAGGGCACCCAGGTGAAGGGCGAGGCCAAGCGTGAGTTCTCGGAGGTTGTTCAGGCGGGGCGCGACAGTGCGGCTGAGGCCATAAGCGAGAACGAGATACCGCGCAAGTACGAGGACGCGGTCAAGAGCTACTTCGGCCAGCTTGAAGAGGCCGGGAAGTAAGAAAAGATTTTTTCTCGCCCGCGGGTGGGATCGGTCTTGTAGTGCACTGCAAAAAAGGCCCCAGTCAAGCCTGATTCAGGGAGTTACGACGAATGCGAAAAGGAATGTCGCGTGCTCTGTTAGGTCTCTCTGCAATTATCGCAGGGGCATTCTGTTTGGTCTGGCTATCGTGCAAGGGAGAAGGCGGCAGGGATCACAGGCAGGTTGTTTTATACTGCTCGGTGGATCAGGCGATTGCCGAGCCTATCATTGCGGAATTTGAAAGACTCTCCGGCATCAAGGTATCGGCTCGCTTCGACACGGAGGCGAACAAGACTATAGGCCTGGTTCAGCGGATACGGGCCGAGGCGGCATCGCCGATGGCGGACGTTTTCTGGTCGAACGAGGTCTTTTATACGATACGTTTGGGGCGTGAGGGTCTGCTTGCGGGGTACAACAGCGAACAGACGGATAATTGGCCTGCCCTGTTTAGCGACCCGAATAGCCGTTGGTATGGCTTCGCGTTGCGCGGGCGGGTGATCGGTTACAACACCAAAAAAGTGAGTGCTGAGGAAGCGCCGCGGTCGCTCGATGACGTGCTCGACGGCAAATGGAAGGGACGGCTTGCTATGGCGGCCCCGGAATTCGGAACCACGGGCGGCGACGTAGCGAGCTGGTTCGCCCATTACGGCGCCCAGCGGGCAGAGGAGATTCTCCGGGGGCTGAAGGCCAGCGAGGTGCGTTTGGTCGCGGGCAACAGCGTCGCGGTGCGGATGGTGGCAACGGGGCAGGCGGATATTTGCTTTACGGACACGGACGACGTCTATGCGGCCCAACGAAACGGCTGGCCCATCGCTATGAGTTATCTCGACCAGGGCGGCGAGGGGGCTTTGGCGATACCGAATACGGCTGCGGTGATAAAGGGCGCACCGCATTCGGCAGAAGCGAAGGAACTGATGGACTTTTTGCTGAGCGAGAAGCTTGAGCAGATGCTGGCGGAAAGTGATTCCCACAACAGCCCAATTCACCCATCTCTGGCGAAGCGGTATAAGTCGTATAAGATTCCAAAGGCACTGGATGTGGATTACGCCAAGGTGGCCGATGAGCTGCCGAGGGCCATCCAGTCCGCAAGGGAGATTCTCAGGTGAGAGGCAACGGGACCGCTGCAACGTTTATACGAGTGATGTCCCTAACAACATGGGGACTGGTGATTTTTTTACCGCTGGTGTTTCTTCTTGTTCAGGCGGTATCGGCCGGGTCGGAGCCGGGAACAGCCGGTCGGCTGCTGCCTTATGCTTTTCGTTCGTTTGGCCTGGCGGCGATTATCGCGGGGGCGGCTGTTGTGTTAGGATGGGTCCCCGGGCGGCTGCTGGGAACGTCACGCCGCAACAGTGACTTGCTTTTGCTGCTGCTGTTGATGCCGCTGGTTCTTCCGCAGTACGTGCTGTATTATGCCTGGAGCCTGCTGCTGACGCCTACGAGCAGCCTTGGGCAGTATCTATCGAGCAGAGCTGATGTTGCAAAGGCTGTGGGGACCGTTACGTCGTCGTCGGTTCTGATTCTCTGGTATTGGCCTTTGGCTGCCTTGCTGATGGCGCAGGGATGGCGGAACTTCGATAAGGCGATCCGGGATTGCGCATCGCTCGATGCGAACGGATTTGAGATGTTTAGAAGTGTAACGCTGCCCTTGCTGAGGCTTCCTTTAATTCTGACTTTTGGCGCGTGCTTTGTTTTGGCTCTGTCGGAGTTCGCCACTTTCCATCTGGCGGGGATCCAGACCATCGGTGCGGAACTGGCGGTGCTGTATGAGCTGACGGGGTCGGAGGGATACGTCGTCAGGGCGGCGTGGCCGGTGGTGATTGTGGCGGCTGTTGTTGCGGTCGGACTGGGGCGGAGCAGCGGGGGCTGGGCTTCGCCGGACCCGGCGCTCGATACGGTCGAATTCAAATCGCAGAAGTGGCGATGGGGCGTTTTGTTGGGATTGATGGGGATTTCTGTAGTCGGTCCTCTATTCGTGCTGGTCGCCAATATCAGCGATTCACAGGCATTTCGGCAGTTTTTCAAGCTGCATTTGGACGAATTAGGCTGGTCGCTGTGGATATCGGTAGTCGCTGCCGCAGCGGCTTATTTGATTGCGCTGGGCGCCGTGTCGCTGGGGAGCACTGCGCAAGTGCGTCGGCCTGGGAGCGTCCGGCATAGGCTTTGGACCTGGCGGGAATTGTCGGGCCTTGGGGTGCGGACTACTATATTCCTTGCGATGTTTGTGCCGGCCTCTGTGGTTGCGGTTTCATTGCTGAAGCTGTTGGGTATGTCGCGTATGCCTGCGGGTGTACGGCAGGGCTGGTATATAGTCTCGGCGGGGCAGGCGGCACGGTTTGCCGGGGTAGCACTCGTCTTGCTGCTGTTGACGCAGGAGGCTCAGGAAAGGCGTCTGTCGGAGATGGCCTGGCTGGACGGCGCATCGCATTTTCAAGCGTGGCGGCATGTGCAGTTGCCGCGGACGTGGCCGTTGGCTGTGGGGACTTTTATCCTCGTTATTATGTTGGGTATTACGGAATTGGCGGCGACGATGGTGCTGCTGCCGGCCGGATTGCCCAACTTCGCCCAGAGACTGCTCAACCAGATGCACTACGCGCGCGACCAGCAGGTAATCGCATCGTGTCTGGTGTTGATCTGCCTGTTTGTGGGGCTCAGCGGCGTTGTGGTGCTGATGCTGCGTGTGGTGCAGACACGGCGGGCGGCGGCGTTGTTGTTTCTGTGCGCGACGGCAGTTGGCGCAGGCGGCTGCGACGCCAGAGGCGGTGGGGGCGAAGCGAGGGTGGTGGATGTTTTCGGGCAGGGCGGGCGTGGGCCGGGCCAGTTCGCATATCCGCGGGCAATCGATATCGCCGCCGACAATACGCTGCTTGTTGTCGATAAGACCGGCAGGATACAGCGGCTTGATGCGAAGGGGAAATTCCTTAGTGTAATGAATATGCCGCAGATCGAGAAGGGCAAGCCCACGGGGCTGAGCATTCATCCGAACGGTAATATCTACGTGGCCGATACGCACTACCACAGGGTGGTGGTCTTCTCACCTGAGGGCGAAATAATAAGTGAGTTCGGCAAATTCGGTCAGGACGAAGGCTGCTTCATATATCCGACGGATGTGGCGTTTTCCAGAGACGGGAAGGTCTATGTCAGCGAGTACGGCGGTAACGACAGAATAAGCGTTTTCACGGAGCAGGGGGGTTTTCTGTTTTCATTCGGGAGTCCGGGTTCGGGGCAGGGGCAGTTTTCCCGTCCGTCGGCGTTGTGCATCGACTACTCGCGAGAGCGGCTGTACGTTGCCGATGCGTGTAATCATCGCATTGCGGCATATACTCCGGATGGCGAGCTGCTCGAGTACATCGGGTCAGTTGGCCGGGATGCGGGGCAGCTTCGTTACCCGTACGATTTGGCGCTGCTCTCGGACGGGGCATTGGCGGTTTGCGAATTCGGGAATAATCGCATACAATTATTCAGCCCCGAAGGACGCAGCTTGGGCGTTTATGGCCGGCCCGGTCGAAGGCCGGGCGAACTGGCGTACCCGTGGGGCGTTGCGGTTGACCGGCGGGGCCGGGCGTTCATTGTCGATGCTGGCAACAACCGGATTCAGGTCTGGCAGCTATGACGTATTCTTACGGCTTCTATTTCAGCCAGCCGTGGTGGCTGGCGGCGTGTATCCTATTGGCGGGGATTGTCTGGCTGGGATGCCGGAGCCTCACTGCGCTTGGTGGTTTGAGGCGGGTCCTTGCGATAGTCCTGCGCTGCCTGGTTGTGCTCATTCTAATTGCGCTGTTGGCGAGGCCCATGCTTACGAGGACAAGCCGGCGTCTCACCGTGATTGCTGTGATCGACCGCAGCCAGTCGATTCCCGCCAATCTCCAGGAGGCAAGCCTGGATTACCTCTCGCGAGCGGTTGGGAGCAAAGCAGGGATGGATTTGCTGGCAGTGGTAGATGTTGCGGAGGTTGCGAGCATCTCGCAATTGCCTTCGGGCGAGACGTCGATCCGGGAGCGAAATACGACGCTTAACGGTCAGCAAACCAGACTGTCGGCCGGTATTCAGATGGCAATGGCCATCGCACCTCCGGATACGGCGGTCAGGATATTGCTTGTTAGCGAGGGGAACGAGACGGCAGGCGACCTGAAAGAGGCCGCCCGATTGGCGGCGGCGAACGGGATTCCCATCGACGTGCTGCCGCTGCGATACCAGTACGACAGGGAGGTTGTGTTCAGGCGGCTTGACACTCCGACGAAGGCGAGGAGCGGTCAGACGATTTCGCTGCGGTTTATTCTCAACAGCACGGCGGATGCCCGCGGAAAGCTTATGCTGAACCTGAACGATAAGGCCGTCGATCTTGATCCGGACTCACCGGAAATTGCTGTTCCGGTTGAGCTGAAGCCTGGGACGAATGTGCAGACGATATCGGTGCCGGTCGGCACGCGCGGGATGCACGAGTTCGAGGCGGTCTTTATGCCGGATGATGCGAACGATGATGTGATACTCGAAAACAACCGCGCCAGCGCGATGACGTACGTGGCCGGGCCGGGGCACGTTTTGGTGGTGGATACGGACGGTGCGACCAGCCAGAGATTACAAAAAGCGTTGGAGGATTCCGATATCGACGTTCGGTATAGTCCGGCGATTGCTTTTCCCGACAACTTGGCCAAGCTTATGGATACCGATGCGGTTATCCTCGTTAATACCGAATGCAGCAACTTCACCTACCAGCAGCAGGAGGTGCTTTGCCGGTACGTCAATGACTTAGGCGGAGGGCTGATTATGATAGGCGGACCGCAGGCGTTCGGAGCAGGGGGGTGGATAGGATCGCCCGTGGCCGATATACTTCCGGTTGACCTTGATCCGCCGCAGAAAAAGCAGATGCCGAAAGGTGCGCTGGTGCTGATTATGCACGCCTGCGAGATGCCTCAGGGCAACTTCTGGGGCAAGAGGGTAGCGATCTCAGCGGTCAACGCTCTGAGCAAGATGGATCTGGTTGGTATCCTGGCGTATAACTGGCAGGGCGCGGGCGACTGGGTATATCCGCTTTCGCCGGTGGGGGATAAGGACGCGGCTGTTTCCGCCATTCAACAGATGGTGATGGGTGATATGCCGAGTCTGCAGGACCATTTGCAGCAGGCATACAACAAGCTCAAGGATTGCGATGCGGCGCAAAAGCACGTAGTAGTAATCAGCGATGGCGACCCGACGGCGCCGACCGATGCGCTCTTAAGGCAGTGCAAGGATGCGGGGATTACGGTTACAGGCGTGGCTGTTTTTCCCCACGATCCGCGGCACGTCCTGAGCCTGATGCGTGTTGCGCAGGTCACAGGGGGGCGCTTCTATGACGTGAAAGACCCTGCACAGCTTCCGCAGATATTTATCAAAGAGGCGCAGGAGGTTCGCCGGGCGATGATTTTGGAGGAGAGCTTCACGCCCGCGATAACATACTCATTGAGCGAGATTATCAGGGGCTTGTCGGGTGGGCTTCCGCAGCTTGACGGTTACGTATTGACCGGGCCCAAGGGCGGGCTCAATCAGGTTGTCCTGGCGAGCCACCAGGCCGACCCGATATTGGCTACGTGCCAGTCGGGGCTGGGGCGCTGCGCCGTCTTCGCCAGCTCGGCCGACAGCCGATGGGCGTCCAACTGGCTGCAGTGGGGCGGGTTCGAGCGGTTCTGGGAGCAGACAGTCCGGTGGGCGGCCAAGCCGGCCCAGTCATCCGATTGCGAGGTATTCGCCGATGTACAGGGGCGACAGGTTACGGTCAACATCGAAGCAATTGACCCGGAAGGCAAATTCATACAGTTTGCGAATATCAACGGGCAGGTTATAGCACCGGATGTGTCAAGTGAGCCATTGCAACTGACGCAGATTGGTCCGGGGCAGTACGAGGGCCGCTTTCAGGGAACCGGCCCGGGCAGCTATATTGTGAATCTGCAGTACAGAAAGCTGGGCGAGGATGCGGAAACGCACGCTATGCAGACAACGGTGACTATTCCTTTTGCGCCGGAGTTTCGCGACCTGTCGGACAATGCGCCGCTGCTGGCGGAGGTCAGTGAGATTACGGGGGGCAATATTCTTCCGGACGATCCCAATCTGGCGACTGTGTATGATTATGCAGGCCTGAAGTTTCCCGAGAGCCAGATGCCGTTGACCAAGCCGTTGATGCTCCTCTGGCTGGCGTTGTTTTTGTTGGATGTTGCGGTGCGCAGGGTGGTTGTTGACTTTCGGGCCATGCTGCGGCGGGTTGTCTCCCTAGTCCGGGCGGTTAAGGGCGAGAAAAAGATCGACCAGACTCTTGAGCGGCTGAAGCTGCGGCGGCAGAAGCTGCGCGAGCAGCTTTCTGCTCGCAAGGCCGATGCGCTGGCCTCGAAGCGGTACGAGGTGAGCGAGAAATACCGGGGCGATTTGCCCCTGGCCGAGGCTGCCGAGAAGCCAAAGCCGGCGCCGCAGAAGAAGCCCGAAGAGGCAACCCCGGCAAAGGCCGCGGAACAGATCTCTCATATTGACAGACTGCTCAAGGCGAAACAGAAAGCGACAGAGCGTAAAGACAACGAAAATAGTGCGGGTAATGAATAGAGGCTTAGGAGATACTTGAAATGTCAAAAGAACCGAAGAACGTTGAAGAGCTGTGTCGGGATTTTCGCAGGAAATTCGATTCGCTGCGGAAAGAGATAGGCAAGGTGATTGTCGGGCACGAGGACATTGTCGATAGCGTGCTTATCTGTCTGTTTTGCGGCGGCCACGTTCTGCTGGAGGGCGTGCCTGGGCTGGGCAAGACGCTTCTGGTGCGGACGCTGAGCTCGGTCTTTTCGCTGGAGTTTCGGCGCATTCAGTTTACGCCTGATTTGATGCCGGCGGACATCATCGGCACGAACATCGTGATGGAGGACCAGGCCACCGGCAGACGTCAGTTTGAGTTCCAGGCGGGGCCGATCTTCGGTCAGATAATTCTTGCCGACGAGATCAACCGTGCGACGCCGAAGACTCAATCGGCTATGCTCGAGGCTATGCAGGAACACTCGGTGACGACCAGCGGACAGGTCCGCAAGCTGCCCGAGCCGTTCATAGTCCTCGCCACGCAGAACCCGATCGAACAGGAAGGCACGTATCCCCTGCCTGAGGCGCAGCTTGACCGATTCTTCTTCAAGCTGCTGGTGCCGTACAGTAACCGGGAGGAGCTGCGGAGCATCATAGACCGTACGACTACCGGCGCGGATCCGAAGGCAGGGGCCGTTCTGAACGCCGAGCAGATAATTGAGGCCCAGAATCTGGTCAAGCACGTCGTCATAGCCGAGCACGTGCAGGACTACGCGATTCGCTTGGTGCTGGCGACGCATCCGCAGGGCGAGTTCGCGGCGGAGATAACCAACCGGTACGTTCGCTTCGGCGCGTCGCCGCGAGGCGTTCAGGCCCTGGTGCTCTCGGGCAAGGTGCGGGCGATGCTCGATGAGCGTTACCACGTGAGCTTCAGCGATATCGAGGCGTCTGTGCTGCCGGCTTTGCGGCACCGCATTCTGCTGAACTTCGAGGGCCAGGCAGAGGGCGTGAGCACAGATGACGTGCTCAGGGAGATAGTCCAAGGCACGCCCAAGGCTCTGGAGCAGAAACTTGACGTTCCGTAGGCAATATAATGGTCGCTCGTGCGTATTGATGTAGAGTGGGCTTCAGCCCACCAGTTCGGTGGGGCAAGCCCTACACTACCGGTGTGTTATGGACAAGAGTAAAGCGACAACATCACGAAAGAGACTGACGGATTTGCTGGATCCGGAGTTCATGAACCGGCTGGATTCGCTGGACGTTCTGAGCAGGAAGATTTTGCAGGGCAAGCTTCAGGGCGAGCGGCGGTCGAAGCGGCGGGGGCAGAGCGTCGAATTTGCGGACCATCGGCCTTACGTGGCGGGTGACGACCTGCGGTTTGTCGATTGGAACATATACGGCCGGCTGGAGCAATTATTCCTGAAACTGTTCATAGAAGAGCAGGACCTTACCGTGCATATAGTTGTGGACGGAAGTGCGTCGATGAGCGTGGGCGAGCCTTCCAAGGAGCTTTTCATTAAGAAATTGGCTGCCGCTCTTGGATACGTCAGCTTGGTCAACAACAATCGGGTCAGCATAAGCGTGTTCGGGGACGGCGTTGTGGGGCAGCTTGCGAATATGCGGGGCCGAAACTATCTTCATCAGATGGCGGATTTTCTTCTGATGGCTCAATGCGACGGGGTTTCGCAGTTCGAGACGGCCTGCCGAGAGATTGCGAGCGGACGGATCGCCTCGGGTGTGATGATTGTATTGAGCGATTTTCTCTTTAAGGAAGGGTATGATTCGGGGCTGCGGCGGCTTATCGGCAGGCAGTACGACCTCTACGTTATCCAGGTGCTCTCGGCTCAGGAGCTGTCGCCCGATTTTGCAGGCGATTTGAAGCTCATTGATATCGAAGATGCCGACGTTGCGGAGATAACGGTGAGCGCGGCGCTGGTGAAGTACTACAAACGAAACGTCACCGCCTATTGTAACGAATTGAAGGATTTCTGTGCCCGCCGCGGTGCGGTCTATGCGCTGGCGAACTCGGGCGACTCGGTCGAGTCGCTGGTGCTGAATTACCTGCGTCGGATTCGGCTGCTTCGCTGATGGCGGGGCGGCATTTGTTCGGAGTGTGCGTTTATGGAATGGCTGACGCCTTGGACAGGTCTTGGCGCCGCGGCAGTGGCAGTGCCGCTGCTGCTGCTGCTGTACTTCCTGAAGCTCAAGCGCCGCGAACGGATCGTATCGAGCACGCTGCTTTGGAAGCGGGCGGTGCAGGACCTGCAGGTCAATGCCCCGTTCCAAAGGCTCAGACGAAATATCCTGCTGTTTTTGCAGTTGCTGATGCTGCTGGCGCTTCTATTTGCGATTGCCGGTCCGATTTTGTCGTTGACGTCGGGCCGTGCGCGGCGGTATGTGCTGTTGATAGACCGCTCGGCGAGTATGAGCGCCACCGATGTACAGCCGAGCCGGCTTGACGAGGCCAAGAGGCAGGCCGGAGTATTCGTTGAATCGCTTCGCGGGGAGTCGTTCTTTTCTCTGCAGGGCGCCCGCGACGAGACAATGGTGATCGCCTTCGATAATCACGCCAAGGTTATGTGCAACTTCACGTCCGACAAGCATCAATTGATCTTGGCCATCGACCGGATAGCCGCCGGCGACGGCGACTCGTCGTTGGGCGAAGCGATTATGGTCGCTCAGGCCTTTTCGCAGGCGCCGGGCGATGAGCCGGCAAACCAGGGCAGCCAGGAAACGGCGAAGCTGATGCTGTTCAGCGACGGGCGGATCGGCGATCTGGATCAGATTATGGTCAATACCGACGAATTGACGTTTCAGTGCATTGGCGAATCCGGCAGGAACGTGGGCGTAACGGCCATGCGGGCGCGCCGATCTTACGAGAACCCTGATGATGTAGAGGTCTTTGCGACGGTCGCGAATTACGGCGACGAGGCGGTGACGGCGGACGTACAGTTGAGCGTCAACGACGACGCCCGTGCGGTGAAGTCGGTGACTATTCCAGCGGGAGAGAGCAGCGGGGGGGCGGATGCCAGCGGTCCGGGCAGAGTGGCGGTGAATTTTTCACTTTCGTACGCCGAGGCCGGGGTGCTGAGCGTTCGACAGCTACAGACGGATTCCTTGGCGAGCGACGATGCGGCGTGGTCGATTCTGGCGCCTCCCAAGAGGTTGTCGGTTCTGCTCGTTACCGAGGGCAACACGGTGCTCGAATCGGCGTTTCGAGCCTGTTCGGTGGCCGGGCTTAACATAGTGACGCCAAGCGAATTCGATTCGAACGACCTTACGAGCTTCAGCGTGGAGGAGCGTTATGACGTGGTTGTGCTTGATAATCATCTGCCGGCAAAAACGCCCAAGTGCCGGTATCTGGTTTTCGGGCGGCCGCCGGGCGACATCGACGTGAACGTGCCGCAAGAGCTTGAGAACCAGGCGATTGTGGACTGGAGGCCGAAGCACGCGGTGCTGAAATACGTCAGCCTGACGAATCTTTTTGCTCAGAAATGTTACAAGATGGACCTGCCCCGCGATGCGGAGGTGCTTGCGGAGTTCAATGAGTCGCCGGCGATGGCGCTTCTGCGGAGAAACGGGAGCGTCTTTCTCCTTGTCGGGTTCGACGTTCTAAAGAGCACGTGGCCGTTTGAGCCGAGCTTTGTGCTGTTCTGCTACAACGCCGTCAACTTCCTTGGGATACAGGTTGGGCAGAATGAGAACGCGAATCTGGAGGTTGGGGAGCCTATTGTCATCGACGGGCTTGCCGCCGATTTGCCGGCCCGCATAGAGGGGCCGGGCTTGCCTGATATGGAGATCAAGGCGAGTTCGTCCGGCTCAATTCGTTTTCCGGGGACGGAGCGCGTCGGGATTTACGGCGTCAAGGCGGCGGAACAGCCGGGAAGGCTTTTTGCGGTCAATCTGCTTGATGAGTTTGAAAGCAACATTGAGCCTCAGCGTGAGATTGTGGTTTCGGGCCAGCAGGTCCTGGCTCAGGAAGGGGCGCTCAGCCGGTCGAACCTGCCGCTGTGGCCGTTTCTCGTGGGGGCCGTTTTGTTCCTTGCGTGTGCGGAGTGGCTGGTATATAATGGCAAAGTGAGAATCTGATGAATGACCGGTGCTTACGGTGGGAGTTAACATGTTGCGTGTTTGGCCGGTTTTGTTGGTAGTTGTGATTCTGGGTCTTCCCGGGGCCGCCTCGGCGAAGGAATCGCCGTTTAACGTCGATTTTTTCTGTGGTTGGGGCGGTTACTACCGCCCGATGGAATGGACGCCGGTGGAGATTGGCATCGGGAGCACCCTCAGCGAGCCTTTCGGCGGCGCGGTGATAATGTCGGCACCGCAGGACGGCCTGAACACACTGAATATCACGCACAGATTCGTGCTGACGCCGGACTTGTATTTGCACCTGCCGCTTGTGACGAAATTTGCGTTTGCGGCAGACAGTTGCAATATGCGGCTGGTGGAGGCCGGCGGCGGGAGACCTGTCTGGGAGGAGAAGTATTACCTTTGGGGCCGGTCCACGCAGAATCGAACGCTCACCGCGGTGACCGAAAGCGATATGCTGATAGGCCACATTGGCGGCAGCCGGTTTGGCCTGCTGAGGCTGCCCACGCAGTCTTTCTGCTACTCACAGAGAAGGCAGGGCAAGGTCTATCTGGGCGACAAGCTGCCTCGAATGGTGCCGTGGGACTGGACGGGTTTTGTGAGTCTGGATTTGCTCGTCCTTTACGATCCGGACTGGAACGAATTTAAGCCGCGGCAGCTGGAGGCCATTGCACAGTGGGTCTCCAACGGGGGCAAGCTGCTGCTGGTTATGGGGACACATCCACTGGCGGCGACGAATCCTATCGCGCAGGTTCTTCCGGTCGAGGTTGGTCAGATAAGGCAGACAACGGTTGACTCGGCGCTGCTTGCGAGGTGGGACCTCGTACCCGGCGAGGATGAGACTGTCGCCTGCTGGCCGTTAGTGCAGAAGTCTGGGGCGCTGGTCTGCGAGGTTGAGATGGGTGATGCGAATGACTGTGTGTTCGCGACGGGGTATGCGGGCTTTGGGCGAGCGGGCGTTCTGGCCTTTGACCCTTCGACCTTGACTGAAAAGCACAGGTCGAATTCCTCGCAGTTCTGGATCGGTCGGATCCGGGCGGTGCTCGAAGACAGCGGTAATCCACAAGCCATTACGACGAGTAACCGTCGCACCGGCCCTTATGAGGTTAGCGTGGTGGAGTCTTTTCGCACGATCAAATTCGTCGGCGACGCCAACAGCACTGCAAGCAATCAGAACACAAACTATTACAAAATCGGCCTTGCCCAGGCGGCAAGCAACGCGGTTATGAACTACCTCTATAAGGGAATTCGCCCGTTGAGTATTTGGTGGGTAATTCTGCTGCTGACTGTCCTGGCTGTTCTGCTGGGACCTCTGGACTATATCATCCTGAAGCGCAAAGACCGGCTGCCGCTGACGTGGGTGACGTGCGCATTCTGGATAGTCGTTTTCACGGTGGGGGCTTATTACGGCGTTCAATTTCTTCGCAGCGGCGACCTTGAGCTGAGAGTGGTATCAGTTCTCGACGGCATTGAGAATCATAACCCGGTCTGGTCAACGGACTACTGCGGTTTGTTCGCTCCGCGGAGCGCCGAGTACAGGCTGAAAGATCTGGGCGAGAGCCAGTGGTGGTCCGGGATTGCCCCTACGCAAGAGTCGATATGGTCTTACCAGCGGGAAAGCAGCGCCAGGAGGATTTACTGCAGGCAGGAAGACGGTGAGAACTGGCCGATGTCTCTGCCTGTCAATATATGGACGATCCAGTGCCTGCTGAACGAGTCGGTTGTGGAGCGGCTGCCGTTCACGGCGGATGTTCAACGCCGGGGCGATGAGATCGTCGTGTCTATCTCTAATGAATCCGATGCGCCGGTTCTCAACGGTTACGTTCTGTTTGGAGACAAAAGCGGAATTCGCATAGACGGTGTTCGGCCGCACACCAGTAAAGAGTTCCGCGGCAGCTTAGGCCGTTTGGACGCGTGGCAGAGTTATGACACGGAGCGGCTGCGCAGCTCTTACTCCGGCGGCCGCTCGTCGCGCGATTCGGAGACGTTCAAACGTGAGGACGCGTTTTTCGCGCAGGGGTGCTTGCAGCGCACGCGGGCGATTGACGCCTATCTTGCGCGCGGCGCCGCGGTTGTCTGCGTGGAGTACGAGCAGGCGCCTTTGTCTTTCGGTGTCGATGCCCGTTTCTGCAAATACGACCACATTCAGCTGGCGCGTCTTGTGGTTTTTCCGAAAGAAGATGACAGGGAACCAGGAAATGATAAGAACAGAGAATCTCAGTAAGGACTATGGTGACTTAACGGCCGTTGCGAACCTCAACCTGACAATCAATCAGGGGGATATCTTCGGGTTCATCGGGCCGAACGGTGCGGGCAAGACCACCACCATGCGCATTCTTGTCACGCTGCTGGAGCCGACACACGGGACGGCTTTTATCGACGGGCTGGATGTCCGCAAAGACGGCAAGAAGGTTCGCAGACTGGTAGGCTACATGCCTGATTTTATGGGCGTCTATGACGACCTCAAGGTATTCGAGTACCTCGAGTTTTTCGCGGCTGCTTTCGGAATTGACCGTGGGAAGCGCAAAACCATCGTCGATGGCGTTCTGGAGCTGACCGACCTTCAATCCAAGCAGAACGCGACGGTCGATAGCCTTTCTCGTGGTATGCAGCAGCGCCTCGGCCTGGCGCGTGTTCTTATCCACGATCCGAAGGTGCTGATCCTCGACGAGCCGGCCAGCGGGCTCGACCCGCGTGCGCGCATCGAAATCAGAGAGCTGCTGCGCGAGCTCAAGCGTATGGGCAAGACGATTATGATCTCAAGCCATATCCTGAGCGAGCTTGAGGAGATATGCGACCACGTGGGTATTATCGAGCACGGGCGGCTTGTGTTCAGCGGGACGCTGGATGACATTCGCCCGCGTCTGGGCATTCAAAGCAAGGTCCGCGTGAAGGTGGCGAACAATCAGGATAAGGCTGTCGAGCTGCTTTCGGCTTTGCCGGAGATACGCGAGGTCCGAGCTATCAACGACTACATTTCGGTAACTTTCCACGAGGGCAGGAAAAGCGACGGGCTTATTGCCCGCACGCTGGTCAGGGCGGATCTTGACGTTGTGTTCCTGCAGCCGGAACAGCTCAAGCTCGACGACGCATTCCTCCAGTTGACCAAGGGTATAGTTCACTAATTGCCGCGGAGGCTCGGGGCGAGGATAGTCGGCGGTATAAGAGGCGCTCATGACCGGTGCAGTGACCAGCTTATGGAAATTGTTGAACCCCGCCCGGTTGACCGGTCCGCTCTTCGATAAGGAGCTGCGCGTATCAAGCCGTAGAAAGCGAAACTATGTCCTGAGGTTTGCATACGTAGCGCTGCTGACGGCTTTTGTGGCTATTGCCTGGCGCAGCATGGTGGTCTGGCAGGTCTCGACGACATTTCAGAAGTCGCGGATGGCCCTGGCGGGCAAGACCATCACCAGCACTATCGTGGTGTTTCAATTCGCGGCGACCCAGTTGATAGCTATCATTATGCTGAGTAATTCCATCAGCGACGAGATTTACCACCAGACTCTCGGCCTGCTTATGACCACGCCAATCAGCAGCTTTCAAATCGTTATGGGAAAGCTCTGCAGCAAGCTGCTGCAGTTGGTTTTGCTGCTGGCCATCAGTCTGCCGCTGCTGGGGATTGTCCGCATCTTAGGCGGAGTGCCGTGGACGTATGTCCTATCGAGCCTTTGCATAACGCTCACGGCAGTTATCTTTGCGGGAACTCTAAGTTTGTTCTTTTCGATAGGAAACCGCCGGGCATACGTTGTCATCATCAAAACGATTGCCATGGTTGGGCTTCTATTTGGGCTGCTCCCTATGATAATAGGCCTGCTGCGGACGGCGCCAATGACGTTTATCGGGCTTCGCGTGCCGCGACCGTTTTCTTATCCGGTATTCTGGCATGCGCTGTCACATCTTAGCCCTTTTTACGCGATGTCATTCAATACAGCGCTATTGATGTCACCGAGCTTGCCCGCCGGGGTGGCCCGCTTCTATTGGCCGGCGCATTGTGCGGTAATGTTGGGGTTGTCGGGTGTGCTGATTGCTGTGTGTACGGGTACCGTGCGCAGGGTTGCACTGCGCCAGGCAACAGGACAAAGCGAGTATATTCCGAAGCGCAGGCGCCGAACGGGGGGGAAATGGCCCAGCCGGACTGCGCAAAGCGAAGATATTGGCGGTATAGTACGGCGGGTGCGCGGCTGGCCTGTCTTCTGGAAGGATGTAAGAGCGCCGTTGATTCAGGGCTTCGAAGGAAGGAACAGTATCATCGGGCTTGTAGTGACTATTGTCGCCTTGCTGGTGACTTACGGGGCCTGGGCGGGAGATGGAGACCTGGACGAGGACTTCACCCATGTTTCGTATGCCGTGATGTTCGTATCGATTGCTATGGTCTTCCATATAGTATTCTCCGCGAGCAGCATTACGTCGGAGAAGGAGTCGCGGGCCTGGCCGCTCCTGCTGGCCACTTCAATGGACGACTGGCAGATTCTGGCGGGAAAGGCCGCTGCGGTCTTCATTCGCTGCTCTGTCGTTTGGCTTCTGTTGGCCGGGCATGTAGTGGTGTTCGTCCTTGTAGGCTACATTCATCCAATCGCCATAGTTCACTTGCTTATGCTTGTGGCCTGGGTGGTCGTGTTTCTGACCAGTGCCGGGCTGTATTTCAGCGCGGGTCTGCGGCGAACGACCTCATCGGTGGTGGCGACCTTTGCGCTTGCCCTGGCGCTGTGGGTTGTTGCTCCGATGGTGTTGGGAATGATGGCGACGATCAGCCGCAGCGAGCAGATTGCCAGGATTGGTGCGTGCGCGAATCCTGTCGTGCAGGCCGTGGTTATTATGCACGGCGCCGGCGGCAGATACAATGCTCACGCGGCCCTGGCCAAGCTCAGATATGACTGGCTGGACGAGAACCTCGACGTCGGCTCGACTACGACTGTCGTGATAGTGACTACGCTCATCTACGTTTCTTTCGGATTGTTGTTTGCGTGGCGGGCGAAGTGCCGATTTCGCCACAATATCTTTTGATTCTTCCCTGACTTGATTATGACCGGCGCTTTAGCAAATGCTGTTTCGATGCTGCTGAGCCTTTCGTGGCTGACTGGGCCGATATTCGACAAGGAGCTTCGTGTATCAAGCCGACGGCTCAGGAATAACGTGCTTCGGTTAGCCTATATAGTGTTGCTGACCGTGTTCGTGGCCGTTGCGTGGCGGATCACCGTCAACGCCGGCGGCGGCTCACCGGCATACCAGGCTTCACGCATGGCGGAAGCGGGCAAGTATATCATCACGACCATTCTCTGGTTTCAATTCGTCACCATCCCGCTCATCGCCGTGGTTATCTTAAGCACGGCAATAAACAGCGAAATATACCAGCGAACTCTGGGGGTGCTGATGACTACGCCCATCAGCAGCGTTCAAGTCGTTGTGGGGAAACTATTGAGCAAGCTGCTGCAACTGATTCTGCTGTTGGGGATAAGTCTGCCGATCCTGTCGATTGTCCGCGTTTTTGGTGGTGTGCCGTGGGACTATGTGATATCGGGTCTGTGCATTACCCTGACGGCGGCTGTTTTTGCAGGGTCGATCAGCCTGCTTCTTTCCATATACACTCGACATGCGCATTCGGTGATCGTGCGGACGATTCTCATCTGTTTTCTGTTGTATGTGGCGCCGCCTGGCGTTTTTGCCTTGCTGCGAAGGGTGTACGGAGTTGTTGGGGTGGATGCCGTTTTTCCGTATATCAATCCCCTCGTAGCTATGAGTATCCATACGGGGCAGATGCTGGCCCCTTCTTCGGTGGGTAGCGGAATGATCTGGCCGGTGCATTGCGCGATTATGCTTGGCGGCTCGGTTTTTCTCCTGGCGGTTTCGACAGTCTCGGTGCGCAGGGTCGGCCTGCGTCAGGCTACGGGGCAGACGGGTTTGTTTTCTTCTTGGAGAGAACGGCGGGCGGCCAAACGAAACCGGCAGACAAGGGCTGCCTCGCCCGTAACTGCCGGAAAGATCAGGCGTGTAAAAGGCCCCCCGGTTATCTGGAAGGAAATGACAACCGCCTTTATCAGGCGGCGCACGTTGAGCAACATAATGGGCGCGGTAGCGGCGGGGCTCGTTTTAGTGGCCGCTTACGGGATCTGTGCCTACGAGGGAGTGCTCGGCGACAAATCAACGCACATAGGATTTGTCGTGCTGTACGTCTGCGTGGGCTTGTTTCGCACTTCCACGGTTGCCGCTACAAGTGTAACCTCAGAGAGAGAGGCCCGGACGCTGGCGATACTGCTTGCAACGCCGCTGGAGCAAAGGCAGGTCGTCCTTGGCAAGATTTTCAGCTCGTGCCTGCAGAGCCGGGCGGTCTGGCTGCTGTTAGGTGCTCACCTTGTTCTCTTTGTCCTGGCCCGTCGCATCCATCCGGCTGCAATTGTTCCTCTGGCGGTTTTGGCAGCGGGCAGCGCTCTGATGGTTTCAGCGGTGGGAGTCGCAATTAGTTCATCCTGCCGACGTAGTGCAACGGCAGCGGCAATAAATGTGATTGTGTTTCTCTGGATGACGGTTCCACTTTGCGTTCGTCTGCCGACCGCGTTTTTCAGCCCGTTATTCTTGACAGGAGTGATCTTGAACGTTGCAGGCGGCTCAGACGTAGCGCCGATTCCTTTCTATAGGCTTGACTACCCATTCTCGAGTGGAGCTGGGGGGCTTTTCATATCAATTGTTGCTTTGCTGGGCATAGTGACAATATACTTGTTCGTGGCCGGTGTCTGTATTGCCATTGCGAATACTAACCTGCGGCGCAAGATCTTTTAGGTCTTGCCTGGATCGATTATGGCCGGAGTATTGCTCAATTACGTAGTGCGATTCCTGAGCCTGTCGTGGCTGACGGGGCCGATCTTTGATAAGGAGCTGCGTGTATCCAGCCGCCGGCGACGGAATTATGTCCTTCGCTTTGCGTACTTGGCGCTGCTGACTGTGTTTTTGGCTCTGTTCTGGATCAACACGGTGCCGTCTCAAGGCTCCGGTCTTTATCAAAGTTCCCGGATGGCGGAGGCGGGGAAAATAATGACCGCATTTGTCATTTGGTTCCAATTCATCGCCACGCAGCTCATTGCCGGCATTATGCTGAGCACTTCGGTCAGCGATGAGATCTACAACAAGACGCTGGGCCTTCTGATGACCACGCCGATCAACAGCTTTCAGATCGTCACGGGGAAGCTCTTCAGCAAGCTGCTGCAGTTGCTGCTGCTGCTGGCGATAAGCCTGCCGCTGCTGGCGATTGTGCGAGTGTTTGGCGGCGTGCCGTGGGGCTACATTCTATCGGGGCTTTGCGTGACGGTGACAACCGTTCTTTTTATTGGCTCGCTGAGCTTGTTCTTTTCCATATTCAGCCGAAGGGCATACGTGGTCATTATTCTGGGCATTCTGACTGTCGGTGTGCTCTTTGCGCTGCTGCCCGCTCTGGCGGCTATGTTTCTTTATCCTTGTGTTTCTCAAAGCGAGTTCTTTTCAGCTCTTTCCTATTTGAATCCGTATGTTCTTCTGTTCTTCGAGACCAACAGGATGGCGTCTGCCCGCGCGGTCGGCCCTGTGGGCGGATGGCACTGGCTCGTGCAGTGCATTGTGTCGCTGGGCGCGTCGTGTTTCCTGCTGTTTCTTTCGATGCTTATGGTTCGTCGCGCCGGGCTGCGTCAGGCGACAGGGCAGTTGGGTGTGTCTGCTCGTAAACGGCGCCCCATAAGGCCGGGTCCCGGCGAAGGATCTGAGCGGCAGGATTCAGGGCGTGCGCCCAGGCGAGTCAGGGGGTCGGCTATTCTCTGGAAGGAGCTGAGGTCGCCCTTGTTCGGGCGGCGCAAGGTTGCCTTTGTGATTGCTATCGCGGTGGGTTTGATTTTGTTATTTTCGACATACGCCTTCTGTGCCGACCACGATGCGCTGGACGAAGATGGAGTTCATATCTTGTACGGTGTGATTTTTATGGGGTTGGGGACTCTGTTCACGATTATTATTCCGGCCACGTGCATTACGTCGGAGAAAGAATCGCGGGCATGGCCGTTGCTGCTGGCTACGACGTTGAGCGAGTGGCAGATACTATTTGGCAAGTTTGCGGGTATTGTGCGTCGTTGTCTGCCGATCTGGTGTGTTCTGTTCGGCCATATCATTCTGTTCACCATAGCACGTGTTATTCATCCGATTGGCATTTTCCAGGTGGGTATGGTTGTGGCTGGGGTGGTGGTGTTCCTTTCGGGGACGGGTCTGTATTTCAGCTCCCGTTTCAAGCATACGACAACGGCGGTGATCGTCAACTTTGCGATGGCCGGTGTAATCTGGGCGCTGCTGCCTCTGCTGATGAGTCTGATTACGGCAATCGAGGTGGTTGACTGGAACACTGTGCAGTCGTACTTAGACACGAATCCGTTCGTCCATCTAGTTGTCATTATTGATGCAACCACCAGCAGGGGCGGCCGGAACGACTACTATTGGCTTGAATACGGCGGCAGGGGAGTCTTGGCGGCGACGGTTTGGATTCTGATTTGCATGCTCGGCTATATGCTGCTGGGGTTACTGTTCGCCTGGCGTGCGAAGTGTCGGCTGAGACGGAACATCTTTTAGTTTGTTGCCGAAGGGATTATGACTACCGCACTGCTGAACTTAGGGCGTCGATTCCTGAGCCTTTCCTGGGTGACGGGGCCGATCTTCGAGAAGGAGCTTCGCGTATCGAGCCGCCGGCGAAGGAACTACGTGCTTCGTTTTGCGTACCTGAGCCTGCTGACGGGCTTTCTTGCCGTATTCTGGGTCGGGACGGTGCCGCGCAGCGGTTCGAATCTGGATCAAATCTCTCGGATGGCGGAGGTGGGCAAGGGCATAATCGCGTTCATAATCTGGTTTCAGTTCATTGCGACGCAAATTGTTGCACTGATGATGCTGAGCACTTCGGTCAGCGATGAGATTTATAACCGCACATTGGGTCTGCTCATGACTACGCCGATCAACAGCTTTCAGATCGTTATCGGCAAGCTGTTCAGCAAGCTCCTGCAGACAATTCTGCTAATGGGGATAAGCCTGCCTTTGCTGGCGATAGTGCGGGTGTTCGGTGGCGTGCCCTGGATGTATGTTATATCGAGCCTGTGTATGACGCTTACGGCCGTTCTTTTTGTCGGCTCGCTGAGTCTGCTTTTCTCGGTATTCAGCCGAAGGGCGTATGCTGTTATCATTGTAACCGCTCTAACGCTTGGCGTGCTCTTCCTGTTGTTGCCGTATTTGTCGGCCTTCCTGTGCAATAGCATAATCGGGCGTTGGCCGGGGCCGCGCCTGACGGCGGCCATCTTCTACCCGAATCCGTACGGTATGATGATGTTCAATACTATGATGATGCTTGAGCCGAGGGCGGCAGGCCCCATACCGACGATGTTCTGGCCGGGGCACTGTGGGATTATGTTAGCGGCTTCGGTCGTTGTCTTGTTCGTCTGTGTGTGCGTGGTCCGCAGGGTTGCGCTGCGTCAGGCCACCGGGCAGGTGGGCGCGGCATCATCCGGGAAGAAAGGCAAGTCCGGTTCATCCGCAGAGCGAAATCTCGCCGCACCTCGGCGAGTCACGGGGCCGGCCGTCCTGTGGAAAGAGCTCAGGACCCCCGTGTTGGGGCGGCGCAAAATCGCTATGGTTGCCGCTATTTTTGCGGGGCTGATCCTGCTGTTCATAACCTACGCTTTGTGTGCAAGCGAGAATATGCTCGACGATGGGGGGACTCACATCGTCTATGTCATAATTTTTGCGGGGCTCGGAATGCTGTTCACGATTATTCTTCCGGCGACGTGCATTACCACCGAAAAGGAGTCGCAGGCCTGGCCGCTGCTGCTGGCGACTACATTGAGCGACTGGCAGATACTGATTGGGAAGTTCGCGGGCTTCCTGCGCCGCTGCCTGCCAGTTTGGTTTTTACTGTTCGGCCACATCATAATCTTTACGCTGTCGGGCGTTATTCATCCGGCTGCAATCATCCAGATGGCGATCCTGGTCGCCTGGATAGTCGTATTTCTTTTCGGAACGGGGGTTTACTTCAGTGCTCGTGTGAGACACACCACCACGGCGGTTATTGCCAATTTCGCCCTGGCAGGCGCAATCTGGGCCTTGGCGCCGATTCTGCTGGGCTTGATAGCCGGGCTGACGCAAACGGGCGAGGACTTGTTCGGAACGTATATAGATACGAATCCGTTTGTGCATGCAGGGGTAGTGATGGATGGAACCACGGGGACGCTGGGCAGCTACTATTGGCCAGGCTTCAACTCGCTAAATGCGGCCCAATCCACCGTTTGGATGCTGGCCTGCATGCTCCGCTATATGTTGCTGGGCGTGCTTTTCGCTTGGCGCGCCAAGTGTCGGTTCAGACGCAATATCTTCTGACGGCCGTTGTGGCTCACGCCGCCGTCGCAATCATACCTCCTCCGGCATTGCCCATGAGTCTCTGAGCGAATACGTTCGCCTTAGATACTTGTTGGCGTCCGGGGCGTTGACGAAGGACTCGGTTTTGGAGTCGAACTTGAGCTTCTGGTTGCCGGTGCGGTACGATATATTGGCCAGGTGACAGAGCAGAACGGAATAGTGGCCCTGCTCGACATCGGCGTTGGGCCTTTTGCGCGTTCGGACACATTCGATGAAATTGTCCTGGTGCGGTTTATCGCCCTGACGGCCAAATTCGGACTGGACGAGCTTGCCGTCCGCGTCGTATGCCTGCCAGCCGCCGCCGTGCCTCCCGACGTACATAAAACCTTCGGCGCCGAATACCTCAATCCTCGTGGCGCAGAACGGCCAGTCGGGGAACAAATCGCCGTCGCGGATGTGCTGTGCAATTTTCTTCATATACGGCGTCCATAGGGTTGCTTCAAACTGAAGGGTGAATTTGCCGTATTCGTATGTCGCCAATTGAGTATCGGGAGTATCGCGGCCATCCAGCAGGGCGTTAATGCCGGCCGTACCGCACACCGTATCTGGATAAGGCTTGTCGCCGGTCAGAAACCGGGCGAGGTCCAACTGGTGAACTGCGTCGCCGGCAATGGGGCCGCAACTATACTCCCAGAAGTTGAGCCAGTGACGGCTGGGATTGTAGGGCAGCTTGTGGGCCGGGCCGCACCACATATCGTAATCAAATCCCTCCGGCACAGGTTGCTCGGCGCCCTGCGTCATCATCGGATGCTTCATCATATTGAAAACGCGGACAAGATGCACGTCGCCAAGCTTGCCGGATTGGATGTATTTGACAGCCTCGGCCATATAAGGCGCGCTGCGAGTCTGCATACCCACCTGGACCACTCTCTTGTATTTTCGGGCGGCCTCGACCATTTTTGCGCCTTCCCAGACGTTGTGGGCCATAGGTTTTTCCACATAGACGTCTTTCTCGGCCTGACAGGCCATAATGGTCCCGAGGGCGTGCCAGTGGTCGGGCGTTGCGTTAATTAGCACATCGACACTTTTGTCATCGAGAATGCGGCGAAAGTCCTGGACGAGCTTGGGCCTGGCGGACTGTACGGCTTCGACGGCCTTGGCGGCCGGTGCAAGACGCCTTGTGTCTGCATCGCAAAGATAAGCGATCTCAACGTCGTCCCTGCGCGCGAAGCTCTCTACCAGGAATCTTCCTCGGCCGCCGAGCCCCATCGCTCCGACAACGACTTTCTCATTTGCCGCTACGCTTGTTCTATGAGGCAGAACGGCGACTGTCGCGGCAACACTGATTGAGCCCTTCAAGAAATCTCGACGATTAACTGTTCTCATTTTGTTCTCCTTCGATGACACACTGTGCTATATTACTCCCAATGATACCATAGATGATGTCATCAGGATGTAAAACGTTTGTAAAATCTGGA
>CAYGZM010000028.1:0-34294 GCA_964354365.1 uncultured Pirellulales bacterium
CTGTTATCGGCATGATACAGTCAAATACTCAAATTATTACGTTACGAGCCCTAAGCACAACTCATCGGCTATTTGGCGCGTCGTACGCGCCCGACCCAATAGGCTAAAAACCTCCAGTTCACGATCGCTCAGAGACGCAGCCGGGGAAGAAAGTTCGCCTAGTACCCCGTAACAATCGAAACTGTGGGCATCATCGTGAGGCGCTTCGGCGCCGGAACAGCCTCTACCTTCGAGGGGTAGGAGATTGCCACGTCGGCCTTCGGCCTCCTCGCAATGACGAGGGCCACAAAATCAAGTGTTACGGGGTACTAGTCCGCCCCTGAGTGCAAGCCACAACTAATGACAATGCAAGGGGAAGGTCATTTTCCGCGGCTGAGGAGGATGCGGGCCAGGCCGTTGACATCGACCTCGGCGCTGTTGAACACCGGGATATCGGTGAACGTCGAAAGCTCGCGCACGTGGAGAGGAGAGCTTGAACATACGCCGGACAGCGCATCGGGGACGAGGTTGAATTTCTCCTGCAGGCTTCTCAATCCGCCGATAGCGCCAAATGCGTCATTGGCGCAGAAGATCAGCCTATGGATCCTTGAGACCACATCCGGCGCCCTCAGCAACATCGCGGTTTCGCGCTGAATGACGCCGTCGGCAAACTCCACGACCCAGAAATTTTTGGGGTTATTGGCGTACTTGAGGTCGAGCTGATTGAAAATGCTCAACAACTCGGCTTCGGAGAGCATATAGGTCGAAGGATAGCCAAGATAGGTGAAATCAGCGTAGGGGTTGGCCCCAAGGTCGTTCATTTGGAGGATATCCTTGAGGCTGGCGGTTCCGGTGACCTTGGAGGCCCTGACGTTATGCCCCATAGAGCGCAGCGCCCAGCAGCAGGCAGCGGCGGCCATACTCTTGCCTGAGTTCATCGATGTCCCGCAGACCAGAATCATACGTGACCTCGGCAGTTTCTTGAAGGTGTGTTTTGGCGTTATGAGGGGAAAATCGCGGGTATTGAGTACCTTGCCGGTTTCGTCACATACGTAACCGAGGATTTTGACCTTTGTCGGGTCTTTCATCAGCGAGTTCTTGGTCCTGACCAGGCCGATCATTGCCGAACGGGCGAGCAGGTCAACTTCATCTGTCATGTGGTCCGGGACCAACCCTTCGTAATAGTCGGGGGCATATCTGTTACCGAATACAAAAATGGCTTTTGTGCCGTCGTGTATTCTGTGTATGCGTCCGGATGCGTTTTCCAACGACGAATGCTGGCCGAGGCGGCTAATGATCCCATAGACAACATCGCCCACCTGCGGGGGCTTGTCGGTGAAGGCGTAGAGTTTTACCTGGCCGGGCTTAATGGTAAATGCAGCACTGGGGAAGATAACCCCCCTCCTGATCTTCTTCATCACCATTCCGCCCGCCGGCAGTGTTGCCGAGACCGTCATCTTAGTTGCCCACCCATATCATCTTCTGCGCCGCTATCATCGCTACTATCGGTATCACCCAGCTCGCCAGAGGACTCTTCCTCGACAATCAGACCTTTCTCGGACAGGCCGGCACAGCCAACACAATAGCGAGACCATGGAATCGCTTCGAGCCTGGCCTTGGGGATCCGTCCGCTGTGGCCCTGGCAAACGCCATAGGTGCCGTCCTCGATCCGAGCAAGGGCATCTTCTATTTCGATAAGAATCCTTCTTTCGCTGTCCACCAGGCCAACCGTGTTCTCCAGCTCGTAGTTATCGCTTCCCATATCAGCCATGTGAACCGGCATATTTGACAGGTCGGTCCTTGCCCTTCGGAGGGTCTCGCCTTCCATAAAAGTCACATTACCCAGTATTTCCCTCTGTTTTCCCAACAGCAGGGCCTTGAATTTCATTACCTGGTCCGGCGTCAACCCGCTTGCGCTCGTTCTTTTCTTTACCATAGAAGGCCCACATTTCATAAAACGCCCGTATTGGGGACGTGTTGTTTATCACGTTTGCGAATTCATAACGGGATTATTTCGACAATTTTGACGAAATGTTCAAATAAAATCTCACCCCGGGAGAAGTTTTTTTTTGGAGCACGTTCTGACCGGACGAACCAGGACGGCTGCAGAAGTTCAATAAGACGCCGAATCGCTGCGGCGTCGAACAGACGAAATGAGGCATGAAGCTCCCACCACAGCCCCGATAACATCCGGCTGCTTGCCTGCAGTTTCAGCGACGCAGGCAGTTGATGAGCCAGAGCACAAGCGTCAGGATAATGGAGATAAGCACACAGCTTGCGATGGGGAAATAGATTCGCCAGTTCCGCGAGGCGAATTCGAGGTCGCCCGGCAGCCTGAACAGGCCGAATCGCCCGAGGACCAATACGAACACGCCAAGCCCGGCGATGATAAGCCCCGCTAAAATCAGCCACTTAGCTATATGTTGCGGACCAAATTCCATCGCAGCTCACATTCTGCTTTTTACCAAGAATTCCCACGAATATGCACGAATATCGTCAAAACTACAGTAGTACCCCGTAACAATCGAAACTGTGGGCATCATCGTGAGGCGCTTCGGCGCCGGAACAGCCTCTACCTTCGAGGGGTAGGAGATTGCCACGTCGGCCTTCGGCCTCCTCGCAATGACGAGGGCCACAAAATCAAGTGTTACGGGGTAGTAGTCTCCACAATTATTCAATGAAAGTGTTAGAATCTGCGTTGTGAGCAAGGCGGGCTGCGATATTCGAATAGGGACGTCGGGGTGGTATTACGACCACTGGCGGGAGCGGTTCTATCCGGCGGGGCTGGCGAAAAGCAAGTGGTTCGAGCACTATGCACAACATTTTAACACCGTCGAGATCAACAATACCTTTTACCACCTTCCCAAGCCACAGACACTGGCCAGATGGCGCGAGCTGGCCCCGAAGGGCTTCCTTTATGCCGTCAAGGCGAACAGATATATCACGCACATCAAGAGGCTGAAGGATACGGCGGAAGAAGTGAAACGATTCTTCGATGTGGTGGACTTGCTGAAGGAGAAGTCAGGCCCGATTTTGTATCAATTGCCGCCGAGCCTTCGCAAGGACCTCGACCTGCTGGGGAGCTTCATCAAGCTGCTGCCGAAGGAGTCCCCCGCCGTCTTTGAATTCAGACATGAAAGCTGGTACGAACACGATACGTTCGAGTTGCTTGGCCGACTGGGCGCCGGGTTCTGTATCCACGACCTCGGCGAACTGGCGACGCCTCGCATCATCACCGGCGAAATGGTCTATATCCGCTTTCACGGCACATCAGGCCGATACAGCGGAAACTACACCGACAAAATGCTCGCCGATTGGGCCGACTGGATCAACAAGAACAAAAAAAACGTGAGCGCTGTCTATGCCTACTTCAACAACGACGCCGATGCCTACGCCATCCGAAACGCAAAAGAATTGAAAAACCTGCTTGCCGGTCAGTGAACCGTCAGCGGTGGCTTGGTTTGCGCCTGATACTGCCATTCTGGGCCAAAGAGAATCTCGCCGTAGCGGGCGAAAAATGCTTGACGCCGACCGAAGCAATAAGGTATAATTCAAGCGGCAACCACGGGAAAATGCTCACTTCGTTTATTTGAAAAGACTGACTCTGTCAGGAGGATTGGAAATGCGCGCCTTGAATAGAACGAATGCGGGGGTAATTGCTGCACTGTTGGCTGTGTGCTTGGTTTGTATGGTGCAGCCAGCCTTCGGCGGCACGATTATTAGCTGGGGGGTATCCCAAGCCATAGATGGCAATGACTATATCGCCATAGCCGGAGGTTACGAGCACAGCCTTGCCCTAAAAAAGGATGGCTCGATTGTCGGCTGGGGCGCTGACTGCGATTTGGAGGGAAACCAGCTTGGTCAGGCCACCCCGCCGGCCGGTAACGACTATAAGGCCATAGCCGCAGGCGCATGGCACAGTATTGCCTTGAAAGCAGACGGCTCAATCGTCGGCTGGGGCGAGAACAAGTATAATCAGGCCAGTCCCCCACCCCGTCGCCCCTTTGTCGCCATTGGCGCAGGCGCCAGGCACAGTATTGCATTATACAAGAATGGCTCGATTGTCTGCTGGGGCAGCAACTATGATTTGGACGGAAACTGGTGCGGCCAAGCCACACCGCCAGATGGCAACGACTTCATCGCCATTGCTGCAGGCCTTTTTCATAATATCGCCTTAAAAAAGGATGGCACGATTGTTGGCTGGGGCCACAATGGATACAATCAGGCCAAGCCACCCGACGGCAACGACTATTCCGCCATTGCCGCAGGCGCCTGGCACAGTGTTGCCTTGAAGAAAAGTAACGGCTCACTTGTCGCCTGGGGCTGGAACTATTATGGTCAGGCCAGCGCACCTGCCGGTTTAAGATATGACGCCATTGCTGCGGGAGGAAACCACAGTCTTGCCACAAACGGTGGACAGGTTGTTAGCTGGGGTGAAAATAATTATGGTCAGTCTGCGGAGTCTTCCGACAGCGGCTTTATGGCCGTTGCCGCAGGCGCCTATCACAGTCTTGCCTTGAGGTGGGATGGCACGATTGTTGGCTGGGGCTGCAACATTTATGGTCAGGCCAGTCCACCTGCCGGTAATGATTTTATGGCCATAGCTGCCGGCCGGTACCACAGTCTTGTCTTAAAAAGGGATGGTTCTATTATCGGCCGGGGCCACAACTGGGAAGGTCAGGCCAAACCTCCCGCCGGTCATGACTTTACCGCCACAGCCGCAGGTTACTACCATAGTCTTGCCTTAAAAAGCAATGGCTCGATTGTCGGGTGGGGCTACAACCTGGATTGGTTTGGACAACCGTGTGGTCAGGCCACGCCGCCTGCCGGCAACAACTATGTCGCCATAGCCGGAGGCGCCTTTCACAGTCTTGCGTTAAAGAAGGATGGCTCAATTGTCGGCTGGGGCTGGAACCGGGATTGGAATGGCAACCTGTGTGGCCAGGCGACGACGCCCTCCGGCAACAACTATATTGCCATAGCGGCAGGTGAATTGCACAGTCTGGCTTTAAAAAATGATGGCTCGGTTGTCGGATGGGGCAACAACGGTTTTGGTCAGGTCAGCCCGCCTGATGGTAACGACTATAAGGCCATAGCTGCAGGCGCCTATCATAGTCTTGCGTTAAAGAAGGATGGCTCAATTGTCGGCTGGGGCAACAACAAAGATTGGAATGGAAACTGGCTTGGCCAAGCCACGCCGCCCGCGGGCGACGCCTTTATCGCTATAGCGGCAGGATATCTTCATAGTCTTGCTTTGAAGAGAGATGGTTCTATTGTCGGCTGGGGCTACAACAACGATTTGAAGGGAAACTTGCTTGGTCAGGCCACGCCGCCTTCGGGTTACAACTTCATCGCAATAGCTGCGGGCTTCGAGCACAGTCTTGCCATTATGACGTGCCCATACAAACTTGTCGGCGATTGGGACGGCGACTGCAAGGTTGACTTCTATGATATAGCGTTGACGACATCTAACTGGCTTGTTGATTGCTACCAGGACCCTGAAGACCCAGCGTGCATACCAAAGTAGGGAATATCCAATATCGAACAAGGAATGTCGAACGTCGAACGCCACGAACCACGAGCCACGAGGCATGAGTCACGAAAGAACGCTCAGGCCTTTTTGTGTGGCGTATTGGCGGACGGAGGCGATTTCTTCTTGGGAGGGTCGGCGGTTGATTTTGGGGTGTGTGGAGGCGTTGTAACAGGGGCGGTATTGGGCCATTACGTTGATGGTTGTTGAATTGGAGATTTCTTCGGCGAGGAAGTCTATGACCTTGAAGCTGCCGGCGAGGTTCTCCGGCAGGACGAGATGTCTTATCAATAGCCCTTTTGTGGCCAGGCCGTCTCGAACATCAAGGTCGCCGACCTGACGGTGCATCTCTTTGACGGCTGCGCGGTTGACTTGTGGGTAGTCCGGCGCAGCGCTTAGCTCGTCGGCGATACTCGTATCGGAATACTTCATATCGGGCATATAGATATCGACGAAGCCATCGAGCAATTTGAGCGTCTCGACGGAGTCGTAGCCGCCCGTGTTATAGACGATGGGCAGTTGCAGGCCGTCTTTGCGGGCCAGCTCGATGGCGGCGGCGATGGGTGCGGCCAGGTGGGTCGGGGTGACCAGGTTTATATTGCTGCAGGCGTAGTGCTGCAATTCGAGCATAGCGCCGGCCAATTGCTCAATCGTCACCGGGCGGCCGCGGCGAAGATGGCTGATATCGAAGTTCTGGCAGAAGACGCAGCCCAGGTTGCATCCGGCGAAGAAGATCGTGCCGGAGCCGCCGGTGGCACGGGCTTCCAGCCCGTGAAGACACGGCCAAGCCGGTCCCGAGCGAAGTCGAGGGAATGGCCGTGCCACCAAGACGCTTTCCTCGCCGAAGTGCGGGCCGACGGAACTGACGATGGGCATATCGCCGACGCCACAGAAACCCGTCTCCCCGCTGCTGCGCTCGACCTTGCACTGCCGCGGACAGAGCACGCACGGGTCCATACGGTCCCACAACCGGCGGACCGGCTCGCTGAAACAATCGAGATCGATAGGCAACGGCCCCATAATGCTGAATCATTATACGACGAGCCTCAAAATTGGCAATTCCGGGGCGGGCTGCACGGGAGGCAAGAGGGTTATGGGGTGAGAAGCACCTGGTTCTCCGACGGTCAAGTATTCTGATTAGAAGCGCCGCAAGGCTTTAGTATTGCGGCAGAAGCGTATTTGCGGTACACTACCGGTTGGTGCAAGATGAGCAAAATAGCCGCAGAAAAGGCAAAATCAGCAGAACACAGGGGCGACACCGCGCATCTTAAGGATGAGCAGGAAGATATAGATACGAAGGGCGAGCATTTGGAAGCTGTGCAGGATTCGCTTGCCGAGCGGCTTCGCGGCGGCGAGCGCACCGCCGCGGCTGAGCTTGTCGAGTTGTACTATCGACAGATTTACCTCTATATGAGGAGGCTGGGCCACGACAGGCAGGTCAGCGAAGACCTGACGCAAGAGAGCTTTTTGAACGCCTGGTACCATATCGGGCAGTTGCGAGAAGGCAAGGCCCTGAGTAGCTGGCTATATCGGATTGCAGGCAATGTTTCGAGGCTTTATTGGCGCAAACACAAGGGCAAAAAGACGGTAAGCATCGAATGGATTGATTCGGCGGACGGCGCCATGCCGGAGGCCGAGAAAACAGGTCAGTACGAGGAGCTGGAGCAATTGCAGAATGCAGTTGGACAACTGCCGGTGAAATTGAAAGATGTAATCATTTTGCACTATATGCAGCACCTGACTATTGCCGAGGCGGCGGAAGCGGCTGGAATCAGAGAGGGGACGTTCAAGAGCAGGCTTGGGCGGGCGCTGAAAATCCTGCGAAAGCAACTGCCATAAGAAAAGGAGCACGATGATGAGAGAGGACAGATTAAGAGAATTGTTGAATAAGCTGGGTGATTTCACGGTGGAGCCGGTCCGCCCGGACCTCGACGAGGACATCAGGCATCAGATTCCTCACAGGCTCGTGCGGCACAGGGTGAGCTGGAATACGTTCAGCATCATAATAGACCTGAGACTGAGCAGGTCGGTGGCGGCGGCGGTAATAATCATCACGATGTTCCTCTGGGCGAGCTTTTTAGCGGGGTGGAACGGGTCGGCGGACGGGATGTATCAGGACAGCCTGCTGCTGCTTAAATACGGCCTGGCGGGTGAGAACGTCGGCAGGGCCGAAGCGCTGGAAAGCATCGAGAACTTCCATAAGATGCTTGTTGACCAGGGCAAAGCGGTCACTTTCTACGGCAAGGGCGCCGACCCGGACGACAACCATATAATCCTGATGCACTGGAGATTGCCGGACGGAAGATACCGGGTGATCTTCAATGATTTGAGCTCAAAAACGGTCTCGCCGGCGACACTGATAACGCTGCAGGCCTACATGCTCGAAAAGCATACGCAATAACGGGCGTTTATACTGAAGGAGTAATAGATATGAGTGCGCGACAGGAATCGGCTCGGCGGGGAGGAGCGTGCAACAGGTGTCCAGGCGGATTTACGTTGGTGGAGCTTCTGGTGGTTATAGCCATCATCGCGCTTTTGATGGCGATTTTGATGCCGGCGCTGAGCCGGGTGAGAAACCAGGCGCAGACGATTCGCTGCGCGGCAAACCTGAAACAGTGGGGCTTGATGTTCAATTTCTACACTGAGGACTTCGACGGCTTTTTCAACGAAGGCTGGGGCTACGCTGACTGGCACCCCGGGAAGTCGGCTGAGATGGGGTTGTGGATGAATGCCTTGCGCCCATACTACAAGGACAACTGGGACCTGCTGCTGTGCCCGACGGCCAAGGTAGAGGTCCTGGGCTCGGGCGACATGGGCACGTTTAAGGCCTAGTGGCGGAACGTCGCTGTGCCGGGGGGAGGAACATACCGCTATGTCGGCAGCTACAGCATAAACAACTGGACCAACCGTATGAGAGACGGTTTCCCGCGCGGGGCCCGCCTAGTGGAATGGTTCTGGAGAACCACAAAAGACACGAGGGCTGTAATTGACGCGGCTGGGACAAAGGGCAGCCCGGTTCCGAGGAGTAACATACCGGTCTTTGCGGATAACACGTGGCACGATGCCTGGCCGTTAGCCAATGATACACCTGCTCCAACTGCCGATGCGGCCGGATGGTCAGACTTCGGCACAACCAATGAGATGTGGCAATTCTGCATAAACCGGCACGACGGCTTTACGGACTTTTTGTTTATGGATTGGTCCGTCCGGAAGGTTGGGCTCAAAGAGCTGTGGACATTGAAGTGGCACCGGGCATTCAACACGGCTGGTCCCTGGACTAAGGCCGGCGGCGTCCGCGCCGCCGACTGGCCGAAATGGATGCAACGATTCAAGGATTACTAAGGGCGGTGGGCGGGATGCGGACCATAATGAGGAAGCTGCGTGGCGAGGCTCGTTCTAATAGATTCCTCGGCTGCGCTCGGAATGACAAATTGGGTCTTGTCAGCGTGCCTTAGTAGATAATAGCCGTGGCCTCTTCGATCTTTCTGATGACCTCTTTGATATCGCTGCAGTCGGATATGCAGGCATCGAAACCCTTGCGGAGCAACGCGGCGGACTCGGATTGGCCCAGGTGGCCGGCAAGTGCGATGATCTTTATGGTCTGGAGGTCGTCATCTGCTTTGAGGCTTTCGCATATCCCGCCGGCGTCTATGCCGTCGGCCAGCAGGTTTATCAGCAGGACGTGCGGTGCGAATTTCTGAACGACCGCCCCGGTCTGAAAGGTGGTTCCAACAGTCCACACTTCATAATCGGCTTTGTTTTTGAGGGTCTCGGCCAGGGTCAAGGCCGAGTCCTTATTGCTGTCCACGACGAGCACGCGTATCTTGCCAACGGGAAACCCCGCCGTGGGCATATTGTGAACCTTCATAAAGCGTACAAGCTCGCTGACGGGGATTCTTCTATCCTTGCTGCCTGGAATGCGATAGCCCTTGAGCTGTCCGTTGTCAAACCACTTGGAGACCGTGCGGGGCGCCACGTTGCAGATTTTGGCCACGTCGCCGGTCGTCAGTACGTTTTTCCCTTTTGCCATCTCAAGAAATTCCTACAACATCTTCGTAGCTAATCCGGCATTATCTTCGGTTGTAAACGGGAGTCTGTTTAGCGTGGAGAGGCCATTTTTCGCCGCAGGAGCGAATTAGCGATTGTCCCTCGAATCGCACGTCCTATAAGTCCGGCGTGTTCGTTGGAGGGCGCAGGGCGTGCAAGCAGCCGCCGAATCGCCTCAAGAGGGACTTCAACCCACGAGAATATCTTTGATTCATCCGCAACAAAGGCTACAATTTTGCCGATTGCACAAGTAAGGAGCTCTGAGTTATGCAGATACATCTGTCTCGACCGGACATCACGGAAAAGGAAATTGAGGCGGTATGCGATGTTCTTCGCAGTCCGAATCTCTCGCTCGGCCCGAAGCTGGACGAATTCGAGCGGGCCTTCGCGGAGTACATCGGGACTAAACGGGCGGTGGCCGTGAACAGCGGTACGAGCGGCCTGTTTTTGTGTATGCTGGCGATGGGCATCGGGCCGGGCGACGAGGTTATCACGACGCCCTTTACTTTCATTGCATCGACGAATTGCATAATGATGGTCGGGGCCAGACCGGTCTTTGTCGATATTGACCCGGAGAACCTGAACATCGACCCGGCCGGAATCGAGGCAAAGATTACCGACAAGACAAAGGCGATTCTTCCAGTCGATGTGTTCGGCAGCCCGGCGGGGTTTGAGGAGGTCTGCCAAATCGCACGAAAGCATAATCTGCCGGTGCTCGAGGATAGCTGCGAGGCGCTCGGCTCGGAACTGAACGGGAAAATGGTTGGCACGTTTGGGGCTATGAGCGTCTTTGCATTTTACCCGAACAAGCAAATGACGACCGGCGAAGGCGGAATGATTATGAGCGATGACGACGAGTTGGCCGATATGTGCATGTCGCTTCGCAACCAGGGCAGAGGCAAGGGCGGCGGGTGGCTCGGGCACGAACGGCTCGGGTACAACTTTCGATTGAGCGATATCAACTGCGCGCTGGGGATCGCGCAGCTTTCAAGAATCGAAGAAATCAAGGCCAAGCGCAAAAAGGTCGCGCGGATGTATCAGGAGATACTGGCTTCGGAGGACAGGCTGATTGTGCCGAGCGAGCCGGAGGGCTGTGATATAAGCTGGTTCGTATTTGTAGTCCGCCTCGCCGAAGAATTCAGTATTGAGCAGCGGAACCGAGTCCTCAAAGGGATGACAGAGCGTGGGATCCAGGTCGGTAATTACTTTCCGCCGGTGCACCTGCAGCCGTTTATGGTCGAGCGATTCGGCTACAAAGCGGGTGATTTCCCGATTACGGAATCCGTATCGCAGAGGACAATAGCGCTACCCTTCTACAACAATCTGACCAAAGGCGAAATCGCACAGGTCTGCAGAACGCTCAGAGACGTCCTGGACCTGTCCCCTATCTGAACTCGCAGTCTGAGTCCCGATAATCACTAAAGGTGAGGATAAACCGCATCATTTTTTGGCTTTTGGCATTTGGCAGAGGGGGATTTTTATATTAAGTATTAGGTAGAGGCACACGGGTAAGACCGGCTGGGGGCCGAGACCGATTGAGTGTTGCTATACTGGATGGGAGATTTGATGAGAGGTTGGAGAACGAAATTCATTTTTGTGCTGGTTGTCTATTTCGCAGGTTTCGCAACTGCAATCTACACGCTGGCGCCGGCGCCTGAGAATCGGGCCGGCAATCCCGGGGGAAAGGGCATCTTGAGCTCGTCGATCAACTCGGACGAGCTCGTGCAATCCTTAAATTCTGGAATGCACAAGGCCATCGAGGCAGGCAAGGACGCAGCGTGGCGAACGGCGAAATTTCTCAAAGAGAAAATCAACGCCCGGCAGAGTGAATCGAGCGGTTAGGCGCCGGCCTGGCCGGCTCGGCGCAATTGTCTTGATTGCCAACGTGTCTGGCACGTTGCGCTTGCGGAACTCTTCGGAGGGGGTATATGCAACACCGATTGGCCGTGGGTCGCCGGGGGCCCACGGCCCCTATTATTTCAGAGCGAAGTGAAGGAGCAAACTGTGCGCGGAATCCGGCCAGCAAATAATGGAATTCCACCGCGCAATCCAGATGCTTCGACTTCGACTCAGCATGACAGCTCATCAAACCATTTGCGATGGGGCACCGGGCCTGGCGTTGTCACAAACGCACTTCCAGTGTTTCGCCCTTTTCGGACGCGATAGATTCCACGTTGCTTATCGTCTTGACCTTACCCGTTCCCAATTCCCCGACCTTCACAGTGTATTTGCCGGCTTTGAAGACCTTCGGCGTGAACGAAGCGCCCTTGATACGGAGGGTATAAACGATCTCGCCGTCGGCCTCGTCGATTACCTGCACGACCGGGTCCTTCATACCGGAAACTTTTAGAGTGGGAAGATATGCGACGGCTTGCCGTGCGTAGTTGTCCTGCTGCTTGATGGTCCTGGGCCAGCCGGGGTACTGCTTCGTTTTCGGGTCGGTGATGTCAACATTCCGAGGCCAGCACTCGATGGTGATTTCCCTGCTTTTCTTATTGAACTTGACAACGCCGAAACCGGCCGCTCGCGTTGTCAGTTTGTCACCGTCGTTCGCCCCAGGGCTTGGATTGGCGACGGCCAGCACTGTCACCTTGTTCCCGAAGCCGTCGAGGAACTCGCCGGTGTATTCCGGGGCGCCCGGCTCGCGATTCCTGCCCGGCTCAAGCGGACTCCACCACCGCAGATAGAGGTTCGCAATGGAAGGGACGCCGAAGGAATAGCAGGAATCGTTCCAGTCATCTATGCCGTGGTGAAAGATCATGGCGAGGTGCTGGTCGCCGGCGATGTGAATGGCAAATGCACTCCGTATCTCGGCGATTGCCTTGTTGCGGCCGGTCTGGGGCCAGCCGTTGGAATCCATATCGGCGTGCAGGCGATTGCTTATACCGCCGTGAATGTGTGCGCCGCCGCAGAAAAGCGTCTGCGAGAGGACCGCCTTCATCTCGGCGCCGCGCCAGTCGTTCCCCCACTCGCGGAGGAACTTCAACTGGCGTTCGCCCAGGAGCGTCGCGCCGGGCACATCGACACTCTTGGGATCATAGTTGGGGTCTGTAATATGGTCCGGGCGAGGTCCCTGCTGCGGAACCAGGCCCTGCGGACCCGACTTGAACTTTCGATCCTCGATGACAGCAAAACTTATGCCGCCGACATTGAGCGCGGTGTAATAGACGCCGATGCCCTGCTCGATGAGCGTGGGGTCATAAGGGTCGGGCAAGTGGCTTGTTTGTGCCCGCTCGACCTCTTTGACGTACTCTACCGGCTTGAAATATCCGCCGTCATGACCGGCGCCGGTATTGGACTTTTTGCCGCCTGCGCCCCAGAGGTTGGCCTGGCCGACGTCGTGGTCGTCGGGGATTGTCACCGTGGGAATGTTGCGGATGGCCTCGCCGAAGTCCCTGCCGAACTTGAGCCAGGCCGCGTAATGCCTATTATGGTCATAGACCTGGTCGCCGGAGAAGAAAAGAAGGTCGGGCTTCAGCTTTTTTATGTTCTCGACTATGTCATCGCGGGATATGTCGCCGCCGTGCGCGGGGCTGATCGAATTGCCCGTAAAGGCGAATATAGTTATCACGTCTTTCTCAACCGGGTCCCTTTTGATTGTCCCGGTGTAAAATGCATCTTTGCCGTGGGCAACGCGATACTCAATGTCCTTAGTCATATCCCAGTTCTCGACGCGAAACGGCGCGGTCCAGCCCTGCTCGATGACCTCCGTCCGGGCGATCTGCCTCCACTTGCCGTTTTCTTTGACCTCGAGCCGGACTTTCCGCTCTTCTGCTTCCAGCAGTGGATACAACTGCGCGTTTAGCTTCATTATGTTGTTGTGAACCGTATAGAGGGCAAAGCAAATCACCTTGTCCCTCGAGACTTCCGGGATGCTCAGAAGGTCGGCTCCTGCTTTCGCCGGCGCGGTCTTCTTCACCGCCGCTTTCTTCGTCGCAGCTTTCTTTGCCTCGGCGGCCCCACACCCGGCTGCACAAAGGCCGACCACAATGATCCCCACCAGGACTTTCCTGACGATTGACTTATCCATTGTCGTTGTCCTCCTTTTGACATTCTGACCGATGTTTTCGGGCTGAACTTCAGCGTCCCGGCGAACGTGCGCGAGACCATTGTTTGGCCAGAATATCAAATCCCTCCCTTAATCGCAAGTGCGAGAATTTTCAGCGCCACCCCAGAGCAATCGCGGTCAAAGCCGGAGACAAAAAAAGGCCGGGTCAGGTTGGCCCGGCCTTTCTCTCTCGGTTTAAGGGCAGAGGTCACTCTTTGTTAGAAATGGCTGCGACCTCTTCGGGGGTCATACCATAGCTGTAGATGCGGACATCGTCGATAAGACCGTTCCAGAAGCGGCTCGGTTTCTGGGAATTGTCGCCAATTAAGACCGCTTTGTCATCGAGGCGTATCCTGCCGGATGCCGGTTGCGAGATGTCAAGCCGGCCGTCGATGTATAGATAGATGTTTTGGCCGTCATAGACTCCGGCGACGTGATGCCATTGGCCGTCGTTTGCGTCAATGGTCCCGTAGAGACTACCCCACATGCTGCCGGGGATGACGAGACCCGTGCAGGCGAATTCGAGGGCATAGCCGCGGCGCTGTCCCTGGAGCCGCCAGGAGCGGTCGCCTTTTGTGACTATGGCCTGCCATCTCTTGTCGATTTTGTCGGTCTTTATCCAGGCCGAAACCGTTATCTGACTGGTGATAGTGAAGTTGTTGCTGTCTATGATCTCGATGTAGTCGCCCTGTCCGTCGAAGTTGAGCGCGCCGCCGATTATTCCGGCGGTCCAGGCCGGATTGCCGACGAGCTTGCCCTGATAACCTCCGGCGACGGCGTTGGCCGCGGTGTCTCCTGAGCCGTCATCGAGCTTCCAGTGGGCGACGAGTCGGCCGGTGTTGAAGCTCCAGGTATCTCCCACAGCAATTGAACCATCGGGCTGGACCTCATCCACACGCCAGTAGTAGGTGGTGCCTCTCTGAAGCGTCGCCGGTCCGGCAGACTCGGTTATGACCTCGCCGAGCAGTGTTAGCCGGTCGGGGTGGACGCCGAAGCGCACTTTATGGGCGACGGCATAAGCTCCGGGCATCCACGCGAGCTTTAGCCCCGTCAGCACGGTTCCTTCGGCTCCGTCGGCTGGGTAGGGCTTGATGGCGGTCGGCTTGGGATTCAGGGGCGCGGCTTCGAGCTTTTCCAGCTCCTGGGACGTGACCTCCCTGACAGACAAATCACCGAAGATCACTTTGTATTTGCCGCTGTCGGTCTTCCACCGCATCAATACGGCGTGGGGGAACTCCTCGGTGACTATAGCGCCATAGTACGCGAGGTCCTTTCCTTCCGATGCGAGCTTCGCATAATACGTACCGGCCATCTGGAGGTTCATCATCTTCTGGCGGCCTTCCGGCTGGGTCGGTTCGGTCATTGGGTCGCCGAAGTGGGTAATCATTTCGTTCTGAAATTCCTCCATTATTTTTATCGCATTCAGCTCGCTGGGGTATTTGCCGCCGCTTACCTCGGCAAACAAACCAAGCACTTCGAGGTAGAATTTCTCGTCGTCCGAGAATTCGACCTCAGCCATAAGTTTGTAGTCGTCCGGTATAGTGGGGGTCAAGGCGCCGGGCTCGACCTCGACATCCCATTCAAAACCATAGACCGTCATATCCATCATCATCTTGCCGTCCTCTGCGAGGATTTTGATGTCGTACCTAACGGGCAGCTTGGTGCTCGTATCGACCCAGAGCCGACCGATCACATTGCCGAGGACGTTTTCGACGATATTCGGGTCATTGGATTCAAAACCTTCGACCTCGATGCCGTCCACCACGCTGCGGCCAAGCTCGGTGTATTCGCTCTCCATAAACTGCCTGACTATCGCTCGCGGGTCGCCGTTCTCTTTTTGCATCTTCCAGAAGATGTCGTCGGTCAGCTTTATGCGCATATACTGTTTTTGATCGGGCATAACCGAAACAATCGCCTTTTCGTCCAGCACAACGTAGGTCTCGCTGATGAGGTAGTCGCCGGTGCGAGCGGTCATCTGCATTCCAACGTCCTTTGCAATGACGGCTTTCATTTCCATCTCGATAGGCCTGTTTGCGGGCATACCGGGGACATTCGCCATATTCATTTTCATGTTATACGTGAACGCCTTGACGCGCTCGATCTTTTGCAGCACCTCGGCCAGCACAACACCGCCTCCGGATTCGATGATGGTCAGGCCCACCCACACCGCGACAATTATCACGGTGGCAGCGGCTAATTTTGTAATTCTACTTTTCATAATGGTTCTCCAAAGATCCGACCGGCTTGCGGTCGGTATCGCTCTTTCTGTCTTTTTCATCGCGGCCAGGGCATCGCCGAGGATTCTCCTATCCATCTCGGGGCCGGCCGACGTTTCGATATTGTCAAGATACGACTTCTTAACCAGACGCTCTATGTTCTTTAAGTGTCTCATTGTTCCAATTGACCATCCAAAATTGAACGGAGCTTACTCAAACCGTACCGGTATCGGCTTCGAGCCGTGTTGGCGGAAACGCCCTGCGCCGCGGCGATTTGTCCGAATCCGACGCTGCTCTGCAGATGAAGGATTATTGTCTCCCGCTGCTCGTAGGGAAGCTGCGTTATCGCATGGCCCAATTGGTTAGCCAATTCATCACGCAGAACAGACTGGTCCGGGCGGTGCTTGTCCGCACGAACTTGCTCTGCCTCATCTAAGCCAACGGTCCGCCCCCGCCGCATCGCTCGGTTCTTATCACGGGCGCGGTTTGCGGCGCAAATTGCCAAATAGCCCTTCAGACTCCCCCGCAGCCGGAAATTACCCACGTTTCGAGCAAAGGCCACGAAGACGTCGTGCACAACATCTTCGGCGGCGCTGCTGTCATTCAAGAGGGCAGCAGCCACCTTGAGCAAATCATCTCGATACTTCTGATATATCCGACGCAGGGCATCGCCGTCGCCACGGTTAAACTTGCGTATGAGCAGCTTGTCTTCCAACATCGATGCTTCGCTCGCCAAAACACATAACAATCGATTGCTGTCTTTGAAACGACCGAACCTATGGTTTTAGTCTAAAGAAAACCATATTTTTTCCGCACCTTCAACAATAACAACCCGGAACCGAGCTTCAGATCTCGTGGCAATTATGAATGCGCGCCGGACAAAAACGTGGCAAAAAGAGCACACGGATGTTATCATAACAGCATAGACAAATCAGAAATGTCATTCCCGCGAAGCTTGTCCTCGACTCCGATCGGGGAGCGGGAATCCAGGCCGCTTTCGGCGTTTTCTGGACTCCTGCTTGCGCAGGAGTGACAGTATGTTTGTCACATTATTCATCCAAACATCAATAAGACTCCTTCCGGGGCCAGAACGATGAGCGAATTGTACGGCTTGATATTCGATGTCGATGGGGTTATAGCCGACACCGAGGCGGTTAATGCTAAGGTGACTGCCCGGGTTTTTGAGGAGCTGTTCGGGCTCAAGGAAGTGAGGGATGAGGATTTTACCGCGGGGATCGGACGGGGCGATGAGGAGTACGTCAGGGCCGGGGCGAGGGCGCACGGGCTGGAGTTGAGCGATGAGCAGGCCAAGGCGGGTACGCGATTGCGGGAGAAGTATTTTATGGAGGCGCTGGTGAAGGCGCCTCTGCTGGTTTTTGCGGGCGTGCTGGGGCTGATTGATGCGGCCCTGGCGAGCGAGAATTTCAGGCTCGCTATTGCGACATCGGGGTCATTCGAGAAGTCGCACGCGATTGTCAAGTCCGTGAATGTGCCTTATGAGAAAATGGTTCACATCAGCGGCAACGACGTCAAGCGGAGGAAACCCGCCCCCGACCTATTTCTGCTGGCGGCAGAACGCCTGGGGATACAGCCGGGGCGGTGCATCGTAATTGAAGACGCCCCCGACGGCGTGCGGGCAGCCAAGTCCGCAGGCGCAAAATGTATCGCCATCACCAACACGACCACGCCCGACAATCTTGCCGAGGCCGATTTAGTCTGCGATTCTCTTGAGCAGATAAACCTCGATGTGATTCAGGAACTGATCGACTCGAACTGACCGGGCTTTCGGTCACACTGCCCCGCACGGAGAGATAACTGGAAACGAGATTGGCAGGGCCTTTATGGAGAAGCAATAATTATGGCCGAACGCATCAATAAGGACGAGTTTGTACGACGGGTAGCGAAACGCATGAAGGCTAATGAGACAACAGCTCAGGTTTGGGTCGATGCTGTGCTCGATACTATGTACGATGCTTTCCGAGGCGGAAAAGGAATAACACTGCCTGGGTTTGGCGGCTTCTATTTGGACAAAAGACGTGATGGCTGTGCGTTCAAATTCAATCCTGGTCAGAAACTGCGCGCGCTGCTCGGTTGGTCATCCACACACAAAGGGTCCCTATGGATTCCAATCGCTTTACACGAATTCGATGGACGGCATCATCCAAATGACTGGTAGAGAGGAAGAAGTTGAGCCAAGCCAGCGATAAAAGATGAGATACCATTTTTGCCGCCCCTATTGACTTGCCCGATGTACCATGCTATGATTTCTTACGTAGCGATAGAGAACTGGCTGTTGAGAATGCCTAAGACACACGATCATAGGGAATCTATAGTGGCGATACTATGAGTGAGATGTTCCACCAGATCCTCCGGCTAATTCAACAGGGCAACGTCAAGATATCAGACCACGGGTACGATGAGATCGCAGCAGACGGCCTCTACGGAAGAGACGCGCTGGGGTCCATCGCCGATGCCGTCGTAGTTGAGGACTATCCCGACTACCCAAAAGGGCCTTGTGTCCTTCTCCTGCAGAAAGACCGAGGAGGACAAGCCATGCATGTCGTCTGGGGCATCCCGAAAGGCAAGTCATCTCCGGCAGTTCTCGTCACCGCATACAGGCCGGACCCAAAGCAATGGGAGCCGGATTTCATAAGGAGAAAGCAATGAGTACCAGGCAATACACAAAAATCGTCCATGAGGGCATCTATGTGGCGCAGGTTGACGTCGAACTGATCTACGCCGACGAAGGATGGTCTCCCTATCTTTCTTTGGATGACGCTTATAAACTCGACGATGTTCGAGAGGCCCTAAAACGAGGCGATCTAAAAGCAGCTTCAAAACTCGGACGGGTCTATAGACTGACCCGCGTCGCTGGTTGACAAAGACCCGTGGAACAAGGCTATGCAGGATGGACCGGCTCAACCCTCAGCCCCGCCGATTCGCTTTGAGGTTGTCTTACACAGCACTCCAAGCATTCCTCGGGGTGTTATGCGGATCAATATAAAAAGTGTTAGCCGGCTTTTCCGTATCAGAAGTGCATCCGGGAGACTCTAAAGAACAAGCGCTGCAACGGAGTAAAGACTATGGGTATACCACTTGGTCAGTGGTCTGGCAGTGATGCCACTAAGGAACTGCACGACACCATTAAGGAATTCAATGAAGCAAGCACCAGACAGACACGCCATCTGATCATACTAACTTGGGCTATAGTAATATTGACCATATTGATGCTCATCAGCCTGGGTGTTCAAATCTACCTGGCTTCGATTGCACTCGGCAGTTGAGGTGAAGACATCCTATGACAAAACCTGTCGTGAAATGTGGAGACTGTGGGCAACTCTTAGCAGAGAATGCAAGCACCCCCATCGAAAATCGCAAACCCTGTCCCCGGTGTGGTTCTGCAAAGCGTGCTGTCAGCGTAGATATTCAAGCAACCGTCTCAGTGCAAAGCAAGCTGGGCCTCAAAGCGCGCCATGCAAAAAGTGGAAGACCGTTCATGGAGCAAATGGTCGGAGATGATCTTCACCGCAAGACCGGCACACCGGCGCCCGGGAACGCAAATCACCCCCCCAGAGGCATGATGTCGTTGTCCTCAGCCTGCAGATTCCCGGCGGCCTGGGCCGCTCTCGTGACGTTTGTTCTCATGCTGCCCGTCACGGCGCGGGGCGACGCATCGCGCGCCTACTCCTTCAATCTGTCGCGGGGCGCCCACGAAATCGACACCGGCATGTTCTTCGGCACCCATCACTGGCCGAAGACCGACCAGGACAAGACGCTCTTCCTACCTCGCCTGCGTCGCTACGGCGTTCGTCTTATCCGGCAAGAACTCTACCTCGAGAAGCTGATCCCTGAGTCGGTCTGCCCCGACACGAAGACCTTCTGGAAGCGGATCAACGACCCTGCGTTCATCGACTCGTGGAAATGGTCAGAGGACAACTGGCTGGCCGAGGCCAAGCAGGAGGGCTTCCGAACAATGGCGGTCTTCTTCCGGATGCCTCAGTTTGTCACTGCGAACGGCACCCTTCCACGCAAAGGGGACGAAGACGCATGGAAGGCTTGGGGCGCCGTCTGCGCGGAGGCTTACAAGCGGCTCGGCGAGAACATCGATTACCTCGAGATCTTCAACGAGGCGCAATTCTTCACCAAGGCCGACAACACCGGCTACCAACGGACAGTTGAAGCCGATCCGGACATCTTCCACTACGCTCAGGCGAGCCTGCGCCCCCTAACGCGGAAGTCCATCGCCGGGCCAACCACGTGGATCGACTGCTGGGCCGGGTCGGCCCTGGAGACAGTGCCCTTCGATCGCCGCTCGAAACGCGACACGCTGGACTACTTCACGATCCATGTCTATGACGCGCCGGCGCGGGACTTTCTCGATCGCATCGACCACACCCGCGCCGTGCTGGATGGGACGGCCCCCAACCTGCCGATGGACTACAAGGCCCCGTGGAAGGGCAAACCGATCTGGGTGACCGAGTGGAACCAGTATTGGGAGGCAAAGAAGAGGCAGGGTGCGGACTGGTATGGTTTCATCCTTACCGAGCTCCTGGCACGGGGGATTCCCAACGTCATCTTCAACTACAACGAGCAGTTCGACCTGAAGCGCGCCAGCGAGAACACCCCCTGGCTGCTCCTGGTGAAGTGCGGCCTGAACTCTCCCGCCCAGACCGTGAGGATCCACCCGCGCACCGACCGAGGCGGCGTCCAGACGACCGGCAACTCGATCGTCGCCACCCTCCCGGATCGGTCTATCGTGGTCGTCGCCACGAACGTGACTGATGACCCGCTTCCCGCGACATGGCGCCTGGACGGGGTGGAAGGGCTCAACGCAAAGTTGACCAGGCTGCAGATCTGGGATGCCATCGCCGGCAACGAGGACCTGACGCTCGCGGGCGAGGAACGTACGCCAGCCCTCACCGTGCGCCCGAACGGCTGCGACATCGCATACACGCTGCCGCCGCACAGCGTCTCAGCGCTCAAGATCGTGCGATGAGCCGGGGCAGGAGCGACCTATCCCAACTTCCGCAGTTTGCGGATTTCCGGGCACTCGACCTTATCTGCGACTCACTCGAAGAAATCACCCTCCCTGCAATCATCGGACTGATTGAGGCGTAGCTCGCCATTCCGGCCAGGGCGGTTACCAGACACGTCCTATTTTTACCGATATTGTTGAATTGCCCGACGTCCTGTGCTATGATTTCTCCCGCAGCGAAAAAGAACCCGATGTTTGGGAGTGCTTGAGATAGAACAGTGAACGACGAACCGCCTGACCAAAAAGCCAGAAAGGGACTCCGCTGAAGCGGCTTCGTCCCTCGCGCGAAGGCGGAAAGAACGAAATAAGTATGGTGGCCACAGAATTCAGAAGTCCCGCTTTCCCCGAGACGGGAGGATTCATACATGCCGAAGAGGCCCGCAGCCAAAAAACAAGCTAAGCCACAGGATGCCCTCGCGTGCGGGGAGGCTTTCCAAAGGTTGGCAGAGGAAATCATTCCCAAGATAGGCGCAATAAAGGAAGATCCCTCTCAAGATATGTCGCATGAACTGGCCAACCTCGTGACCTGCGCGACAAACCTCGGGTTTGCCATCGAACTCTACTTGAAAGCCCTCCTAATACACCTGGATTTGCAGGTGCCACACGTGCACGATCTACGCGCTCTGTATGACGCGATACCTCAGCCAGTCCGGGCTATTATCGAAAATGTTTATGATGCAGCGTTGCCAGACGAAGTGCGCCGACTGCGTGGGCGTGTGAGCCTTACACTCGCAAAGGGCCCTATAGAAAACCCACGCTGGGACGATTACAGAGTATCACTGGCTCTTCCGGATCTGTTGACAAGATCAAGAGACCTATTTGAGTCATGGAGATATATATTCGAGTTCACCCAGCCCAAGGATAGTCCCCATCAGTTTCACCAATTTGAGTACGGCCTTCTCCGATGCGCCGCCGAAGCAATGAGAGTCGAAGCAATCTCACGCTTGGCCGAGGCGGGAGAGAGGCCGCCGCCGACCCCACTCACTCGCAAGCTCTAACCGGCTAATTTGACTGAGGAACCACACAGAGTGTGGGCGTTCGGAAGGTGCTCGGGCCCAAGTCCGATTTCGGGTACACGCCATCTATTCCTGGGACGCCTTGCCTATTTCGGGAATACCAGAGACACACTTCGTTCTTCGGGGATCAAAGGGGCGTGCCTGCACTCAGGGTGCGGTTTCCTCCTGGTCGGGCAGTTGGAGCATGTGGACGTCCTGGAGGTCAACTTCACGGCCGGAGGCGCGCTTGGAGGTGATCAAGTCCTCTTTGGACAGGACTTGAACACGTCCTGCAATCGGTTTAGCATAAGTTCGATCCTTCAGGCGGGGATTGATCGACAAGGCCAGGTCTGTGAAACTGCAAAAGACCTCCATACGGTCGGTTATTGAGAGAGACCGAAACCAGCGGGTCTTGGCCTCTATTGATTCTTGCTCTCTGTCATGGCGAATCGTTGGTATCATAGGATACATTTTATCAGATCACGGGATATTTCGCAACACAAGAAACACACTATTTTTGGCCGGCACGTTTGGAATTCCTGGCACGTATCGCTTATTTCGCAGCGTTCGAGGGCTGGTCGAGGCCAGGTGCGATTCTCCGCAGGTTTTTTTATCATTGCCGAAGCTGCTTTACATTGTGTATAATACAGTTATGACGACTAAAGAAATTGCTTTGAAGACGATTGAGCAGCTTCCCGCGAATGCTTCCTGGGAGGATATTCAAGAGCGGATCAACTTTGTCGCTGCTGTGCGCAAAGGTCTGGGCGAGCTGGACGAGGGCAAGGGTATTGCCCACGACAAGGCCAAGGAGGAGTTTGCCGAATGGCTTACAGAATGATTTGGGCCCCCTCTGCTCGTCTCGATCTGAGGGAACTTGCCTCCTACATCGGTGAGTCCCGCCCAAGAGCATCTGTGAGCTTCGTCAAAAATGTGTTCTGCACGGTTGAGCATCTATCCGGTTTTCCCAAATCGGGGCGGGTCGTCCCCGAATTTAACGACCCCAATATCCGAGAGGTCGTCCGCAAGCCCTGCAGGATCGTGTACAGAGTCAAACATAGAGAGCACATTGTGGAAATCGTAAGAATCTGGCACGCTGCAAGGGGAATACCTCAGCTATAGCGGCACTGCCTCCGGGGATAGCTCGATGATGGTTGCGGAGGGGAGTTTTTGGGTGATGATCTCGGCGGCGAGGTTGGTCCATTGTTTACACCCATCGAGAACAACGCTGTCGCTGCTGGCCACGACCAATTCGGTTCTTTTCAGTTCGGCATCGGGACTCAAGGCCAGCTCAATCTGCCAACCCCAACCGTTCTTTTGTGCCAGTTCGCCAATCAGTGTTTTCAATCGCCCGCTATTGGAAACGGGCCTGTCTAACAGCCACAGCACCCTGCCGGCGTGGAACTCTCTGAGAAACCGCCCTATCAGCTCGACAGCCGGTATGGTCTCGGTGACTTTGCGGTAGGTCCCGTGAATACTCGCCAGGTCCCGCAAGCAGCCGTCGCGGCCTCTGAAGATGACGCCGCTGCTCATCGCGGCCTCGATCGTTATCAGTACATTATAGCCATCGACGGCAATATCCCGGCCTGCAAGCTCTTCTGTTGGGATACGACGTCGATTGCGCAATTCGAGCTGCTGGTCGGAGCAGGCGCTGCGCATCACGGCCAGCCTTTGCCTCTCGGTCAAAGAGAACTTGTCACCGACTAATTTGAGGGCGCTTTTCTCGGCGTAACCTTTGGTCAGCAGAAGCGAATAGTCCGCGAGCGCGGCCCGCAAGCCGATGATTGCTTCGGGCGCAAAGAGCTTTCCGTCATCAGGGTGCGGCCCTCTGTGTGTTCGCTTATCGGGCATGTAACGGTCCTTCAGATTCCCGAAAATAATGATCCGCTTGGCGCGACTGTTTCAACAGATTCCTCGACTGCGCTCGGAATGACAGATTGGCGCGGTTTGCAGCACTTCATATTCTCTCGCCCTTTTCACGGGCCTCGTTGATTTGCTTTCGGCTGCGATGCTGATATTCGCGGAGCGTTTCAATTTCGTATTTCTTCAACACTTCGCGCACGCGAACGCCCGGCTTAGTCGCCCTAAAAAGCCACCACGGGGCGAGGTCTTCCTCGCTCAGATTCCGCTCGACGGTAATATCGTCTGGGTGTTCGTCGAGCATCTTTTTGACCTTTTCGCGGTTGAAATCGTGGTGGGCAAATGCACGATCCAAATCCAGCGTCGCGATGAACTGCTTGGGCCGGGGCTTTTGAATGTCTGCGCAAGTCTTGCCGGTTATGTCGATGATATTGCCCGCCCCGACCGGGACGATATAGTAGTGATACAGAATAGCGAAGGCATTCAAAGGCGAGCCGCCGCCGTACGCGCTCGGCCAGAATACAATATCGACGTCCAGATCATCGCATGTTTGCCATAGCTCCGCATAGTTCAAGTCGAAGCACGTCAGAATGCCTATCCTGCCGAAATCGGTCGCGAAGACTTTGACGCCTTCGATGCTCAAGTGAAGGCCCTCGCCCCAGAACACAAAGACCTTGCGGTAATAACCGGCGACGCTCCCCTTGCGGTCAATCAGGACCGCGGTATTGTATTGCTTATCGCCGGCCTGCTCGCGTATCGGGCAGATCACATACATATTGTACTGCTTAGCCAGTTCGGCGACGGCCCTGGTAGTGGGGCCCGGTATAGGCTCGGCCTCGGTGCCGGCGAATTCCTCGGGCAGGCAGGCGATATCGACTCCGTTTTTGCCTGCGGTGTGCAGGTGTTCAATTGCCTCTTTTAGCTTTTCGTCGTACTTGCCACCAAAGCCTATGCAGATGGCCGCGACCCTGACCTGCCTGCCCGGCAGTCTGTTCCGGTCAAGCTGCGGAACAACCTTCATCGCGTCCGCCTGGGCCCACGCCGCACAAGAGAGAAACATGAAAACGAAATACCGCGAAAGTGCTTTGCCAGTTGTCATCGTTGTCGCCCCAGTCTTTAACGTGGCTCTTAGACAATTGATTCGACTGTAGTGTATCACCGTCAGGAACAGAATCAAAAACAAATTGACACAGTTGGCGGACGCCTCTACCATTAGGCGTTTGTGCGATAGCCAATAATCAATAATCATTGGTCAATAATCAATTGCGATGCCGAGCCATAACTTAGCACGAATAGAGATAGACGACCTTGAGGTCATCGGTTATTCGGTGGCCGGGGAAGAGACTGTCGTGGCAATACCGCAGTTAGACGTATGCTTCGACATCGGCAAGGCGCCCGACCAGCTCATTCACATCAACCACGTTCTGCTCACCCACGGCCACATGGACCACGCGGCGGGCTTTGCATACTACCTCTCGCAGCGGAAGTTCACGGGCCAATCGCCGGGCACCATCCTGGCCCCCAGGAATCTCCTCGGCCCTATCCGCGAGATAATCGATGCCTGGGGGCAATTGGACGGCAACAAGATACCGGCCAATCTCGTGGGCGTAAAGCCGGGCGACGAATACCAGATAAAGCCGAATCTGTTCGCAAGGGCGTTCCCGACGAAGCACAGTAAAGGCTCTGTGGGCTTTGCCGTGATTGAGAAACGCAAGAAGCTAAAACCCGAGTACGCCGGGCTGACAGGGCCGCAAATCGTCGAGCTAAAAAAGCAGGGCGTCGAAATCGATTACCCGCTCGATATACCGATTGTAAGCTATCTCGGCGATACGCAGTACGTCGATTTTTCGCAATTGGAATACATCGCCAAGAGTAAAATCCTGATTGCCGAGTGCACCTTCTACGAGGAAGAGCACGCCGGAAGGGCCGAGGCTGGGCGACATATACACATCGACGAATTCGCAACGCTGCTCGACAAGATGCAAAACGAGCACATCATCATCACGCACACCACGCAGCGGACCCCCATGCGCGAAATCCGCAAAATACTAAAAGACGCCCTGCCCGCCGAGCAATACGAGAAGATCACGATCCTGACGTCTCGAGGGCCGAAATAGCCGGCGGATGGATAAGGGAACAGCATGCACCTCGATTCCATTGATGGGTTTTCCTCCGCTGTCCGTTACGCGGCCCGTCACACTCACCCGTTCGGGCACATAAGCCTTGTAAAAGAGGACTCCGACGAATCCAGTGACTGCAAGCGCAACGACGCCGACGCTCACGAGCGTGACCACGGCGACGGTCTTTACCATCGAAAGTCCCGTCATCTTTGCCGCTCCTTTCGGCAGCTATGGCGCGCGGCGGGCGATTGATGCATTCAACAGACTATTCCTGCACCGGTCGGCCGTCGCTTGCACGCAACTTGATCATAAGCGCCATGAGCACCACCGGCAGCAGGATGGGCAATGTCCACCGCAGATATGCCGAAATGAGCGCCATTCGTCCCACCTCATCGGGACTCATCATCCTGGCGATGAGCACGCTGAACAGGACCTGAGCGGCGCCAAGCACAGCCACCGACACGAGCAGAGATGTCAAGAGCACGACCTTGCCCCTAAAATCGCTTGTCAATCGGTTAAAGCTCAATACCTTCGAGTTCCGCTTGCACACCGAGTAGATGAGCAGGAGCGCAACGCCAAAACCCAACAGCCCTGCAGCAACGCCGAGAACGCCCGCGCCATAGGGCCCCAAGCCGCCCAGACCGGCAATCAGAGCACCAGCGTTTCCTGAAGCTCCTGCCAAGCACCTGGCCAGTAAATACGCAAGCACGCCCGCGGCCATCCAGAAGAGCCGACTCCTCAACATCAGCCCGCCATTGACTTTGGCGAACTCACTCTCAAGGCTGCGCGTATCCCCAAGTCGGCGCCCGGCAACGAGGAAGGCCTCCTGCTCAGACAACCCTGCCGCCGCTAATCGTTCTATCTCCTCTCTCAGATGGCTCTCCAGCTCGTCGATGTCCGCGCCGCCGAATGCCTCAGATTGGGCCAGGGCATTGCGCCACTTGATGACTTCTTCGTTCAGATTAAACATGGTTCAGTCTCCCACAATTGTCTTAGCGTTGAGTGAACAAGCATCCACTGGTTTTTTTGTTTCTTGAGCGTCTCGCCGCCCTTCTTTTCGAGGCGATAGTATTTCCGCTTCCTGCCGACCTCGGACACGCGCTGGAAAGACTTTATCAGGCGCTGCCGCTCCAGCCGATGCAGGACCGGGTAGAGCATCCCATCCGTCCACTGCATTCCGCCGCCTGAAAGCTCGCGAACGCGCTTGATGATCGCGTAGCCGTAGCTCTCGCCTTCGGCCAGGATCGATAGAATCAGCGGCGTCGCCGACGCCGCAACCAAATCCTTGTAAATAGCCACTTTCGTATCTCCTGACAGAATACCTATAACTCATATACATAGTATCTCTATGTATAGTCGCTGTCAACAGGAAAAGTTCGGTTTTTTTCCAGAAATTATAGACAGATGTCCACTTCTGCCCACCCCTAATAGCCTAAGTGACGCCGGATACAGCACTTATGCAAACAGGATAGTGCTTTGCTTTGCGCTGCGGATTTCGAATTTTACATCTCTTGATTCGGTACAGAACCGAAGGCCTCACTACTTCTTCTTTCTGACTTCTTCCTTGATCCGCTGTATGTGTCCTCTGCCGAGGGCTTTTACCTCGCAGCCGAGCTCGAAATACCGGCGGATTCTATCATCGCTCAATATGCCGAAGCAATCGATGACGGCCAGCGGCGCGCCGGCCCATTGGACTATTCTATCAGGATCGAGGTCCAGATACGGCGAGTGGGGAACAGCAAGGATAACGGCCTGGGCGCCGGCCAGGGCCGCCGCAAGATCGCTGCGGACCCGCATATTAACCAGGCCGGCCTGATTGCGGAAAAAGCGAGAGAGAGAATGCCCGGGCGAGGGGTACTCGTCCTGGTTCTCTAACTCGTACCAGTGTTCGAGATATGGGTCGTGGACCCGCATCTCGGCGCCCATTTCGGTGAGCCTTCGGACCACGACCTCCGAGCCGCTATAGCGCGTATCGCCGACGTCCTGGCGGTAACTTGCTCCGCAGAGCAGCACCACGGCGCCTGCTATCTGGCGGCCCATATTTCTCAAGGCGTCGCGTGTTAAAGTCGCCACGTGAAGGCTGCGAGTGTCGTTCACGTCGATTGCGGTGGTGGTCATTTTGAATATGTCGTCCTCGAAGCCGAGGATATGCTTATAGGCCCAATAGCCCAGGCCTCCGTCCTTCGGCAGGCAGTAGCCGCCAACACCCGGACCGGGGAATATGATATTGCTGTGGGTCGGGCGGACCTTGATAGCCTTGATAACTTTAATCAGGTCAACGCCGTTGCGCTCGGCGAACAGGCTCCACTCATCGAGAAAAGCGAGTATGGTCGCGCGGAAGGAGTTCTCGACGATCTTGGTGGTCTCCGACTCAATCGGCCTGTCCATCACCGTGAGCGGAAATTCCTCCGTGTTGAGCACTTCCCGCAGGAACTTCTCCACCCGCCGTCTCGCCTCGGCATTGCAGCCCGAGCAGACCCGCCAGAAATCTCGTATCGAGGCGACGTATTCCTTGCCCGGCATCACCCGCTCGAAACTGTGCGAGAGGAGCGGCTCGGACTCTATGCCGCGCTCGGCAAAGGCCTTTTTCATAATCGGCCAGGCCACGAATTCCGTCGTGCCAGGCGCAACCGTTGTCTCGATCAATGTCAGGCAATGGGGCGGGACCTTCTGGGCGATTGTCTTGATTGTCGCCTCCAGGGCGCCCATCTCCACTTTGCCCGTCCGCATATTGCCGAGGTCGTTTTTCGTATAATCGCACTGGACGTCCACAACCACGCAGTCCGCCAGCTTCAGGCAATCGCTGTTGTAGGTGGCCGCCAACGTCTTTTTCTCACGTACGCAGCGGGCTATCATCGGCTCAACCTCTGGATCCTCGGCCTTAACGGGCGAGATGCCCTGGTTAAGCAGCGGGATTTTCCAGTAGCTTCGAGTGCTCGGACGCTGACAGCCGATCACGAACTTGCTCGGCCTGCCCGTCTGTTTGTCAACGGTATCGGCGATAATCGCCGCCATAACCGCTCCGACAAAACCCACTCCCATTACAACAACGATTTCCTTGCCCTGGTTCCTCGCCTCGGCCACCAGCGATTCTATACGCTCCAGCTCGCGGGCGTATTCCTGCTCTGTGGGAATGGCGAACTTCTCACCGGACGGACTCACTGAATAATCACTCATTACAAACAACTCCTTTTGACAGAACAAATCAGCACATCACAACTTGTCGTTTCACGCTCCTGCTGGAACCGCCGCAAGTTTAACAGCTATCCACACTTAGTCAAAGATTTTCCCCTCCGCCTGACGGCCCGGCAGCTAAATTGCGGTCATTTTGACTTGCTTTGGCCAGGCCAAAATGATATAGTGAGTTTCGGCATTCGAATTGTGCAGAACCGGTCTTGTGCAATTCGGTACATAGTTGGCCCGGAGGGTATGAATGCAACAGGTATTTTTGATCGCCTCGGCTCTGATCACCCTGGTTCTCTCGCTCTGCGGCACAGCTTTGGCCGACCAAACGGCTTTTGACTACCCATGCTGCATAGTTGACGCATACGACCCTGAGGGCGAGGGCTGGCTGGGTATGGACGACCAATGGACATGGCCGGTCTGGGTGAATCCCCAGGAAAAGCTCTTGGGGCCTCCGCCCTCGCCATTTTCCGCGGTCACTATGCCGCCGGACCACTGGGTCGAATTGCAGTTCAGAGGCCCGATCGTGGATGGGCCGGGCCACGATATAATCATCGTCGAAATGGGCCGACGCGGAGAACAAGCCCTCGTCTTCCTCACAGACGGCGAGGGGCAGGAGTACCTGCTGGATAGAGCCACCGCTCTTGACACCGGCGGCCAGTTACCATCGGAAATCCTGCTCGACATCTCCCGGGCTGTTCTGCCGTTCGAGCCGCGAGCCGTCCGCATCGTCGCAATAGACAGATTCGGGGACGCGCCCGGTTTTGACCTGGCCAATGTCCGCGCCAGAATCAGCAGCCTGTGCGGTCCTGCCGCCTATAATCCCTGTCCGGTCGATGGCGCCACGAACGTCCCGCTCGACGCCGAGCTGAGCTGGATGCCGGGATGCTCTGCAGAGACGCACATCGTCTATTTCGGGACGAGCATCGAGGCGGTCGATGCGAATGCCGCCCCGGTCACTGACCCGCCGCAGCCGCAGCATCCGAACAGCTTCGACCCTGTGCTTCTCGAATTGGGGCGGACTTACTACTGGAGAATAGACGAGGTCAATTCGCCCGACACAAACAGCCCCAAAGAAGGCAACATCTGGAGCTTCACCGTTGTGGACGGCCTGGTCATAGAGGATTTCGAGTCCTACAATTCCTACGGCGACCTGCTCGAGACGTGGACGGAGCTTGGCGGCGGGTATATGAACATCTCCAAACAGCCCTACCCCGTTTACAGAGGCGGCCGCTCGTTGGTGCTGACATACCTCTACGCCCTGCCCTTTCGCGCGCAGATCGCCCGCACGTTCCCGGCACCCCAGGACTGGCGGACGGCGGGCGTCAAGTCAATCGACCTTTTCTTTCGAGGCATCGCGGGCAACGACCCGCACACGAGGATGCTCTTCGTTATAGGCAGTCACGACGCTAATGCGGTGATTGCCTATGACGGCGACCCGGCCGATGTCACAAAGCAGATATGGACGCCCTGGAGAATAGACCTGAGCGAACTATGCGATGTGAACCTCAGCGAGATTGAATATATCGGGATCGGCTTGTCGGATGACGGTATATCCGAGCCGTCCGTGATGGGATACGGCGCGGTATATTTCGATAACATCACGCTGCACTCGGTCAGGTGTCTGGCGGACAAAAGGCCGAACACCGACCTGAACGGCGATTGCGCCATTGACTTGCGGGACGTTGAAGAATTGGCCTATACGTGGCTCGACAGGACGCCCGTTGTCTATCCCCACCAGCCTCCTGAGAGGCCGCCGGCAGCCTGGTACAAATTCGACGGCGACCCGCTCGACAGCTCCGGCAACGACTATCACGGCACTTTGACGGGCGACGCCAACGCAGCCTGCAATGACCCGGCCAGAGGACTCGTGCTCGCCCTTGACGGCTATGGCGATTCGGTGGATATAAGCAATGCCGACGCTCTATTTTCAACAATCCGCGAGGCCATAACTATCACCTTCTGGCAGCAAGGCTCAGACTCAGCGCACCATACCGATACCCTTTTCTGTTCGGATTACGTCTATGGTCTGCGAGACCCTGTTATCGCTTTGAACGTTGGCGTCTGGCTGCGGCCCGGCCGGTACAACTGGGACTGCGGGACGCCATGGTCCTTCGACAAGGGACGCCTTAGCTCAAGTCATCGATACGACAGCCAGTGGACGGGCCGCTGGAACCATTGGGCGTTCACCAAAGACATTCACGCCGGGGTCAATCCCAATACCGGGCTGATGAACATCTACCTCAACGGCATTCTTTACGACAGCCGAACCGATGCAGACTCACCGATATCGGGCGTCAGCTCTTTTCAGATCGGCTCCGGGTGGTACGGCGGCTACGACGGACTGATTGACGATTTCCGCATCTACGACTACGCCCTCTCTCAGGCGGAAATCGTATATGTAGCCACAGACGGCGCCGGTCTTTTCGATTTGCCACTCATGCTGCCAGCTGACTTGAACGGGAATAACCTCATAAACTTCGCGGACTTCGCCATCCTCGCCGGCGACTGGCTCGACGAATACTTTTGGCCCTGAGCTTGTCGAAGGAATGACACCTATCGTTTGGGCCATCACACGCTACTAAGCGACAGGTGTCTAACATCATTCCCGCTCGGTTGCTGCCTATTTCCCGGGATTGAGCTTTTGTATTTGGACCTCCCGAACGCAGAATTCGGCGGCTTCACCTGCCGCCTGCTTCTCAATATACAGCCCGATCTTTCCTTTCTTCGGCCCGGCAGTGCGGACGGCCCCGACCTCCTCGCCGTTAAGCCAGACCTGTACTCTGTCACCTTGAACCTTTGCCGAGAGCGTATTCCAGCCCTCGCGATCCAGCAGGTCGCTGCGCAGGTTCACTAATATCAGGCCGTTGCCGGGCACAAGCACGCTGCCGGTAAAGGCCAGCGGTTTGTCGCTCTGGAATATCTCGATCCTCGGTCCGGGTTTGGATTCGCCGCCGCGGACCTCGATGCCCGCGTGGATGGGCCAAGCGGCGCGGAAAGTCACCACAAGCAGATAATCCTCATACTCCGCCTCGCTCCAGAGAGTGGCGCCTTCGTCGCTGGCCGGCGGCGCCCCAATGAGCCGCCCAGCTTTGATAGTCCAGGATGCGCTACCTGAAGCCCGCCAGCCGGTCAGATCGTAACCGTTGAAGGCGCTGATCCACTGGGCCTGCTGCTCGGCCTCGGCCTTGCTGCCCGTCTGATTTGCAAGATTGTGGGTCCCGTGGCAGTCGGTGCAGACTGAATCGGCCCCGATGGTCCGCCCATTGGGGCGCATGCGCCCGGCCCACTCCTTGCGAAACGCCTCCACCACCTCCGGTTTCTCGTGCCCGTTATGGCAGCTCATACACATCTCGACGACCTCCTGGCGTCCGAACAAGAGGTCCGGCTCGGTCATCAGCATCTCGTCGTGCATGTGCTCAATTGACGAGCCGTGGCACTTGTCGCAGGTGACATCCGCCGCAAGGTGGCCGGTCGTGATCTCCTCGGTCTTCATACCGGCGTGGCACACATAGCACTTGCTGTTTCCACCCGAGTTTTCCTCAGCCTGCTTTTCCGCCTGCAATCGCCCGGCAATACAGCCAACCAGCACAAAAGCCAGGCCGGCAACCACAAGCACCCCGCACAAAACACGCGAATCAATTCGACTTTTCAAACCCACTGCTTTTCCCCTTAGAGGCCGTGACAAAATGAGTTTCTCCACGAAATCAAGGCTTCTGGATTCCCGCTCCCCGATCGGAGTCGAGGACAAGCTTCGCGGGAATGACACAGAGCGAGGTTTCTTTTTGTCAGACGCTCCCAGTATTCGACCAAACTAAAGCGGCAGGTGCGAAGCTGCACCCGCCGCCAATCATTGACATTATACTATTCGGCAGGTCGTTTGCGACCTCCATCTTGTCAGCCGTCAAAGTTCCGACCGGCCTGCGCCGCTTAGACGACTTCCCAGTCGCGCAGCCACTCGTATTCGGGGGGCAGAGCCGCCCACCGCTCGTCCGTAATCTGCATCAGCCACTCTTTTTCGGCAGCCGTGGCGCCAAGCGGGCGCGTGTAGGATGCGCGAGCGGCATTCTCCACCTCGTACGGCGTTGAGAGCCCCGGCACCGTCGCGGTTATCGCCTTGTTCGCAAGGATGCACTGAATTGTCAGCCGAGCAACGTCGTTCTCGGTCTTGCTGCCGACACCCATCACCGGGAAGCTGACTTTGCCGCAACTCTCGAAAAGGGTGCCGCCGAAGAAGGGCTTAATCGTAACGATGCCGACGTTGCGCTCCAGCACGGTCTTGAAGATGCTCTGGGTCTGGTCGGAGCCGTGTCCCGGATTGACTTCTTCGACGTTGCCGCCGATCGGGTCCTGGCCCTTCTCTCTGGTCTTTGCGCTGCAGGGGAAGATGACCATCTCGAACTGGGGATACTTCTCAAGGACGTGTTCGAGCCAGGGGCGCGAGTGCGATGACATACCGAGATGGCGAACCTTGCCGGTCTTGTGCAGCTTATCGAATGTTTCAATCAGGGACTCGACTTCGGGGTCGGTATTGGAGCCGTCCATCTTCGCCTGGGGACGCCAGATGTCGAGGTAGTCGGTCTGAAGGAAACGCAGGCACGTATCGACGTTGCGCGTCTGGTCCTTGACGTTGCAGAAGGTGGAAGTGCGGGGCCCGAGGTTGTGAATATCGGCGCCGACAATCATTTTCTCCCGCCGACCCTTCAAAGCCACGCCGTAACTGAGGCACTCCGCGGCAGTGGTGATGTCGAGGTAGTTGACACCGGTATCGATGCACGCGCCGATGACGTCAGCTCGATTCTTGGCGACGTCGTCAGGCACTTCCTCGTTGGCGAAGCTGTCCCAGTACCGGCCGGCATTACGGTTCTTCCAGTGGCCGCCTAAGCTGACCTCTGAAATCATGATGTTCGTCTTTCCCAGCCGGCGGTAGTGCATCTTTTCATTGTAGTTGACAATCTTTGATTTGTCCTCCTTCTCGCCAGCCTGCCCCCTGCTCGCCAGCGCCCCGGCAAGCGTGCCGGCGGCGGCCAGTGAGGTGTTACGCATAAAATCGCGCCGTGAAATTCCATCATTCTTCATAACTGTTCTCCTTTTCTAATACGAGACGGCTTTGACCGCATTTCTCAGCGCCAAACCGAACTTCCAAAACCACCTCTAAGGTCCAATACACGCAATTGTTAATATGATGCCACAACCATTCGGATTTGTCAACAAAATTGGGTACTGAGGCAGGGCAAACGCATCTAAATTTTGAGCACTTTGAGTAGATAGTTCTCATCCCAGC
>CAYGZM010000029.1:0-34060 GCA_964354365.1 uncultured Pirellulales bacterium
CCGATTTTGACCACGCCACGCAGGTTCCAACCCTCGAATCCGCGAAGTCGGGCTAGATACAAAGCTGCGCCACAAACAACTAATCTGAGTAATTGATAATAACCATAAGGAAAGGGACCTAATGCTAAGAACAGCATTATGGCAGCAATTATTGCCGGTATCAGATGAGGTTGTTTTTCTAATATGCTTTTTCCCACCATATTGCGCCCTCTAAGAACCAATGATTTATATCGGCTGAAAATGAAGGGCAATAAAGTAAAATGGACATCATTATTTTTAACGCTGGTTTTAACAATGCTGGATAGAAGCGGTCAAATAAGAAAACCCGCCGTGAAACGACGGGCTTATTATCTCTGTAAGAAAAGATCACCCCGCCATAGAGATGACAGGGCTAAACAGAATCAAATTTATATGTCAAGGTAAAAACAGGCTCTTTCCGAGACTGTAGCAAGATTACAGAGTATCCTGTTCGGTAGGCATTTGTTGCTTGGAGCCAAATCATTTAGATTTGGCAATTTTTAATGCCTGTTTGGCTGAAACGCGGCAGGCCTTGCCGTTACGGTTTATAATAACATACTGTCCAAGTAATGCTTTTTTTCTTAGTTCTTCCCGCACCGCTTTTGCAAGGCATCTGCCGGCAACTATCGCCAGTTTACTTGGTTGTTTTGTAGTCATCTGACTGCCTCAAAATTCTATCGTATATATCTTCAATAAAAATGCGTCGGTTTTTGCCGTCCTGTTCAAAGACAGGAACAGGTTTAGGATTGGAATTATCATAGCAAATTGCTTTATCGCAAAGAGGAATGTAAATTTTCATTAAATTGTTCATTATACGAGGATAGCGGCGATAAATTGCATCATCAGGAATATTATGTCCGCCATGTTTCACGCGCTCACGAATTCGGCTTTTTGAAAAAGCTGCGTCAGGTATCCACAAGAAAAACAAAACCACCTGCCAGCCATCCTGCCTGAGTTTTTTTAGCAGACTAATATGACTGCGGCCTGCCAATGTCGCCTCAAAAGCAAAATCCACCCGCCTGTCGATATTTGCATAAATCTCACGCAGAAACAGACGCCCGGCTTCATATTGAGCCGATAGTGAGCCAAAAGGCGAAAGACCATAAGCAATAAGGTCGGCATTGACAAAGTTTCGGCAACCCGCTATTTGCGGCAAATAACGTAATGCAAATGTAGTTTTTCCTGCACCGTTCGGGCCTGCAATGATAAAACAAGTTGGTTTTTGTTTTCTTCTCATCAGGCATTAGGTCGAATGAAAAAGCACCTGAATTCTTTTAAGTTTGAAGTAAGCTCCGCCCGGTCATCTCTTCGGGCTTCGGCAGGCCCATCATTTCAAGAAGCGTAGGCCCTATATCCGCCAGCCTGCCGCCTTGCCGCAGCCTGCAACTCTTGAAGCGCTCGTCAAACACAACGAGCGGCACGTCGCCGATGGTGTGGGCGGTGTGCGGGCTGTCCGGGCTGCCGTCTATCATTTTCTCGAAATTGCCGTGGTCGGCGGTGACGATTGCCGCACCACCCATATTCTTGACCTTTTCGATGATTTTGCCGACGCACTGGTCAACGGCCTCGGCAGCGCGTATGGCCGCCTCCAGTATGCCCGTATGGCCGACCATATCCGGGTTGGCAAAATTGACCACGATCGCGTCGTATTTGTCCGAATCGAGCCTCTCCAGAACGACGTCGGCGACCTCATAAGCGCTCATCTCAGGCTTCAGGTCGTATGTTCGCACTCGCGGCGACGGGACTATTTGCCTGTCTTCGCCGGGGAACGGTTTCTCGGTGTAATCGTTGAAAAAGAAGGTGACGTGGGCGTATTTTTCCGTCTCGGCGCAGCGGAACTGCTTGATGCCCAGAGAGCTCCAGTACGCCGCTAAGATATTCTTCATTTTGGGGGGCTTTGGAAAGGCGACGGGGGCCGGTATCGTTACATCGTACTCGGTCATGCAGACGAAGTATGTATCGGGCTTTTTTGTGCGGGGGAACTCTTTGAAGTCCGGCTGAACAAAGGCCCGCGTGATCTCGCGGGGCCTGTCCCCGCGGAAGTTGAGGAACACCACGCCGTCGCCATTGTTAATTGTCGCTATCGGCTCATTATCCTCGTTGATAATCGCCGTCGGCTCAATAAACTCATCAGTCACGCCTTCTTTGTAGCTGCGGGCGACGGCCTCGGCGGCGCTGGGGGCCCGCAGGCCCTTGCCTATCGTCAGACATTCGTAGGCCCTTTGCACGCGGTCCCACCGGCTGTCGCGGTCCATCGCGTAGAATCTGCCGATAACGCTGGCGATTCTGCCTGCGCCGATTTCCCCGGCCTTTTTCTCGATTTCGGCGATGTATCCTGCCCCGCTGTCCGGCGGCGAATCGCGACCATCGGTGAAGGCGTGGATGAAGACGTCTTTTATGTCGTTTCTTTTTGCCAGCTCAAGCAGGCCGTACAAGTGGTCGAGCAGGGAGTGCACGCCGACGTTGCTGCAAAGTCCTATAATGTGCACCCTGCCGTTATTCTTTTTCACAAACTCGATCAGGTTTAGGAATTCAGCGTTCTCGAAAAACGAGCCGTCGCGGATTGCCCTGCTGAGCCTGACTGACTCCTGCGGTACGATTCGCCCGGCACCTATGTTCTGATGTCCGACCTCGCTGTTGCCCATTGTTTCTTTGGGCAGGCCGACGTCCTCTCCGCTGCTGTGGATGAGGCAGTGGGGGTATTCGGCCATCAGCATATCGTCCACGGGCGTTTTTGCGCATTTTATGGCGTTATACTTGTCCTCGCTCGCGTCCGGGTTGTAGCCCCAGCCGTCGCGTATTATCAGTACAAGCGGTCTGTTTTCCAAAGTCACGCCCTGTTTCGGCATAGAAAAACGACCTTTCAATGAGTTCTGCAAAATTGCAGGTTAGGCGTAACCTGCAATTTTGCAGAAGCCTTTTACCAAAAGCAACAAAGACGAGGCGTAACCTCGTCTGTATTATTCGACCGGCCCTGATTTGTCGGTATGATAATGAGTGGCCGGGTGTATGTCAAGCATTTCGAAGGGCAGGGCAAAATTCCCCCATCGCTAAAAGTTTTTTGACAGAGATGTGTGCTGTGCTATAATTGCTCGGCAATTGGGGCCCGGGGGCAAATGTCCAAAGGCCGGTGTCGCATTGTTGGGCTACTTCTGAAAGGCAGGGCAAATGCCTTACGACAAAAAGCTGTGCGTTGTTATTGCAGGCCTGACTCTTCCGGCCCTGTTGTTTTGCTGGGGCTGCCAGCAGGAAAACAGCGCGGTTGACCTTTACCTCGACGGCATAGTGCTGACGGAGTATGACCAGGACGCCAAGGCCGTCGAAAAGCTCCAAGAGGCTGTGAAGGTTGATAAGAGGTTCTGGTACGCCTATTCCGTGCTCGGCCAGGTCTATGAGAAGCTGGAGGACTACCCGAACAGTGCAGCTTCCTACGAGAAGGCGACCAGGATTAATCCCGATTCTTTCAAGGACTTCTTCAGCCTCGGACGCGTCTATCGGATGATGAAAGAGTTGACAAAGGCGGTGGACGCATACGTCCGGGCCTGCGAGATAGACCCCAATCATCTGCAGGCGCACCTCAGCGCCGCAAAATGCTACGTGGAGCTGGAGGAGTACGGCAGCGCCCTGAAATTCGGCGAGCGGGCCCATGAAATTGACCCGAACGTTGCCGAAGTCCAGATGCTGCTTGGCGAGGTCTATCAGTGGCAGGAGGATTTCGAGTCGGCCGTTGCTTCCTACAAGCGCGCGCTGGAGATAGACAGCAACAACCCCGAGGCCTTGACTCTACTGGCGCTGGCCTACACAAAGATGGAGCTCTATGAGCCTGCGAAGGAGCTGTTGATTCTGGCCACGCAGGCCCAGCCGGAGAACGCCAAAGCCTTCAAATACCTCGGCTATTGTTGTCTCAAGCTGGGCGCCGTTGATGAAGCAATCGCGGCCTACGACACAGCCGTCCGTCTGAACGGTAAGGATTGGGAGACGCTCAGAGCCCTGGGCGTCGCCTATATGCTCAAGGCGATTGTCGGCGACGATGAGGCCCTGAAGCTCGAGGCTATCCGGCTGTGGCGTGCGTCTTTGGAGATCGAGCCGGGTCAGCCTAATAGCCAGACGCTGCTGCGACTCATAGGAAAATACTCAAACGCTCAATGACCGCCGCCTGCCCGCGGCGCCCGTCAGATACGACAGACTGAATATTACCTATGACCGACTCGAAAACAGACCAAAACAGCACGCCCCATCCTGCGGGCATCCTATCTCGCATCCGGCATTTGGCGTCTCAGCGTGTTTCGGTCGATAGACTGCCGGATGTCAATGGCCAGCTCATCTTCTGGACGCTGTTGGCGGGCGGTCTGGCATTGGACTTGTGGAGCAAGCAGGGCATTTTCGCCTGGCTGTACTTTGACGACAGCTTCACCGTCATAGATGGGCTGTTGCGTCTGGTCCCGGCGGTGAACAACGGCGCGGCGTTCGGGATATGCGCGGGCCGGCCTTTTTTCCTTGTGGCGGCCTCAATTATCGCGATGCTGATTGTCCTGGGGTCCTTCTACCTGTCCGGGACGAGGCTGAGGCTGGTTCAGGCCGCCCTTGGACTGCTTGCGGCGGGGATTTGCGGCAACTTGTACGACCGGGTCTTCAACGACGGCCTGGTGCGGGACTTCATCGATGTCTATATCAACGCCTTCGGGCGGGAACGTCATTGGAATACGTTCAACGTCGCGGATGCTCTGCTTTGCATCGGCGTCGGGCTGCTGATTATCTGGACCGGCTTTACTGGGAAGTCAGCTCAAAAACGTGCTCAGCAACATAAATAGGGACTTGGCGGGCCACCCCGAGCGCAATCGCATCGGAAGGGCGCGAATCAATCTCGACGGCCTTGCCGTTCAGGCTCAGGTGAATCCTGGCGTAGAAAGTATGGTGGCGCAGGTCGTTTATCACAATCCTCTCTATCCTGGCGCCGAGACTTTCGATTATGTTGCCCAGTAAGTCGTGCGTCATCGGGCGGGGGGGCGTGATGCCTTTCAATCGGCGGTCAATGGCGAGAATCTCGACGATGCCTATGACAATTGGGAAGCTGCGAGTGCCGTTCCGCTCTCTTATGACGATTACCTGCTGGTCGGATTGCTCGTCGATGATTATACGCGATAGTTCAGCTTCCAATTCCATTTTTGCCACCGCCTTTTGAGTATTAGCTGTCTAATTCCGTCAGGTGTTTCTCTATGGCCTGCAACTGCTTCGAAAGCTCGGCGAGCTTGTCTCTGGCCTGGGCCACGACTTCGGGCTTGGCCTTGTTCACGAAGTTCTCGTTGTTCAGCTTGGCCTCTGCCGCCACCTTGGCCTTTTCCACCTTGTCCTTTTGCTTCTCTAACCGTTGACGTTCGGCTTCCACGTCAATTGCATTATGCACATAGACCTCGGTTGACTCTGCAATGCCGACAGCGGCATTCGCCGGTTTTGCCGTTTTGACCCCGGCGTTGAATTCTTTTGCGCCTGCCAGGCGCTCGATTAGTTTCGCATTACGGCTTAGAATATCAACATCTTCCTGCCGGGCCTTGGCTGATACGACCAACAGCTCCTTTGGCCCAGTGTTCCTGTCGTTCCTGATGTCCCGCACGATCCTGATGACGGCTTGTACGATTGCGATTTCCTTCTCCGCGTCGGCATCTTTCAGTCCGTCGATTCTGCCCGGCCAGTCGGCAACGACCAGCGCGTCGGATTTCTTTGCATCGACTATGCCCGCAAGCCCGCGACTCGGCGTGACCTGGTTTAGCCGCTGGAAGATTCCTTCAGTGATAAACGGGATAAACGGGTGCAGCAAGCGCAAGGTCTGGTCCAGTACAAAGGCCAGGACATTCTGGGTAATCGGCTTTTGCTCATCCTGCTGCATCCGGAATTTCGCCCATTCGAGATACCAGTCGCAGAAATCGTTCCAGAAGAACTTATAGAGGCTCATCATCGGCTCACTGAACTTAAACGCCTCCAGCGACTCGGTCACTTCGGCGATTGTCCCGGCGAGGCGCGAGAGAATCCACCGGTCCTCGATACTCAATTTGTTTTTGTCAAATTTCGCAGGGTCGATGCCGTCGAGGTTCATCATAGCGAAGCGCGAGGCGTTCCAGAGCTTGTTGCAGAAGTTTCGCCCGATGTCGAATTTCGGCGAGGTGTTGGCGACTCGACCGTCCGGCAAAGTCATCTGCACCACCGGCATCCGAATATCCTGCGTATCCGTCGTCATACTCGCTAAGGTGAAGCGCATCGCATCGGCGCCGTGGCTGTCGATAGCCACCAAGGGGTCGATTCCGTTGCCTAAGCTCTTGGACATCTTGCGTCCCTCGCCATCCTGTATCATCGCGTGGATATAGACGTCTCTGAACGGAATATCGCCGACGCAATACTGCCCCATCATAACCATCCGCGAGACCCAAAGCGTGATAATCTCCCGCGCGGTGCAAAGCACGTCGCCTGGATAGAAGCTCTTCAACTCCGGCGTATCCTCCGGCCAACCCATCGTGCTAAACGGCCACAACGCCGACGAAAACCACGTATCCAGAACGTCCGTATCTCGCTTCCAGCCGTTATCTGCCAGTTGCTTTTCTATATCCTCATTGCCGGGTGCGACACAAGCGTATATTATGGGCCCTTCGTCAGAATCTGTATGCTCGAAGCACACTTTGTCATCAAGTTTTGAAAGCTCATACTCTAATTGTCCACCTCCTCCGAGTTTTGACCATATCGGTATCTGGTGTCCCCACCATAGTTGTCGGCTTATGGGCCAATCACGGAGGTTCTCAAGCCAGGTCTGGTATGTCTTGGCATAGCGTTCGGGTATGAACTTCAGGCGGCTGTCAAGAAGTGGCTTCAGCGCTAGGCCAGCCAGTGAATTGACCGGCACATCCGTACCCTCGATAAAACCTTCGCCGAATTTCTCGGCTAAGTGCTCGATAGGTTTCTTAACGGCGATATACCACTGGTCAGAGAGGTACGGCTCAATCGGCACGTGGCTGCGGTAGCTGTGCCCGACCTCGTGGGCGTATTCGCGGACATCCTCAAGCAGCCCTTCCTGCTGAAACCATTCGACAATTGCCTCGCGGGCCTCGAACCGGTCCATCCCAAGCAGGTTTTGCGCCTCCGGCTCGGTGGCGTCCTCCCAGCCGTGCTTATCGCTGATAGTCCCATCGGGCGCCATCACATTTATTATTCCAAGATCGTGTCTCTGGCCGATCTCCCAGTCATCCGGGTCGTGGGCGGGCGTAACCTTCAAAAAGCCAGTGGAGAACCTGGCCTTTTCATCTTCGCTCTGGGGGTTTGGCAGGACAACGTGCTCATCCGCGATGATAGGGATAATCCTGCCCACCATCGGAAGCCGCACCTTCCTGCCGACAAGGTGCTTCGCTCGCGGGTCAGCGGGGTTCATCGCAACGGCGGTGTCGCCTAACATCGTCTCCGGGCGCGTCGTAGCAACTGTAACGTGCTCAGTGAGTTTCCCTTCAACCTTAAGTGGTTCCAGCAGCGGATAGCGCAGGTACCAGAAGTGTCCCTGCACGGTTTCGTGCTCGACTTCGTCGTCGGCCAGCACCGTTTGCGTGGCCGGGTCCCAGTTGACCAGCCTCTTGCCCCTGTAGATAAGCCCCTCCCTGAACAATCTAAAGAACGCCTCCCGCACGGCCTTGGCGCAGACCTCGTCCATCGTAAATCGCGTCCGCTCCCAGTCGCACGAGCAGCCCATAGCCTGTAACTGGTGAATAATCTGTGCTTCATATTCGTCTTTCCAGGCCTGAACGCGGGCGACGAATTTCTCACGGCCACCTCTCCCATCGGCCTCCATTTGCTTGTAGTCAACCAGGGCCGGTTGCCCTTCGGCTTTGAGCCGCTTATCCACAACCGTCTGGGTGGCAATACCGGCGTGGTCGGTGCCCGGCATCCACACAGTATTGTATTTCTGCATCCGGCGGAAGCGAATCAGGATGTCCTGCAGGGTGTTGTTCAGGGCGTGGCCGACGTGCAGGGCGGCTGTCACGTTTGGAGGCGGTATCACGATGGTGTAGGCCTTTGCACCTTCGCCGTCGCCGGAAGGCTCGGCGTGAAAGTGCCCGCCGGAAAGCCAGATTTCGCTGGCCTCCTTCTCAATCGTCTTGGGATCATAGACTTTCGAGAACTCTGCTTCCATAATCAACCTTAACCCAGCAAATCCATAAAAAATTCCGGCGCAAAGCACAATCGCCGGAATAGGATGTTACTAAAACCAAACACGAATGTAAACCAAACATCTCGCGCAAAGGGCACGCGGGCACGCGCGTCGTGTTGAGACGGCCGGTTCTGAATATGCAACCCGAATCAGTCGATGTTCATTGTCATCAGGAACTCTGCGTTGGTTCGACACTTCGAGAGCCTGTTCTTGAGCAGCTCGACGGCTTCGACCGGGTTCAATTCGCTCAGCACGCGGCGGAGCCGATAAACAAGCCCGAGCTCCTTCGGGTCAAGGAGCAATTCCTCCCTTCTGGTTCCGCTTCGGCTAATGTCAATTGCCGGCCAGGTCCGTCTGTCAACCAGTCGTCTGTCGAGGTGCAGCTCCATATTGCCGGTCGCCTTGAACTCCTCGAAGATTACCTCGTCCATCTTTGAGCCGGTGTCTATCAAGGCGGTTGCGAAGATGCTCAATGAGCCGCCGTGCTCCACGTTTCTTGCCGCGCCGAAGAATTTCTTCGGCATCTGCATCGCGCTTGCATCGACGCCGCCGGTCAGGATCCTGCCTGAGTGCGGCATCTCGCTGTTGTAGGCGCGTGCCAGACGTGTTATTGAATCCAGAAGGATTACCACGTCCTGACCGTATTCCACCATCCGCTTTGCCTTTTCTATCACTATTTCGGCCACCTGGCAGTGCCGGGCCGCCGGCTCGTCGAAGGTCGAGCTTATCACCTCAACGTCGTCGGCGGTCTTACGCTCCATCTCCGTGACTTCCTCGGGCCGTTCGTCAACCAGCAGCACTATCAGCTTGACTTCCGGGTGATTTGTGCTCATTGCATTGGCGATCTTCTGCAGCAGGATTGTCTTGCCCGTGCGCGGCGGGGCGACAAGGAGGCCTCGCTGCCCTTTGCCCACCGGCGTCACGAGGTCGATTATGCGCATATTCAACTCTTCCGGCGTTGTCTCCAGTATGAAGCGCTGCTCCGGATGCAGTGGTGTCAGATCGCTGAATACCACTTTGTCTGCGAGGATGTCGGGATTCTCATAGTTAATCGCCTCAACGCGAAGAAGGGCAAAGTACTTCTCGGAATCCTTGGGCGGCCTGATCTGTCCGGAGACAATGTTGCCCGTCCGCAGGCCGAAACGCCTGATCTGCGAGGGTGAGACGTAGATATCGTCGGACGAGGAAAGGTAGTTGTAATCCGGAGTGCGCAGGAAGCCGTAGCCGTCGGGCAGCACTTCGAGCACGCCTTCGCCGTACATAAGTCCGTCCTGACGGATGCGCTCCTTGAGGATTCTGAAAATCAGATCCTGCTTCTTGAGGGCGCTGTACTCGGTGAGGTTCTCAGCCTTTGCAATCTCGTGCAGCTCGGCAACGGTCAGTTTCTGCAGATCGGTCAGATACAGATTGCCTTTCTTGACGCGCTCATACTTGGCGTGCGTGGATTCTTCATCGGATTCTTTCTTCTTCGCTTCATCGTTAGCCTCGGCAGCGGGGGCCTCGTCAGCCGTAGCCGTGGCCGTTGCGCTTTCTACCTCGGCCTGCTCGGCGACGGCTTGATCTTCTGCGACAGCCTTTCTCCTGGAGCTCTTGTGTTTTTTGTTTTTCTTTGCTGAAGCCTTAGCCATTATTACTCCTTTGCCACTTGTGAAAATGTATTCCCCGCCCATGCAGGGCCGTAATTCGGTTAAAAAAACTTTGTCAAAGTAGTTCAGTAGGACTTGGGTTTTGGACGGAAGAACGAAACTTAAATATCAGAAGCTACTGCCGCAATCCGAGTAACCTGCTGTAAACCCCACTTAACTCTTATCTAAAACACTCGAGAAGATATCAGCGACTTGCCTGACTAATGCCGAAAAGCCAGAATTGTTCTTTATGATATTATCGGCGACGCCTACCTTCTTGTCCAGAGAAATTTGAGAATTTTCTCTGACTTTCAACTGATTTTCGTCAAAAATACCCATTTTTTTGGCCCTCTCGGCCCTTATCTGTAGGTCGCACTCGACGAAAATGAGCCTGTCGCATCGTTTTTCCCAGCCCACCTCGAGCAGAAGGGGCATATCCAGCACGACTGCCTTTACCCTGCTTTGGCCGTTGTGCCGCCTGATAAGCTGCTCAGTCTCTTTTAGCACAAGCGGGTGGATTGTCTTGTTAAGCAGCGACAGCTTTTCGGGATCGGCGAAAACGATCTTTGCGAGCTTTCCGCGGTCGATTTTGCCCGCCGGGTGCAGAATCTCTCGCCCAAAAAGGCCGACGATTTCTTCCCTGACGCCGGCTTCGTCCAGCAGCCTGTGCGCTATCTTGTCGGCATCAACGACCGCACAGCCCAATTTGGCGAACTCATTTGCGACTGTGCTCTTGCCCGAGCCTATACCGCCCAGAATGCCTATTATGGGTTTTCTTCCGGAAGAACTCACACCCGGCTATTCTAACGATTCTCAAATGGGCAGTCAAGACTGCAAGCTCACTTTTTTATTGACGTCCCAAAGGTTAGGGGCAATCTGGTTGTTCACTTCCGGAACAGCCAATAGCGTTTATCGCTTTATCCGCTACCAGCACAACGGCTCTGGGAGATTCTCGGAGCCGTTTTATTACCTGCTGTCAGCCCTAATGCGATAAACGCTTTCTTACCCGATAGTGTTTTCCCCACAAATCTTGGGACGATACCACTGTTTTGATGATTCAACGCGTGAATTTTCGAGTTGGAAACACCCACGGGCGCGATTCACGTTTGTAGGTGAATTATTTCTCATCGTTGGGCGTTTTCTCAGCTTTGGGCGCGAGGCGGGCAATCTTTGTCGTCCGTGAGTTCCTGCGGTGTGCCTTGTCATTCCCGCGAAAGCGGGAATCCAGTACCCGCGGTCTCTGGATTCCGGCTCAAGGCCGGAATGACTCGCCGCGGCGGGCGCGGATGAGCTCCGTGAGAAAGTCTGTTCTTACCTAACAAAGATGAAGTACACCCAACACCCAAGGCGACCGGCCGTACAAGAGTAAATCACGCAAAGCTCAAGAGTGCAAGCAAAAAGGAAGTCCCGAATAATCGATTGTGAGGTCCTGTTGTTGCCCTTCAGCTTTCGATATGGTCCTCAATTCATAGGACGCGAATCTTCTGCCGGGCCTTTCCCAGGCTTCTTAGCAGGTAGTTTTTCACGACCAGGTCCCAGCTCATATTCTCAGCGAGATGGTGTCCGGTCTCAATCATGGTTGCGATTTCAGATTCATTGCTTGGCAGGCGCGAGCATATCTGCATTGCGACCTTCTCACTGACGCTCGCTTCTATTCGGTCGCGGACGGCCCGGTCGATATGCAGCATATCCTCTATATCGGCGTAGTCCTGGGTCTGGAGGTTCGTGTAGTCGGCGACGATTACGTTCTTGACGTCCTGGCCCCCCGTGACGTCGCGCAGGAAACCGGAGCACCCGCAGACGCTGCTTATCACGCATATACCCCCGAACGTCAGCGGCTCGAGCTGGGCAATGCCGAACGGCTCATAGATGCTCTGGCCGAATTCCACATCACTTCCCTTGCGGATATCCATAAACTCCATATCCTGCGGCATCCTCATCCCGCAATGCTTTCGGCTGAAACCGAACTGGTTGATGAAGATGATCTTTATGTTGCGGGTCTTGGCGTTGAATCTCTGCACGTGCAGGTAGAAGCTCGCTTCACCGCCGGAAAGGTCGGGCCAGCTCTCACGGTGGGCGACAGGCCAGCCGTATGTGGATTCCATTTTGGCTATATCATCGGGACGCCGCCGGGAGACCTCGGTGGACAGCAGGAACAGCACGCCGGTCTTGCCCTGTGTTCTGAACTCCTGTTCCATCGTGTAGAGCACCTCCAGGTCGCGCCAAAGCCCTTTGCTCTTGACCAGTCTGGTGACGTGAGTGAATACATAGTCCGGCCTGTAGCCCAGCAGGTTCTGACAGTAGGATTGCAGTTTTTCCTTTGATGCGAGTTTCTCGGCGACCGTGATTTGATATGCGGGTATGCCGTTATAGACAATGTCTATATCGAGGGTCTCGAATTCAGGCGCGAGAAACCGCAGCTCGTCGGCCACGTAGTCGCCCACGGCGTATATGTGATCGCAGTGTTTGGAAGCCTCGACAAGAGCGTGCTTGAAGTACGTGCCCTGGTCGCCAAACACGTCGTTGACATAGAGCCGGTCATGGTGGGCCTGCTTCATAACGTTGTAGAACATCGTGTCGTGGCCGGGGTGCTCCTCGACGATGCGGCGCATTGTCGCCACCTCGTGGGCGTAGAAGACGGTCTTGAGATCGCAATTAGGCTCCAGGATGGCCGCCAGCGCGGTGGGCATTCCCATGAACTCGTGCGAGATAATGGTTGTCGAGTCTGTGACCGCATCGATTGCCTTCAGCGCTGCGATTGCCGGCGGCGCCAATCTGACGTACTGTTCGTACTCCCAGAGATTCTCGAACAGGTTGCTCTGCACGCCGAATTCGTTGTAAAGCAGCCGCTTGAACTCGTTGACCGTGTCCCGGTTCATGTGTCTTACGTCGAAGACCAGGACCTCAGGCGAGCTTTTCACGCCCGTTTCCTCATCGACGAACATTCGCCGCCCATACACGATGCCCACGTTGTAAGCACTCTCGATTCTGCGGAAGGACGGCGCATATTGCGGATTGATCAATCCGTCAACGGAAGAATACAGCACCTCGCCGTCTTCGCCGAGCCGTTCCGACGGAGAACCGTCGGTTGTGAACATCGGGCCGACGAGGATCGACCTCTCGACGGCTTCGAGGTATGATGGGCAGGTGAACAAGCCGTGGAGCACCGCGCCTATCCCGCCGACTTTCCCGACCGCCTCGTGAGTGACGTGTACTACTGTGGTCTCGTTGGCCATCTAAGTTTCCTTCCAAGCAGTGATTTAGGGTTTTCCCAAGTTGCTTGCTATTCTCTATGTAAAGTATAGAGAACGCTTTCCGAGGGACAAAACTGGAGTGTCACTGAGGCGCGATGATTTTTACGGACCGAGAAAATCACTGCGGACGCAGGGTTGGATATGGTTTTTTAGGACCGCACTGTCGGGGCCTGAAGGTTGTCTGAATGTCAGCCTATTCTGCTTCGCAGAGTCCTTACTAAGCCTGCAAGCACTTGTGGAGCGAGGTCGGCCAGCTCCGGCTCTGGTATTTCGCTGATTGCTATTCTATCGATGATGGCCGTGGCTTGCCGCCCGTAGGGGGCTATCGAGGCGGTCGTCCTCTCGGCTTCATCAAGCTCGCCGTCGGCCATTTGGCGCAGGTACAGAATTATGTTTTTGGTCAGCTCCTTCTCGCTTATCTCGCAAATCGGTCCCCCGAGCCCCGATGGTCCGTTCGGAGTGTCCCTCTCCTGCAGGATGTCCTGGGTGAGCCGGTACGTCTCGGCCATAAGGCGTTTCTTCTTTTCCTCTTCGGTTTCATCAATGGGCGCGAGCTTAAGCTCGTCGTCAACGTTCAGATCCGGTACATAGACCTTATTGTGACAGGCCGGGCACTTGCCCCATTTTCCGCCGGCGGTGTCGGCCGCCCTTATCTCTTTGCCACAACGGTCGCAGTGAAAAGTTATAGCCATTTTAGCACCTCTGATGAAAACTACGCTTTCTCCGCCCCATATTCCGCAACGACGTCAGTGGTAATGCCGCCGCGAGGCGTAAATCGGGAGGCAACCTTCATCCATCGCGGTTTGCAGACGCCGCTCAAATCGTCCAATATATCGTTTGTCAGCGCCTCGTAGAATATCCCCCTGTTCCGGTAGCTCTGCATATAGAGCTTCAGACTCTTGAGCTCGATGCAGGATTTGCCGGGCCGGTACTCGATGACAATCTCGCCGAAGTCCGGCTGACCGGTCCGCGGACAAACGCTCGTGAACTCCGGACACCTGATCGTAATGCAATAGTCTCGCTCGGGGCGGGGATTATCGAACAATTCTATTTCCGGCTTTTTGCTCATAATTCGGCCACTTACAGACTCTACCCAAATAGTATAATCCAAACGCCCGTGCCGGACAAGCAATAATCGACCTTCCGGCTGACAAAAAAGCTCCGCCGGCAAAGCGCCCGCCGGCGGTTGTGCATCTTTGTTTGACAGCGCGAGGGATAACCGCTAAGATGCTTTCACGGCTGAGTTCCTTTGAGGCTTTCTCGTACCGAAATAATGCCAAAGCAGAAGGAGGATACTGAATGAGACCTGAGGCTGTGCTTATGAACAGACGGCGGTTTCTGACTGCTCTCGGCGCCGCCGCGACTGCTGCGGCCTTGCCGGGCGGCCTGCTCGCTACCGGGCCGGCAGCAAAGGCTAAGAGACCAAATTTCGTTTTTATCTTTGCCGATGATCTGGGCTGGGGCGACCTCGGCTGCTATGGGAATCGTCAGATAAAGACCCCTTGTTTGGACAGGCTTGCCGCCGAGGGGACATTGTTCACTCAGTTCTACGTCAATGGCTCGGTCTGCTCGCCGTCGCGGACGGCGATTATGACCAGCCATTACCCGGCGCGGCACGCCGTCCATGGCCACTTTGCGGCCCACGCCCAGAACAAGGCTCGCGCAATGCCCGACTGGCTCGACCCCAAGGTCCATACTGTCACCGGCCTGCTCAAAAATGCGGGCTACACGACGGGGCACTTCGGCAAATGGCACCTCGGTTCCGGTGTCGGCGCGCCAACGCCCGGCAATTACGGGATCGATGAACACGTTACGTTGGTCTCTTCAGGGCCGCAACTCGAAGCGACAGAAGACCCGTACTTCTGGGCAAAATCCACCGCGCAGATAGTGGATAAGACCATCGAGTTCATCGAGAAGCACCGAGACAAGCCGTTCTATGTCAACGTATGGACCCTCGTCCCGCACGCCACCCTTCATCCCACCGACGAGCAGATGGAGCCTTACAAGAGGTATGCGCCGGCCGGCGTCCCCTACGAGGGCGTCAAGCAGATTTACTACGCCGCAGTAACCGATCTCGACACCCAGATCGGCCGGCTCATCAAGAGAATTGACGAGCTCGGCCTGGCCGATAACACCCTCATCGCCTTCTCCAGTGACAACGGCCCCGAGGACCTCGATATTCGCAACGCCGTCCACAGCGGCATCGGCAGCACAGGACCCTTCCGCGGCAGAAAGCGAAGTCTATATGAGGGCGGTGTCCGCCTGCCGTTTATTGTCCGCTGGACCAGCCGAACGCCGCCCGGAAAGGTGGACGATACGAGTGTCGTCGCGGGCGTCGATTGGCTGCCAACTGTCCTGAGCCTTGCCGGCGTCAAGCTGCCGGTCGATTTGAATCCCGATGGCGAGGACATGTCCGAATCGCTTCTCGGCAGACCCAAACAGCGCAGCAGACCGTTAATGTGGGAGTGGCGATTCAGGGTCTTTGGCGATATGGTTCACAGGTGCCCGATGCTCGCCATCCGCGAGGGGAAATGGAAGCTGCTGATGAATCCCGACCGCAGCCGTACTGAGCTTTACGACATCCCAAAAGACCCGACAGAGCTGGATAACCTGGCCGATCAGCATCCTGATATAGTCAAGGGAATGTCTCAGAAGGTGCTCGAATGGCAGAAAACGCTTCCTTCCGGGCCTATCGAACAGGCTGCCGGCTCGAATGCCTATCCCTGGCCGAAAGGGCAATGACCATACCTGCTGCAAGGCGAACGTTCCCCGGGATACTTGCATTGCAGCACCTTGTCGCATATACTGCCGGCTCCAATGCCTGATGATTCACGCCGGGTGGAATTTGCCGGCGATAGTGCTAAGTAGGTCGTGCGTTTCTCAATTTCTTGGAAAGGATCAATACTATGCGAAAAGTATGCTTGGCAGCAGGTTGTATGGTTGTGGTCGTGCTTCTGGCGTTTTCGGGCTGTGCGACGGGCGGACGGGCCAAGGCGACCGGCGAGCAGGCAAAGGCGACGGGCGAGCAGGCCAAAACGCCGGCCGAGCAGGCGACAAGCGAACAAGCAAAGGCGACGCCCGAGCAGGCCAAGGCGCCAAAGCTCGTTCTGCGGGTCAACTGCGCCGCTTTGGAGCCTTACACCGATCAGGCGGGCAACGTCTGGCTCGCCGACCAGCAGGCCGAGGCCGACAAAACGTGGGGCGCCGTTGGCGGCATGACGGTTGACCGGGGCGAGCTGAGCATTGCCGGGACCGATGCCCCTAAGGTTTACCAGACCGAGCGCTACAGTATGGAGGCGTACAAATTCACCGTTCCCAACGGCAATTACACGGTCCGCCTGCACTTCGCCGAGACATACGACGGCATAACCGCCGAGGGCCAGAGGATTTTCTCGGTCGGCATCAACGAGCAGACGGTCCTCAAAGACTTCGACCCCTATAAAGAGGCCGGCGGATTCCAAAAGCCCGTCGTCAAGACAATCGAGGACGTCGCCGTAACCGGCGGCGAGATCGTCATCAAATTCACGACGAATGTGCAGAATCCCGAGATCAACGGTATTGAAATACTGTCCAAGTAGCCGGGCCAGGCAAGGACTGCTCTATCGTGCACAGCTTGAGTGGTTGTCATCCTGAGCCGCAGGCGAAGGATCTGGGTTTCGTGAGCCGGATTCTTCGCTATGATCACAACGATATTTATGATTTGGTCTGCGACAGGGTGCTACAGGCAGGCGTTATAGATTTGTGCAGGATTACGTTTTGACAGGAGCCGACGTGTGGCGGACAAGAAGGCTGTAGTCTTGCTGAGCGGGGGCCTCGATTCGGCCACGACTCTGGCTATCGCCCGCGATGAAGGCTTCCGCTGCTATGCCCTGACTTTCAAGTACGGGCAGCGGCACAGGTGCGAGGTCGAGGCGGCGCGGAAAGTGGCCGAATCTCTACGGGCCGTCGAGCATCGCATAATCGACATCGATCTGGCGGCTTTCGGCGGCTCTGCCCTTACGGACACCTCGATCGAGGTGCCGAAAGACCGAATCGATTTGGACAATTCCGCCCGGATTCCGCCAACTTATGTCCCCGCCCGCAATACGATATTTCTCAGTTACGCCCTTGCCTGGGCTGAGGTGCTCGGCGCATTCGATATCTTCATCGGCGTCAACTCGACGGACTACAGTGGCTATCCGGACTGCCGGGCCGAGTTCATAGTCGCTTTTGAAAAGACCGCCAACCTCGCCACCACAGCAGCGGTCGAGGGCAAAGGCGGATACCATATACATACGCCGATTATCAATATGACCAAGAGCAGGATTATTCTGACGGGCACAAAGCTCGGCGTCGATTACTCACTGACCCACAGTTGCTACGACCCGGACGAGCAAGCCAGAAGCTGTGGCCGATGCGACTCCTGCAGACTGAGATTAAGAGGCTTCGCCGAGGCAGGCCTCGAAGACCCGATTGAATATCGAATAATGAATATCGAATAAAGAGTGTCGAAGTGAGAGTGAACGAAATCTTCTATTCTTTACAGGGCGAGGGCTTTCTGGCCGGCGTGCCCAGTGTCTTTATTCGCCTGGCCGGCTGCCCGCTGCGATGTCGCTGGTGTGACACCAAATACGCCTGGGACGCGATGGCTGGTGACAACCGCAGCGTTGCGGAAATAGTCCGGGCCGTGAAGAAATGGCCCTGCCGGCACATCGTAATAACGGGCGGTGAGCCGATGATTCAAAAGGCCCTGGCCCAATTAGTCCGGGGATTAAGGGCTACCGACAAGCACGTAACAATCGAGACCGCAGGTATCGCCTACATCCCGGATATGCCCTGCGACCTGATGAGCATCAGCCCGAAACTGAGCAACTCAACGCCGCAGCATGCAAAACTCGCGGCGATGCACGACCGTTCGAGACTTGATTTGGCGGTCCTCAGCGAGTTGATCGAGCATTACAATTATCAACTCAAATTCGTCGTCGATTCGCAGGACGACATAGCTGAGATTCAGGAGACGCTGAGGAAACTTGGAAATGTTGACGCTCAAAAGGTGATGCTGATGCCCCAGGCCGCTACGCGTGGTGAGCTGCTAAGCAAATCCCCTATGGTCGCTGATCTATGCAAAAGCGCAGGCTTCGCCTTCTCGCAGCGCCTCCATGTTTTGCTCTGGGACAACAAGAGGGCGACGTGATTTTAGCGGATTTGCTCGTTGACAATCAATAATCAATAATCAATAATCAATTTTGTGGCCCAGGTGGCGGAATTGGCAGACGCGCCAGCTTGAGGGGCTGGTGGGCTTCGGCCTGTGCTGGTTCGAATCCAGTCCTGGGCAATGGTGAGCAAGGCAATGGCGCATAAGCCATTGCCGCGCCGAACCACCCTGAGCAAGTGACGAGCGATGTCCTGAGCCCGGCCTCTCCTGAGCATGGTCGGAGGATCGAAGGGCGAAGCGAGTAAGACGCCGAAGGTTACGGCCCGAAAAGTGCAAAGGTGTGACCTTAGTGTATGCTGCTCTGTCATTCCCGCGCAGGCGGGAATCCAGTTGTTTTGAATTTGGACATTCTGTCATTTGTTTTTGTTTTGTGCTTCGTATTTTGAATTTCGGATTTGAAAAGGTAGGCTGTGCTGTCCACACCGAGAAGCCTTATGGCCATATCAGACGAATTCGTGGACTATGTTATTGATCAGCTCGCGGCCTGGGGCGATGTCTCCGCTCGCAGGATGTTCGGCGGGGCCGGCCTTTATTGCGACGGCGTGATGTTCGGGCTTATCGCCGACGACGTCGCTTACCTGAAGGTCGATGACTCAAACCGGGAAGATTTCGTGAAAGCAGGGTCATCACCCTTCAATCCATATCCCGACAAAGTGAAAACAACTGTCATGTCCTATTATGAAATCCCGGCGGATGTCCTGGAGAATCCGGAAGTCCTCCCGGAATGGGCGCAACGTTCTTTTGATATTGCACGAAAAAAGAAGTAGGGAAGATGCGGAGACGCCTTAAACATTCACTATTAGCCCGCGAATAGATAACAGCAACAGCCATCAGAGTTAGGAATTGAAGGGAATTGTCGAGTGAAACGGTTACCGGTCATACTGCTCGCCGTAATGCTGGTCGTGGCTTCGTGTGCGACAAGCCGGCGAGAGAAAACCACCCGCGGGAATGGTCCCGGCGTGTTTCAGCCGAAGCCTCTTGATGACGAGTGGAGCCAATGGATTGTCGGCGAGTGGGAAGGCTCGGTCGAAGGAGATGCCGGCCAGGGCTGGTCGGTTACGATAGAGCCGGCCTTGAACGGGCAATTCTTGATCTTCCGGTCGCAGGCAGACCTGACCACAATGCCGCCTGAGCAGATACAGTACCTCAAAGAGCATAATCACGCCACTGACGAAGGCATCGAGAGATTTCGGAGCATGCCTTTTCGAGAACTGGAGATTTATACCGTCGATCCGCGAAGCGGCGGGATAATCGGGTATTTGTTTGACAGCCTGCGTTGTGTGGCCGAAGGGCGAGGCAAACGCCAGGGGAACAAGGAAGTAATGGATTGGCAGTGGTCTGTGTGCGGACAAGGGACGTCCACCCGCATCACAAAGAGAGTCGGCGACAATGAGTGCATCATTACTCAGAAGGATACCTCGCCGGATGGCGCCATCACGGAGGGCGCAGCCCGAATGACTCGCTCGAAAAAGGCAATCCGCTGAGATGCCGCTCCCTCCAGGCAGCCCCGAAGCCCGCTTCGGGGGTATTTTCTCAGTCTGCCCCTCTCATTTTTTCCTCGCCGGATGAGCTGAACGCTCCCTTGCCATCGCGCGAAGAAAGAAGTAGGATTTCCACACAGCCAAGCAACGCACCGGGAACTGCCCTCAGCCTCTAGACCATTGCAGCGGACGGTTTCTATTTGGCTCTTAACGCCGGTTTTTTCCCTTGGAGAATCTAATTTAATGGTGTAGAATGGCATAGTTTTCTGATTCAGTTGGGCGCGAAGATGGTTCAGGATAGACAATGTCGAGGTTATCATGGGAAAGAAAGAAGAAAAGACGCTTGGAACTGCAATAGACGAGATCATAAGTGCACTGGAAGGACTGCCTCCTGATGCGCGTACAACAGCCGTTACCGCAGCCTGTAACCATCTTGGGATTCCAACGGGTACAGCCCCACCGAGTACTTCGGCGCAACCGAATACACCCGGTTTGCAGCCTTCACCTCCGGGTCCACCTAAGCTCACCGACATAAAGACCCTAAAGCAGGAAAGAGGCCCCCGAAACACAGGCGAAATGGCGTGTCTTGTGGCATATTATCTTCAAGAACTTGCTCGGCCAGAGGAGCGAAAAGACACACTTACGACAGCCGACATTGAAAAGTACTTCAAACAAGCAAATTTTAGGCTTCCAAAAGTAATTTCGCAAGTTTTACCTAACGCCAAAGCTTCAGGTTACTTTGACTCTGCCGGGAGCGGTGCATATAAACTCAATCCTGTAGGTTACAATCTCGTAGCGCACGCACTTCCCCGCATTAAGTCGGAGTCTTGATGCATGGCTCGGCAACTCAGAGACTTGATCCCAGAAGCTGAGGGCCTGCGGATGCAAATATCGCACGGCCAGTCTGTACAGGTCACGTCCAAGAAAGAACGCGAAGGTTTGCAGGAGCTTGTTGACCACTACTTCCGCGATGTTCGGGCGTCGCTTCTATCACATGCGGCAAGCTCCGAGTTCGTCAGCCAGATTGACACTGAGATACAAGACTTGCTCGTGTGTTCACACAAGCGAACGAAGAGAAGTGTGCTTAAGAGAAGTCTATCTCACCTCAAGAAGAAGCTGATCCAATTGGATGCCCATACCGTCGCCTTAGTGGCCACAGGTTCGACAACAGCGCCTGATTCGGTAGATAGGAAAGTAATCGAGACTCTTCATCGCTTGGTTCCTTCTGCCGCTCTCTCATATGAACAGGCACTTCTGGATATTGATGGTCCTGATCGAAAATCATGGCGTGGTCCAGCCACTGACCTTCGTGAAGCTCTTAGAGAGACTCTTGACCATCTCGCCCCAGATCGTGATGTTACGTCGCACCCTGGATTCAAACTGGAACCCGATGTGAAGGAACCCACTATGAAGCAGAAAGTGAGGTTTGTTCTCCGTAAGCGCGGTGTGTCAACGACTCTCTCAGAAACCCCAGAGAAGGCCGTTGAGTCAGTCGAGGTAGCGATTGCTTCCTTCGTTAGATCAGTCTATTCGCGGTCCAGCATATCGACACACACTCCAACAGATCGCGCCGAGGTTCTCCGTGTTAGAGACTGGGTACGGATTGTGCTCTGTGAACTCCTCGAGATTCGGTGACGTCTTTGTCAGACTACCAGTCCCGAGTACGCGGAATCTGAGGCGAGTTTGGCCGGAGTCAGTTTTCTGTAACATACACCGCGATTTTTCTTGCGCAGCTCCAAGGGTCTTGTTAAAATTGCCGAATCTGATTTGCCAAAGGCTATGAGTCAATGGAGAACCTTATGATGGATACACAGGAATTCACAGAGACCCCGTCCGAGCCGAAGGCCCCGCTTGCGGGGCGGCTGATGTCTATAGACGCACTTCGCGGGTTCGATATGTTCTGGATCATAGGCGGCTGGTATATCTTCGACGGCCTGCATAAGGCCCTGAACAACCCGACAACGGCCTGCATAATGAAGCAGCTTACCCACGCCGAGTGGGAGGGATTCGTCTTTGAAGACCTGATTATGCCGCTATTTCTCTTTATCGTCGGTGTGGTCATGCCCTTCTCATTCAGCAAGCGCCTCGACCGCGGCGACAGTAAACGCAAGCTCTACTTTCACGTGGTGCTGCGAAGCGTGGTGCTATTTGTCCTCGGAATGGTCGCCCAGGGTGAGCTCTTGGCACTCGATCCGGTTAAGCTCAGAATCTACTGCAACACCCTCCAGGCCATCGCCGCCGGTTATCTAATCTCGGCGATAATCATTCTCAAGCTGCGCCCAAGCCGGCAGATCATCGCAACCGCGGTCTTGCTGCTTTTGTTCTGGGGCTTGATGATGCTTGTTCCGTTCCCCGGCCGCGTCGCAGACCGCCTGGACCAAAATGCAAACCTTGCAGCCTTCATTGACCGGGTCATCCTGCGGCAATTCGACGACGGCTTGAACTACACCTGGATTCTCAGCAGCATAACCTTCGCCTGCACCGTGATGTTGGGCGTAATGGCCGGGCACGTGCTGCGCTGGCAGGTTGCAGGCCCCGGCAGGGTCCTTGTCCTTTTCGCCCTCGGTATCGGCTGCCTCGCCCTCGGCTCGCTGTGGGGCGGGTGGTTCTTCGGAATAGGTGAATTCTACTTTGGCCTCTTCCCCATCGTAAAGCGGCTCTGGACCAGCTCCTTTGTCCTCTTCGCGGGGGGACTTAGCTACCTGCTCGTTGCGCTGTTCTATCTGGTCATAGACGTCTGGGGCTTCAAGAAATGGGCCTTCCCGTTGGTCGTCATCGGGACCAATGCGATCTTCGTCTATATGGCCACCCACCTGTGGGACTTCCGCGATATAGCCGGCGTTTTTGTCCGCGGCTTGGACCGTTTTGTCGGCCCCTGGGCGGAATTCATCCACGCAACAGCCGGCTTTGCCCTCGTCTGGCTTATTCTCCTCTATATGCACCGCAAAAAGACCTTCATCAAGGTCTGACGCGGCGTCTAAATTACTCAAACTGACCGCCGGTCAGTTTGAGTAAGTCAGTATCCCAATTTCCCCCAGCAGCCCATCTGCATCCTGTGGAGGTCCTCTTTGCCCTCGGTTGTTGTGGGAGTCCAGGGCGTCGGCGGGGCATCCCAGTGGGCCCTTGCATACTTTATCGTTTCCATCGCCTTCCATTTCCAGTAGTCGGCGTGCCCATCCGCGAATGCGACGTTTGTCCCGTCGCCGTGCCGAACAGGCGGGTTGTCCCACCATTTCTCCTGTCTGTAATAGACCGCGTAAGCATCCGGCGTCATATAGCCTTCGTCGATAAAGACCAATCGCAGCGCGGGCGCAGGGCTGTGAATCTCGTTGCGGTTCTTGATGTGCGCCCCGTTGACGCCCTTGACCTCATCGTGGCAGACCGCGTTCATCGAAAACATTATCGAATAGGTCAGCGCCTCGCCTCGCCGACCCGTCAGGCACCTATAGACCTTATCGTCCCTGGTGTAAGACCACAGCGCGCCGTCCATAATCCCCTTTATGGCCGTGTCCCAGTTGGTCGAAAGCGCATCTACCCAAGCCAGCTCCTTTCTGTGGTCGCCCCAGGTCTCCAGGGCATTGCTGTACCCTGCTGCTCCGTTGACGATCCTGTCGGCATTCTCGTCGGCATATATGCCCCAGGCCAGTATCAACTGCCTGACGTTCCCGAAGCACGCCGCCCTTTTGCCGTGTTCTCTGGCCCTGTTGAGCGCCGGCATCAATATCGCCATAAGCAATGCGATAATCGCGATTACCACCAACAGCTCAACCAGCGTAAATGCTCTGTGGGATCTCACGGTCTTGGGGCTGGACGCACGCCTTTCTGATAGCACTATGGCTTTTGACGTGTTCATAACCGCACCTCTTCGTTCAGACAAGTATTCCGGCAACTCCATATAAGATTCACGAACTGAGCCTTGTGTTCCCTTGAAAACTTGCTCTAATATGCGATTTTGTTGTATTCCAACCAGGTTTTCAAGTGTTTTTCGCAGGAGTTGCCCCGAATGCGGGACAATTTAAGTTGCATTGAGTCGTATGACCGGGGCCGATTCACTAGAAGGCGGTGCTTGTGTTTTTGAGACAATCGCGGCTGCTGCGGGCCGATAAACAACCAAAAGATTCTATTGGCTGTTCCCGTTCGGGGCGTCCGGGCAGGCTGAAATCCCTTATGCCCAGAATCGAAGTCCTGATTCTGCTTGTCGGATTATTGTGCACAGTCTTGGGCAAGCTGATGGTCGTGCGGTCCTACAAGCCCGAAAGCGTGGCTGCCGAGACGGCTGCGGTGACGTTTCCAGACCTGCTGTTCTTTGCCGTCGTTGCCCTGCTTGTAAGATGCCTGTACATAATCAAGCCATCGGTTCTCTGCGCACGGTGCGCGCTCTTGATCGCGGCCCTTATGGCCGTCTGGTCGGTATTGAACACCGCCTGGCTGATAAACAGCGGCGTTCAGTTGCAGCCGGGAATCCTCGTACTGTATGCCCGGGACTTTCGAAACCTCTACCCGCTCGTAATGGCCCACATGCTGGAGGACCTCGGGCAGTTCGTGCTATTCGCGTTGGGAAGCATTGCAGTCTTCGTATTTTTCCTATGGCGTTTATTCAGGCCCGGCAGGATCGTTCTCAGCCGCAATCACCACGAGCGATGGGCTATCGGCCTGGCGCTGGCAATTACTGCCGGCCTGCTTGCCAGACCCTTCATTCAGCCGGACGCCGATTCAAGCTTCGCCGCAGAGGTCTTGAATTTCAGCAGCCACTCGTACGCCTTGCTCTCAACGGTGGCCGGCCAATCCCATAACAAGTACCCCGTAAAGCACAGCCCAAACATACACCTCTCGGGCCGGCGCCAAATCACCGCTCCCAAATGTCCCCCAAAAGAGCTGCCGAACGTCGTTATAGTGCTGCTGGAGAGTGTATCCCATTCGGTGACTTCCCTCTCCGGGACGGCCGAGCGGACTACGCCTTTTCTGGCTCGTCTGGCTTGTGAAGGCGTTGAGTTCCGCACCACGCGCGTGCCGATGCCCTATACAACCAAGGCCTTCTGGTCAACGTTGACCGCGGTGACGCCGACAAGCGATGTCCATAACGTCGAAGCCGTCCCTGCCGATGAGCCTTACGAGGGCCTGCCATCCATCCTCGCCAGGGTCGGCTACCGATCCGCGTTTTTCGAAATGTCAAAGGGCAACTTTGAGTGTGCGCCCGGCTTCTTCAAAAATCTTGCGTTTGACTGGGTCTGGTTCAGGGAGAATCTTGGCGACCCCTCGGCGCACATAGGATACTTGGGCGGCGATGACTGCCGGATGATTGAGCCGGCCATTGAATGGGTCAGGAAAAATGGCCGGCCGTTTCTCCTGATGATGATTACGTCAATCGCCCACGACCCCTTCGAGGTCCCGCAATGGTTTGAGAAACCAAAAGAAAAAGAATACGACAAATATCTCCAGACAATTCGCTATACGGATTATTTCCTCGAGCAGCTTTGCGCAGCGCTGCACGCCAACGGTCTGGATGAAAACACGCTTCTCTGCATCATAGGCGACCACGGCACCAGTTTCAGCACCGAGCGGGCAAAAGGACGGTGGACGCCGCGCGAGGAGGTCATCCGCGTGCCCTGGGTGATACACTGGCCGGGGCATTTAAGCCCCGGAAAGGTCGTCCAGTGGCCTTGTTCACAGCTCGATGTGGCGCCGACCATTCTCAAATTGATAGGATTCGACATTGGCAGTGCCGGCTTTGACGGAAGGGACGCCCTTGCAGAGCCGGATTCGCTCCGCCGGATTTACTTCTCGTCCTTGGTCCCCGGCAGCCCCGCCGGGTTTGTCGAGAATGGCAGAAAAGTCGTCTTCTGGCCCTACATCAATAAGGCGTTTGAATACGATTTAGCGACCGACCCGCAGGAAAACGACCCTCAGACAATCCCCGCCGACCAGATAGAACAAATCAGGGAACAAATCAATCGGTGGGAATCGGAATCGCAGATTGCCGTCGATGCCAAGAAACATACGAAGCGCTTCTTGTATTCTCACTGGCAGACCTTCAGCGCCGGGCGCCTGGCGTGGGCCTATTACGTGCCGTGAGTCGCGGCACAAGGGCGATAGGCATAAAGAACATATATGTTGAGTCATCCAGAGCCAAATTCAGATGAAGTCGCCGGCCCTGTCACAAGGCTTGTGATTCTACTCGGCCTGTTTGTCTGGATGTTCCGGCCTGAGCTGACCAGGATAGCCTCAACTGCCGCCGGCTCCAGCGACTGGGTGCATACGTTGATAATCCCCGTTATGATAGCGCTGTTGGTGTATCTGCGGCGCGCCGCCCTGGTTGAGAAGCTGTCGGGCGGTTCGCCCTGTGGGATTCTGCTCATGACCGCGGGATTGGCCCTGTACGCCGCCGCAACCTGGCCCTTCAGCTACGGATACATACGCGATATTGCAATGATACCCGTTCTGGCCGGCATCGTGCTCGTTACCTGCGGACCGGCGGTATTGAGGCTTTCCTTGCCGATGCTGCTGCTCGTAATGCTGGCGATTCCTCTCGGCCCCCGAATTTACGCCCGCCTGATCATCCTGCCTGAGACATACACCATACAGGCCGTCGCCGCGGTTCTGGGGATACTGCCGGGAGTCGATACGGTGGTAAGAGGCGTTGATGTGTTCTTCGAGTCCGATTTCGGTTCCGGCGTGGTCGCTCTGGCCGAATCCAACCGGGGCGTAAGATTGCTGCCGGCTTTCGCTGCGCTGGGCGTATTCGTCGCGTTCTCACGGGTTAGGTCTATCCGCCGGCTCGTTATTATTGCGTGCACGGCCATACCCATTATCCTCTTCTGTAATTTCTTCCGGCTTTTCTGCTGGGGTGTGCTGGATGTCTATGTGGTGGATGGCCCCGCCGGCCCGCTGCCGCGAAACGCCTCGACCGTACTGTCTCTGCTGCTTGCATACCTTCTGTTCGCGTGGGCCAGTGCGGCAAAACCAAACCTTTTTGTCGGTGCACACCAGGGCGCTTCTGCCGGGGAGGCTGCCAATGAGTAGGAGGGAAAACAGCGTGTCGCTGTCGAAATCTTTGCTCTCCGCAGGGTTTCTATTTTCCGCGGCTGTGCTCGGCGTCGCCGCCGTGGGGCTGCGTCCGGGCGTCGAAGCCTTGTCCAAGCATTATGCCAAAGAGCCGATCCCCGTTCGCAAGCCGTTGAGCGAATTTGATGCGTTGCGTCTGCCTTCCTTTGCGGCCGGCTGGATCCGCGAAGATATACCTCCCGAGGAGATTGAAACCGATGAATTCGCCATAATTCGCCTCACCCGCCGGCAGATTGCAGAAGGCCCCAAGGAAGTGGTCCTGTTTGTAACATATTACAGCGACCCGAAAAGCAAAGTCCCTCATACCCCCGATGTGTGTTATCGTCAGGGCGGTGCGATTCTAAAGGAAATGAAAAATATCATAATTGACGTTCCGGCACTTGCGCAGGGCCGAGAAGTAAAGGCCCGCTTATTATTATTCGAGCAGCAAACATACAATCAGGCCGTAATCTTTTGCTTCTACGCGGATGGCCGGTTCCGGCACAGCCGGGAGCAGGTCAGATGGCTTATAGGCAAACCCGGCAATCGCCACGTCTATTTCAGCAAGATCGAAACGGTTGCGAGCTACCCGAAGGACGCGAGCCCCGATTCCGCCATCGAACTGTGCAAAACCCTCTTTCGTGAAGCTGTGCCCGTATTGATATCCGAACACTTCCCCACCGTCGAGCAGCTCAAGCGGTAGCGGACGGTTTTTGCGCTCGACGGTCTCTTGCGACGATGATGGCGCTGTGCGCAAGAACGATAAGAAGCATTCCGCCGGCCACAAGGGCGATATAGCTTCTCGGCTCCGCAGCCGGCGCCCACACATCCGCAAGCTCGGCCGTCTGCCCGGATTCAAACTTCACTCTTGCCGCCGCACGTCCTAAAACCGCACCCTTGCTGCTGACCCGCATCGAGAGCTCGCCCGTTTGGCCGGGCGCGATGCCCTTTGCCGGAATCTCGGTCCACGCTCGAAAGGTCTCGCCGGAGCTGTCGATCTGCCAGCCCTCCGGCGTCTCGAAATTGTACGCCGCGTGCTGCCCCACATCGAAGGCAGTAATGGGCGAACTGCTAAGATTGCTTACCGTGTACGTGTAGATATTCGAGTGAACATCGGCTGTAATGCTTGCGTCATCGCTGGCGGATTTCATCTGATTCGGGGGCAAAGTCGCCTTGTCGCAGCTGGCGCCGAGACCGATACCGGCAATTCCACAAGCAGTCAACATAGCAATTAGAATTCGCTGCTTCATCTCAATAATCCACCTATGTTTGACGACATTCTTAACAAGATAAGAACCGTTTGAATTCAAGGTTGAGCATCTCTGCGTTCACTTCTGCGGCCGGCTCGGTTGAAGATAGGGTTTGCCCCGGTTGTAAAGCTCCAGTCTTTCCTGTATAGTCTTTGCCAGTGCCTCGTTGCCGCCTTGATTCGCCAGTTCGATCGCTTCCCTGGCCGTAGCCGCCGCCTGGGAAAATTTACCGCCGGCCGCATACGCCGCTGCGAGCGTATCCAGCAGTTCGGGCGCCTTACGTTCGGTCAGCCGACAGGCCTTCTCGGCCAATTCGACGGCCTGCGAATAATCGGCAATGTCGCTACCGCCGGTCGCGAGCATCCAGGCGAGCAAGTTCAGGATTGCTGCGTTTTCGCTCTGGGTCCGCAAGATCGTACGACATTCTTCAACCGCCCGCAAGAACCGTCCCCCCCTAAACAGCGCGTCGGCAAGCCCCATCCGAGTTATCGGATGATCAGGCCTGATCCGCAGCGCTTCATCGTAATGCTTGATTGCAAGGTCGTACTGTCCTTTGGCATGGAGGACCCGGGCAAGGTCAAGGCGGGCAGAAGGATTCTCCGGTGTCAGTTCAACGCTGCGTTCGAGGTGTTCGCGCGCTCCGTCCATGTCCCCTTGTCTCGCCATCGCAACGCCAAGGCCGTAGTGCGCCTTTGCATAATCAGGATTGTTATCAAGCGCCTTTCGATAGCTCTGTATCGCTTCTTCAAGCATGCCCTTCTGCTGCAATGCCACGCCAAGGTTGCAGTGACCTTCGGCATGAGACGGCTGGATGGCAATTGCATTGCGGTAATGCTGAATTGCCTCGTCAAGTTTCTCTTGTGTCCTCAGTATGTTGGCGTAATTGAAGTGAATTTCCGCAAGACCAGGATCAAGCTCCAATGCCTGTTTGTAATTGTCCACCGCCTCATCGAGCCTGCCCTGAGATTGAAGCAGAGACCCGAGGTTGCCACAGGGCGTTCCGTAATCCGGATCAAGCTCAATCGCCTTCTTAAAACACGCCGTCGCCTGATTAACGTCGCCGGTCTTAAACAGAATATAACCTTTCTCATTGTGCGCCCTGGCATAGAATTCGTCTAGCTGTAAGGACTTCTCCAATTCTGCAAGAGCCTCTGGGTATTGGTCCTTCTCGCGCAGTGCCAACGCTTTCTTGAAGTGACGATGGGACTCCTGACTAGGCGCACTGATCGAGGCTATCGCATCCGGCGAGTTATTGAGAAACTCTGGAATATTTACCGCCCTGTTATCGGCCGTTGAATTAGGTATTAAGATTGCCGGGCTGTCGTTGCCGTCCTCGTCGATATGCGTTAGGAACATTTGCGTAAACGGGGAAAAACCTTTGGATGAAAAAACCATCCATCGGCCGTTCGGAGAAAAACTGTGCCACGAATTCATAACGCCAAGGTTGCAGTTCATCCGGCGCGCCTTGCCTCCCTCCGCCGGCACGATGTGCAGCTTGCTGTCTGGCCGCATTAGCTGCCCCTTCTCAGACTGCACAAAGACAATCCATTTGCCGTCGGGCGAGTATCGGGCGAATGAGTTGCTCATCCCGTTGCTCGAGGCGCCCTCCAGCGGCTCGGGTCTGCCGCCCCTTCCATCATTGAACGGCATAACGTAAAGATCGTACTGTATGAATGTCTCATTCGGATCGCCGACATGCGTTGGCATCTCCTCGTTCTCGTATCGGTCTTTTGCCGGAGCCCTTGAAAAAACAATTCTATCGCCGTTTGGACTCCAGCAGCCGTTCACGTGGACGTACTCAACGTCATCAGCCCCCGGAAGCGCATTCATCTGTCCCGTGCTCTTGTCATAGACCACGAGAATCCCCCTTGTGGGATAGAATGACTGCAAAAATCGAAAATCCGCGTAGTTTCCTACAAACACCGATTCATTCAGCGTACTAATAACGTACCTGCCGTCCGGCGAAACCTGAGAGAACATGCCAATAGTCTTCTGTCCTTTTATGGCTCCACTGTATGAGTTCCAGCTAATTATATCGTCTGCTGTAATCACAATATCTTTCTTGATCTTGGTAATAGCGTAGGCGCCCTTATCTCCCTGGGGACCGTCCATATCCATCGCCAGAATCGAACCGTCCCGCGAAAAAGAATGGCAGTTCCCGCAAGTTGGCATATCCTTGAGTACCACCGGGGCCGAGGCCTTCGAGATGTCACGCAAACGCCACGAGATCAGAGGCAATGCTACCGCGGCAAGAGGCTTTATCTGACCCTTCTTGGTTATCGAAGGCATCAGAGGTACGTCTCGGTAGAAGATTGGAGCGCCGACGGCGTCTCGTGACGTTGCGATTCTGACTGTACCACGGGACAACACTTTCAGATCGTTCCGGTCTATCCCCATGATAGTGATTGTCGCAGGCGCTTCGACGGAGTTTGACTTGATTAGCTCCCAGGTCGCCTCATCCGGGGACCATGCCCTGGCTGAGAGATCATAGTCGCTGGGTTTGTAATGTTCATTGGCGGGACTGACCGCCTCCGGATCAATTCTCCGCTCGGGTAACCGTCCGCCGGTAAGGGCATAGATATGATGAGGGCCCGTATCGAAAGAAGAATCCACAAGCCAAAGCCCAGCGTCCTCGGCGTCATCATGCCAAAGAAATCTCGGCGCCACAATCTCCGGCGGAAATATTGATCCTTCAAACGGATAGTCAACCACTATGCGCCGATAAGATCCCGTCGGCCTCATGCCGGCGAGTATCGCCTTTATTACTGCGTCCGGCGACTGCGCAGCCGGCAATTCCGTATTCACGTCCGAGATTATTAACACATCTTCCTCAAGCGACCGATTGTCCGGCAGGCGCATGACGAGGATTGTGCAGAGGCCCGCAATTAAAACCATCGTTAATAGTGCAATCAATGTCCTGCGTACAGCGTTATTGCCCATATTCTTTTTCCGGATGCGAGTGTGTCAATTTCCTTTAGCGAGGCGTTTCAATCCGTCAATCAATTGTCAATTGCCTACGCCAAGCCCAGCCGCTCGGCCTCCTCGTACAGGCCGTAACGTTTCATCTTTTTGAACAGTGTCGTGCGGTTTATTTGAAGCGCCCTGGCCGTTTCCTGCCTGTTCCAATGGTTGGCCTCAAGCGCCCGGCGGATAATATCCTTCTCCGGCTCAGCCAGTGCATCCTTCAGGCTCATCGGCCTGTATTCCTTTCTGTCGCGGCTGCGGTCCTGCTTAATCGAGTCCGGCAGGTCGTCAGCCCCTATGAACTTGCTCTTGCTCAGCAGCGCCGCCCGCTCGATTACATTCTCCAGCTCACGGATATTCCCCGGCCACGAGTACCGCTCCATGTGCTCCATCGCCTCATCGCTAAAGCCGAGCTTCTCCCTGTTATGCTGGGCCGAGTACATCTTCAGGAAGTGCCCGGCCAGCAGCCTGACATCTCCGACCCGCTCGCACAGCGGCGGCAACTCTATCTTGACCACGTTTATCCGGTAATACAAGTCTTCCCGGAACCTGCCCTCTTTTACTTCCTCATCAAGGTTGCGGTTCGAAGCCAATATAATTCGCGTATCAACCGTTATTGTCTTATTGCTGCCGACCGCCTCGAACTTCCGGTCCTCCAGCACGCGCAGCAGCTTCGCCTGCAGACCCGGCGAGGCGTTGGATACTTCATCGAGGAAGATAGTCCCGCCGTCGGCCGCCAGGAACTTGCCCTCCTTATTGCTCACCGCCCCGGTAAAGGCCCCCTTGGCATGCCCGAACAGCTCGCTCTCGAGCAGCGTTTCGGGAAGCGCCCCGCAGCTCACCTCGACAAACGGCTCATTGCGCCTGCCCGAGCGATGATGTATCGCCCTTGCCAGCATGCTCTTGCCTGTCCCGGATGGTCCCGCCATCAGTATTGTGGTCTTGCTGTCTGCAACGGCCTCAACAAGGTCGAAAATCTTGGCCATCTTGTAGTGGTGGCTGATTATGTTCTCAAGGCTGAACTTCTGTTCGAGCTGCTGCCGCAGGTTCTCATTCTCGCTCACAAGCGCTTGCTGCTTGATTGCACGCTCCACCGCCAGCCGCAGATCGTCATCGACAATCGGCTTGGTCAGGTAGTCGTAGGCCCCCAATTTTATCGCCTGGACCGCGCTTTCTATTGTGCCGTAGCCCGTTATCACGATGGTCACCGTTTGAGGATAGTCCCTGCGAATTGTGTGCAGCAGGTCGAGTCCATTTCCGTCCGGCAGGCTGACGTCGGTTATCACCAAGCAGTAGTTCTCCTCCGCTAACTTGGCCAAGGCGCCCTTGAACGTCTCGGCCCCGGCTGCCTCGAATCCCTCGACCTTCAGAAACTCGCACAGCGAATCCAGTATGATTCTGTCGTCGTCTATAACAAGAATCTTCTCATTCTTCATAAGATTTCCCGATTAACTGCTGTTGCTTTTTACTGACTTGCCCGTCACCGGCAGGTGCACCGTAAATACACTGCCGCCTCCTGAAGCGTTCTCAGCGGTTATTCGCCCATGACAAATCTCAAGAATGTCCCTGCATATTGCCAGCCCTAACCCGGTGCCCTTGCCCTTCTCTTTCGTCGTGAAGAACGGCTCGAAGATGGCCTCTGCGTTTTCCGGGGCAAAGCCGCTGCCCGTGTCGCGGAACTCCACCACTGCCGTATTTTCACCCTCCAGCCGCGTCGATATCGCAAGCTCTCCGCCGTCCGGCATTGCATCCAGGGCGTTCTTGGCCAGGTTGCAGAAGACCTGAAATAGATTGCCGCTGCGGATTTCCGGTATGTCGCGGGCGTAGTTGCGCAATATCCGGACATTCAAGGTCTCCGCCGTCGGCTCTAAGGTCCTTACCGCCTCTTCGATAAGCTGCTCAACCTTGGCGTATTCAAACGACGTGCGAGTGCTGCGCGAGAATTCCAATAGCTCGCTGATGATTTGCACCATTCTCATAAGACCCCGCCGGCACTGTGAGAGGTACTCTTTCGGTTTTTCAAGCCTTTCCTGTTCTACGACCCTCATCGCAAGATTGATGTATCGCAGTATCCCGTCCATCGGATTATTCAGCTCGTGGGCCACCTTCGAGGCGAGCCTGCCGACGGCGGCGAGCCTCTCGGTGTCGGCCAACTGCCTCTGCGTATGGACCTTCTCGGTCACGTCTTCTATCACAACCGTTCCTCCAGCCGCCTCTTCGTCGCCGCCCATCTTCAGCGGGGTGCAGATAATCCGCAGCAGTCTCGCTCTGCCACCCAGTGTGTAGCCGACTTCGTCAAACGTGCATGGCTTTCCGGTTGAAAGGGCGGACCTGAGATGCTCCGTCCATCCGAGCCAGATATTGTGGTCCGTGCCCTTTGCCAGCGATTTGTCCACGCGGTCGCACAGATTGATCAGCCTGGCCGCCTGGGAATTGGCCCCGACAATCTTGAAATCACGGTCGAATGCCACGATTGCTATTGGCAGCGACTGTAGAAGGCGGTCGGCGGGCAGGCCGCGCGTCGAGCGGGCGTTCACACCGTGCTCGTCCCGGCCGGATGTGCTCTTATCGGACTTCCCTCGTTCGTGTTCAGGTGATTTCGACATAGCTCATAAAGCCTCTCTCAGGTGTCGCCAGGTCTGCGTGTTGCAGAATATCAACACCTGCGTTGCTCTTTTCGAACAACAAGGCCTGCTTCTTTAGTCGAAAATGTAAAACGCCGTGGGTAAAGAACTAAGTACCTCTGTCCCCGGTCGGAACAGGCTCGCCGTAGCCAGACAAGTCCTTACAAATGTTGCCGCTATTCAACGCTCAAAGATGACTCATTCCACGATGCGTGTCGTCTTGCCCAGCCGATGTCCCTTAACCTCATACCTGTTAGGTACTTGTACAAAGTAAAAATGGGGTATTTCGTTCAGCCTGTCCTGGAACGTGTTTTGCGGAAGGAAGTGACAAGATATGCGCACCCTATGCTGGCAATGCGCAGTGGCAATGATTAAGGCTTCTGCAAAATTGCAGGTTAGGCCTATATTGTTGAAGAAAATCTCTTTT
>CAYGZM010000030.1:0-4923 GCA_964354365.1 uncultured Pirellulales bacterium
GACGCAAGGGTGAAGTTGAAAAGACTATACCCACAAATTCAAATGTTATGAGGTAGTAGGCCTAACCTGCAATTTTGCAGAAGCCTTATTCCAGCAGCCCAGAGAAACACGTATGATTTCCTTGCACGACCGGATATGATTGTACAGCGATTCCCCCGCAAATCAATAGCACAGAAAGGATTCCCCGCGTCCGCGAACCGTCGGTTACTCTACGGCAGGCGGCTCTTGATGGCCTTGATTTGGTCCTCCGAGACCTTTACCCCCAATTTCTGTGCGATCTGGATGTGTTTCCAGGCCAGGTCGTAATTCTTTAGCTGGTAGTACCCGAATGCCAGCCCGTAATGCGCGTCGCCGATATCCGCCTTAAGCTCGACCGCCCTCAAGTACGCGGCCACCGCCTGTTCGTAATCGCCCCTGTTGGAATACGCCGACCCGATATTGTAGAAGATCATACCCTCATCGGGCGAAACCACCGCGGCTCTTTCATACAGCTCAATCGCCAAATCGTACTTCTCCTGCCCGAAATACGCATTGCCGAGGTTCACCAGGGCATTGAGCATATCGGGTTTGACCGTCAGGACGTTCTTGTAGGCTTGAATCTCGTCTTCGACTTGCCCCAGCTTGCCGTAGCAAACGCCCAATCCGTAATGGGCCTCCGGCAGCTGCGCATTTAACTTCAGCGCCTTCTTGTACTGTGCGATTGCCTGCTCGTATTCCTCCATCTGGCAATAGACGTCGCCCAAATGCCCGTAGCAGTCCGCGTCGTTCGGCTTCAGGCCAATCGCTTCTTTCAACTGCACGACCGCTTCCCTGTACCGCTCCTGCTTTGTGTACGCGATGGCCAGATTCCTGTGCGCATCCAGAAACTTAGGGTCTATCTCCAGCGACCGCAGGTACTCCGAAATCGCGTAATTCATCCAGCCCCGCTCGCTGTACGCATTGCCTAAGTTGTTGTGCGTCTTAGGGTCGTTCGGGTTTATGGCCAAAGCCGCCTCGTACTGCTGTGTCGCCTCAACAATCTGGCCTCTTTTCAAATACACGTTCCCTAAGTTCGCCCGTGACTCGGACAGGGTCGGGTTTATTTGAACCGCCTGCAGAAGCGCCAGCAGCGCAGAATCTATATTGCCTACGTCGCTGTAGCTGTTGCCCAAATTATTGAAAAAGCACCCCAAGACCTGGATCTTATTCAGATTCTTCAAGTAGATGCTGTTCTCGTCGCCGTCCGGCACCTTGAACTTGCTCTTGTAGTGCTCATCGGAGGCGCTGCCGCCCTTGCTCGTTGTCTCGATATTGAACCGGACCCGACCATCGTCGTATCGCACAAAGAAATGCCCCGGAACAACCACCCCGTAAAGAGGCAGCCCCAGCCGCTCCGCAATTGAAAGATAAAGAACGCCAAGACTCAAACAGTACCCTTTTCTTTTGTCCAGCACCGTGTGCAAAAACAGATCATTCGGGTCGGTCGCCTCCGCCAGCGACTTGAATTCAAGCTCTTCGAACAGGTACTCGTTTATCACCGGAATTGCCCTGTAGTCCGGCTTCAGTCTCTTGCTCTTGAGCCTCTCGCGGACCTCTATCGCCATATCATCGAGGGTCTCCAGATGTCTTCGCCCCGGCACTAAGTCGCTCCACTGCTCCGAGACAATCAAGACCGCTGTTGCAAGATCAACATCCTCACCCCGCAGCCGGAGCACCTGTTCAATCGACCTTGCGTGCAGACCGTCTTTGCCCTCGTTGGCCAGCGGCTCATATCCGCTCGCAGATGCCCCCGGCCAGAGAACCAAAACGCAAATTGCTGCTAATATAGCCTTCTTCATTACTTCCGGCGCTCTATTCAGTATTCGGCTCTTTCCGACGGCAGCGGCCCCTCTTCTCCAACCGCCCACGACACAGGCTGCTCCGTCACAAGTATCTGCATTCAAGAACTTTATCGTCCGACAGGCCCTCTTCCTTTGCTCTTTTTGCCAAAATCACCCCGGCAAAAATCGCCCATCCACGTCAAATAATCATTGCATAATCTAAGCACTACGGCTATGCTGTGCAACGTAATTTTCTTGTACTCGGAGAAACACTATGATTACCAGACACGCCAACGCCAATTGCACTTTCCTTCGACCGATATTGTTCGCGACGCGTTCCACCCCGCGCAATTGTCTATGTGCAGTCCTGCTCATCGGCCTGCTCATCCTCGCGGGATGTCGCCGGTCAAGCCCTCCTGCCCCGCCTGCGCCGAATGAGCCTGATGCCTCTGCCCCCTCTACGCCCGCTGCGCCCAATGAGCCAAAAGTCTCGGCCCCGGCTGCGCCATACGAGCCAAACGCCCCGGCGGAAATAATCACAACGGAAACCAGCCTTTTCGACGGCAAGTCGCTCGGCAACTGGAGAATCACCGATTTCGGGGGCCAGGGCAAGGTCTATGTCAAGGACGGCGCAATCTATATGGAAATGGGCAACGATATGACCGGAATCAACTGGGCCGGCCCGCTCATTCGCCAGAACTATGAAATTACTCTCGATGCGATGCGCGTCACGGGCAATGATTTCTTCTGCGGCCTGACCTTTCCCGTTGCCGACAAGCCCTGCTCGCTAATCCTCGGCGGCTGGGGCGGCGGTGTCTGCGGATTGTCAAATCTTGACTACTACGACGCCGCCAACAACGAAACCACCCGCCTTATCTCATTCGAGAACGGCAAATGGTATCACGTCCGCCTCCGAGTCACGCCTAAAAAGATTCAGGCCTGGCTCGACGATGAAGGCCTCGTTGATGTTGAGATTGAAGGCCGAAAAATCGGGATCAGGCCGGAGGTCGATCTCTCCCAGCCGCTCGGCATAGCAACCTGGCAGACCGCCGGAGCCGTCCGCAACATCATTGTAAAACCTATCGCCAACTGACGCCCGCCTATACACAAAGCGGACCGGACCTCGACTTCCACGTAATTCGCTGGTCGTCGCCGCGAAATGCGATATACGACATACGAAGTACGAGTACTACTCAACGACTGCTCCATCCTGAACGGGCACGGCGAGCGGCGGCCGCTTGAACAAATCTATCTTCATCCACCGGTTGCTCTTGAACCGCCAGCCGTTGGCCAGCCCCACCGCCGCGATACTCACAGCCGCCGCAGTCCACGGACCCATATACCCTGTCCACGGCAGCAGCTCGGTCACGAGCCACCCACCCAGCCCCAGTATAAATGCCGCCCCGATCGATGAAACCACTCCCAGCCAAAGCGTATCCCCCGCCCCACGCAGTGAGCCGGCGTAAATAGTCCGCACAGCCTGAAAAACCTGGTAGAACGCCGCGCAAACAAGGATATCCACCCCTGCCTCGATTACCGTCGGATCATTCGACCAGAACCTCATCAGCCCGCTCCTGAATACCAGAAAGCACATACCCACCAGTCCCATATAAGCCAGCCCGATCCGCAGGCACACACTCGTCTGTTTCGCCACAAGGTCTTTGCGTCCCTCCCCGATTGCCTTGCCCACCGCCGCCGACAGAGCCGTCCCGATTCCAACCACCGGCATCACCGCCAGGCTCCCGTACGAAAGCACCGCGCTGGTTGCAGCCAACACCTCCGTGCCGTGTCTTCCCACCAGCCAGAACAGGATCATTCCCCAGAACGCCACGTCCAGCATCAGTCCGAACCCCGCCGGCAGTCCGACCTTCAGCAAGCTGCATATCTTGTCGAAATTGACCCTCAGCAACCGCCTCGACCCGAAATCCCGATTCATCCCGCCGCTTAGGAACACGGCCATATTAACCGCGCCTGCAACCGTTATCCCGATGAACGTCCCCCACCCCGCCCCCGCAATCTCCATCCGCGGAAACCCGAACTTCCCGAAAATCAGGAGATAGTTGACTACTACGTTGACCACCTGTCCGCATAGCGATGCGATCATCGTGATAACGGGCCGGTGTATGCCCATAAAGAACTGGTTGCCTGACCAGTTGACCACCGCCAGAACGTGAGCGTAGAGCATAATCCTAAGATATATCACCTCCATATCTATTATTCCCTCCGGCTGCCCCATAAATCTGAATATCCACGGGGCCGTCGGCCACATGACCGCCAGCGCGACCAGGAAATAAGCCGTCCCCATCCAAATCACCTGCCAGAAATAGCTCGAGCAGCCCTCCTTGTCGCCTCTGCCGAGACTCTGGCTCACGAACGTGTTGAGGCTTGCCATCGCCCCCATCGCGAAGCCGCTAGGCAGGAAGCTGACGAAGCCCGCCGGTAGTATAGCCGCCAGAGCATCAGTTCCCAGGCGCGACACCATTAACCTGTCCACGAACTGCATAATCGTGAACGATAACGTCGTCACGATCATCGGCGTCGCCAGCCGCAGCATATACTTCAGCGAGGTCGGGTCTTCCGCGCCTCCCGACGAAAGCAGAGATGATTTATCCATCATCAATGGATTATCCTGTCGATATATTGTGCTGCGTGTTTAGATTCAGTTTTGCCAGCAGCGTCGCGCTCGTGATGCCGCAAACCTGCACTCTTTTGACGGCGCTGCCGTGGCCGGACACTATACTGACGGCGCTCTTCTTCACGCCGAGCTGCCCGGCCAGCAGGCTCACAAGGCATTGATTGGCTTTGCCCTTCTCCGGGGCCGCAGAGACTTTGACTTTCAGCATCCCGTCCAGAAGCCCGCAAATGGCCGTCCTGCTGCTCCCGGGAACCACCTTCGCTGTGAAAACCACTCCCCCATCAGCCTCTTTAAGGGATAGCTCGCCCATATATCATAAACGCCGGGCGGCTAATACTCTTTGCCGACCGCTCAACGCTATATCTCTCTAATGTTTCTGCCAATCGCCAACTGTACGTACTTCTCAATCTGCTCGGCAAGCTCGCCCAGCGATTCAAGCTGAAAATCCTCGTAGTGCCCGGTGATAAACTCGCCGTCCAGCGCCTTCTT
>CAYGZM010000030.1:5023-33507 GCA_964354365.1 uncultured Pirellulales bacterium
CAAGCTGAAAATCCTCGTAGTGCCCGGTGATAAACTCGCCGTCCAGCGCCTTCTTGGATATCCGGATTCGTATAATCGAAGGCTCCGCACCCGACTTGCTGAAATCCTTGTCCTTATGCTCCGTCAACTCGACTCGCCAGTCCTCGCTGATGAACACAAGGCACCGGCCGGTAAACACCGCCATCGGAAAATAATCACGCAGCAGCTTAAGGGTCTCCATATCTTTTCTCAACACACTGTCATTTCGACCGAGCGAAGCGAGCGGAGAAATCTGTCAAAAACATCCTCCATACGATTTCCACCACGTTATTCCACCTCTGCGTCTCGGCATTCTCTAGAGTCGGTTCTATTCCGCCACCAAGGCACGCGACAGCTTGCGCCATGCATCCATCGTCCGCTTGAGATTATCGTAAGCGTCGCCGCCGATTCCGTAGCCCTGGAATCCTATCGGCCCGGTGTAGCCGCAGTCTGCAAGCATCTTGAGGAGCTTGCCCACGTCGAACGAGCCTCGGTCCAGTGTCTGGATCAGCCCTTTCCAGTCCTTTGCGCCGCTATCGGCGCCGTTGATCGTCACCACAAAAAGATAAGGCATCGCCGCCTTTATCAGCGGTTCGACATTCTTTTCGTCATCCACCATCAGCCAGTGGCACAGATTGAAAGTCACCCCCACGTTTTTCCTGTCCACCTTCTTGGCCACTCGGACCGCGTCTTCCACCCGCTCCACCCAGAACCCGGTATGCGGGTACAGCGCCACCCGCACGCCGTTCGCCGCCGCCAAATCCGCAATCTCCCGGATCACTTCGGCCGCGCGGTCATCGCCCTCCGGCGAAGACCGCTTGTCCTTATTGCTCTGGACAAACAGCCAGAGCATAGAGTTGCTCCCCTTCAGTATCTCAATCGTCTGTTTCAATTCCGGCCCATATTTCTGCTCCCCCGGGCCGATATTTGCGCCGAGATAAGCCGCAAAGAGTCTCAGGCCGTTCTTCTCCAGCTCACCGGCCAACTCGGCCAGGCCAGCGCCCGCTGTCGGCCCCATCCCCGCATATCCCAGCGCCTTGACCATCTCGACCTGCTCTTTTGCGCTTTGGTGCTTGGCGTCTTTCGTTGCCGTATCCATCGCAAAGAACGGATTCGGCCCCGCAGGCTCGATCCGTATGTTCCGATACGCAACCGGCCCGTGGTCGCCCTGAAGCATAAGGGGCCCGGCAGTCTTTTCATCGTTCCAGGTGCTCGCCCGCGTCGGACCCGTCACTTCCGCGTCAGCATGCACCACAATCCCATTGTGCACGACCTCCTCAAATCGGGCGTTGGCGATTTTTCGTCCTTGCTTATCGAAGCGAGGCGCCCGAAAGATAACATCGAAGCTCTGCCACTGCCCCGGCGCCCGCGAGGCGTTGACGCGCGGCCCGTGTCCCTCGAATCCCTGCGGATTTCTATTGTCGTCCCACCGCTCGTAGATACCGCCGCAGTCCGAATAGTGCGGCTCTTTCACGCCCCAGCTATCGAAAACCTGGATCTCGTACCGCCCCATAAAATACACGCCGGAATTCGACCCCTTCGGCGCCATAAACTCAACGTGCGCCCGCACGTCCCCGAATTCCGCCTTGCTCAGTATGTTTACCGTCCTGCCCGTCGGCCCGTTCACAATGACCCCGCTGCCCGGCTTGCTGCTCAGCAGCTTCTCGTCCTGCGGATTCATTAAAGTATCGCCCGCAATCTGCCAATCGCCGGTGCTGCCCCGCCACTGCGAAAAGTCGCTCCCAAGCAGCTCCACTCTGTCACTGCCCTCGGCAATTGTCGCCGCCGTCAGAAAAAATATCCCCACAGACAACAAAACCACCCAAATATTCTTCCTTGAAACTTCCATAATGTCTTCCTTCCCGTTACACGCTATGGTTGGCAAAACGTAATTGGTTCTCAATTGTAATTACTCAAACTGACCGGTATTCAAGAAAACAGGACGATAAGTCCCTATGCGACAGCAATATAGCACAATGTGTCATTCCCGTGAAAGCGGGAATCCACTCACCCGCCACACTACTGGATACCTGCTTTCGCAGGTATGACAAGGCGAATCGGTCAGTTTGAGTAAATAGAGAATCGGACATAGTAAATCCTACAGGTGCCACGGGCTTCGCATCGACCGCGACAGCATCCGGCTGGCCTGTTCATCATTCACAAATTCCTCCTTGTCGGGATTCCATTTCAGCTTCCTGCCCAACAGCATCGAGATATTCCCGATATGCGCAATCGTAAAGCACCGCTGGCCTATCTCAGGCGGGAAGTAGCACTCCTTGCGCGACTTGATGCAATCAAGAAAATTCCTCTGCTCGCCGCCCTGGCACGTGTAGAGATGAATCTCGTTCGGCCCAATCACCGAATCCAAAATTGATTTCGGCTCCGCCTGCAGCGGCGCCCGCCAGCCCACGTTTCCGATCCACCCATCGCTCCCCTCAAACCTAAGACTCGGGTTCCCCGATTTCACGACCAGCGTAACACCGTCGGCGTACTTGTACTCAATATGGTACTCCTTCGCCGTATCATAAAGCCCGCCTTCACAGAATACGCCCTTGCCCTCGACCTCCACCGGCCCGGTGTGCTCGCTGTTGTTTCCCCACTGCGCCCCATCCAGCAGGTGCGCCCCCCAGTCCGTCAACTGTCCCCCCGAATAATCCTCTATCCAGCGGAAGTTCCAGTGTATCCGGTCCTTCGTATATGGCGCCCACGGCGCAGGCCCAAGCCACATATCGTAGTCCAACTCCTGCGGCACGGGCATCGGCGTCGGGTTCCCGGGGTCATTCGGACCGCTCGGCAGCTCCACCCGGACAGTATGCACCTTGCCTATCCGCCCGTTGCGGACCAGCTCGCACATCCGGTGGTACTCATAGACCGACCTGTCCTCCGTTGACCACTGAAAAACGCGGTTGTATCGTTTCACCGTCTCGACCAAAGCCCGCCCTTCACGGACCGTCAGAGTCGGCTTCTCGCACTCTACGTCCTTGCCCGCCTGAAGCGCAGCTATCGAAATCGGGACGTGCCAGTGGTCCGGCGTCGATACCATCACCGCATCGATATCATCCCGCGCGATAACATCTCGAAAATCCTTGTATGTCGCGCAGTCCGTATTCCCGTACTTCTGGTTCACTATATCGCGGGCCTTGTTTATGTTGTTGCTGTCCACGTCGCAAACCGCAACCGCCTGGGCGTCCGGCTGGCCCAGAAACGTCCGCACATTCATATCAATTCCGTGCCCGCCTACCCCGATAAACCCTATTGTTATCCGGTTGCTCGGTGCGACCGCTCCCGCTTTCCCGAGTGCCGCCGACGGCACAACGTAAGGAATCGCCAACGCACTTCCAGCGACCCCTGCGGTTCTTCTCAAAAACTCACGCCGTGTAACACGTTGCCTCATGTTCATACTTCTGCCTCCAGCTCAACCACCGGCATACTGTCGCTTCACGTTTCACGCTTCACGAACGACGATACCTAAAATGACAGCAGACACTGCCAGATATAGACGTACCCCAGCCCGTCAACATCTTCCCATACACGCTTGACGAGTTTCTTATCGCCCTTGATCTCCGGCAGCTCTTTGACCTTCTCTTCCCAGGGAATACAAACCCCCGGCTTTCTCTCGACCCTCTTTTCTTTGACCATTCGAACAACTCCTATTTAGCGAACGAGTGCTGGCAAACAAGCAATAATCACTAAGCAATAATCACTAATCAATAATCACCAATCAATTCAATAAACGCCGTATTCCCGTGTGAACTCCGTCATCGCCTTCATATTCTCCACCTTGGCGTCATCCTGCACAATCGCGCTGGCGTCCATAATATACCCGCCGTCGCCCGCGACCCCGTCAATCACCTGCTTGCAGCGCTCGCGCACCTGCTTGGGCGTCCCATAGCCTAAGAGGAAATTCGGGATCCCGCCGCTGATGCAGAACTTGTGCCCGATTTTCTTATGCGCCTCGAAGATGTCCGCCTGGTCAACGTGATAAACGATTGAACCCTCCGGCAGCTCCACAAACGAATCCAAGTGAGCGTTCCAATCGCCCTCCGCATAAAATAAGACCTGATGCCTGTGCGACCATATCTCCTCGATAATCGGCTTGAGCGTCGGCCAGAAGAACTTCTTAAAGTGCTCCATCGAAACAAAAGGCACGCACCCCCGGTGCATCCAGAATCCTATTGGAACATTTTTATCCGGGTCCGCACCCGAAAGCGCCACGTGCGTCAGATGTGGCATCAAAGCCTCGCACGCCGCGAGGACCTTCTTCGGCCGCTCCATTAAATCCGTCACCAGGCCCAAATACCCTCGAAGCTTGTCCGCGATGATGTCCAGCGGCGCCTTGAGAATCCCGGAAATCGCCGAAACCGTCCCTGATTCCTTCCGCAGAAGCGCATTCTGTGTCCCAAACGCGCTGAAATAGCTCAGCATCGCCATCCCGCCCTTGAGAAACGACAGATTATTCCGCATCGACGTCTTTTCGCCCATAGCGCTTACGTCGGCGGAAATTCGCGGCAGCCAAACGTTGAACAGGAACCCCGTCGGGTCTTCAATGAGCTGGTCGTATTCGTCCGCCTTCATAAACGCTTCCTCCTCCGACGGCTCAAGATACTGAAAACCCGTGCTCGGCGGGATATGAATACCGGGAACCGCATAGTATTTTGTCCCGATGGCCTCAGTCAGCCCCGTCCATACATACACCATATTGCCGACCACCGCGTCCCAGTCGAAATCCGCCGCACACTTCCGCGCCGCCGCGAACGCCTTCTGGTAATCGTGCGTCACCTCCTGGCACGTATAGCCCGCGTACTTCGCCGTGAATTCCGCAACAAAAGGCCGAATCGGTATCATATCCGGCTTCTCGTTCCGCATCGCCGTAACGTACCGATTCATCCGCTCCGAATATAACTGCTCCATATCTCTTACCATGCCGTTTCGCTCCTTCATACGTCCACTATAGGCAGTACCTACGTCGCCGTCTGATCTCCATCGCACAGTGTCATTCCTGCGAAAGCAGGAATCCAGATACGTTTGTACTCTGAATTCCACATCAGCTACTTAATGCCGACAAACATACCCGAATCCCGCTCAAACGTCAAGCAACCCTTTACCCGCCCCGATTATTGGGTGTGGCCAATTTCCGTGGCACAATATAGGCGCGCCGCAGCGCCAATCTCAATCCTCCCCAGGGTGGCAGCCTCAAGCCCGAAGGGCTTGGGGATGGCCGCTTCCAAGGCCCCGCTTATTTGTCCAGTCCGACAATTTCCTCCCGGCCCGCCCGTCTCAGCCGGCACTTGATCGCCCCTTTGCTGCTCAAGCCCTCGCTTGCAAGTGTAGCCTGCTCATCAATTGGCAGAAGCATCACAACCTCGCCATCGGACAGCCCAACCGTTAGAACGTAACCTTCCCCCACAATCGTCTCCAGAGCGGCCTTCTTCACCACCTCATCTGCCGTTCTGTGCGGACGATACAGTGTCACGAATTCCATCTCTCTTTTTTTCTCGGCTGTTTCTGCCGTAAGGTGCCACTCTCGCAGCGTTATCTGTGGTTCAGGATTCGGGTCATACTGATCTGTTTGCTTGAAACTCAGTTCGCCAGGGGTCATGAAATCGACATCACAAACCACATCACCGTTCTGGACCTGGATATCGTGCTGGTTCTTCACGGCCATTTTGTTGACCGCGTGCAGCCAGTACTCGAACGTCGAAGGCTCTTTGGCCGCAAGCCGGTCATAAACAACCACCAAGTCGGGCTTGACAAAGAGTATCGCTCGCGTAAAACGATTCAAGGGCGTCTCGTACGCTGACCCCGCCTCGCCGACAACGATATCGACTGACGGAGTCGTTTTGAAGCCGACAATTTCGCCTCGCGCGTTAGGTGTACGCTTGCCTTGCCCTTGCCCGTTCACCGTTATATTATTCACCGACCGCGTGCTCCACATCCAGTCCCGGTGATGCGGGCCTCCATAGTTGTAATAATGCCCGGTGCGGATCAGCAATCGCTGCCCGTACGCCCACAGCCCGAACGAATTGTTCGCCTCGCTGCCGTGCGACTGTGTGCCCATCGGACTCGACTTGAACGCAACCTGTACGTCCTCGTCGGCGCTGGTCAGAGTTGTGTTAAGATAGGCTTGGCCGATGCCTCCAAACAGCCGCGACGCTGGCAGGTCCTCGGGCGCCTTAGGTTCGACCTTGGGCAGCGCGCCCCGGATGAATCCTATGTAGCCCGATGTCGCTGACGGCCCGCCCATCTGTTCCACGTACCACTGCCAGTGTCCGTTGCCCGCCTGCGCCGCAAGCTCGCTCATCAGGGGCACGAGACTTGATGCCTTTGTGCGGTTTGCCCCATCGCCGAATACTCCGCTGACCTTGCCGGGCGGCATAAGATACATCGCATAATAACCGACCTTCGAAAAGTACGGCTTATCGTATGCGTCAATCCCCATCGCCTCCCGCATCACGTCCGCCCACCACGTGAACCGGCCGATGTAGCTCGACCAGTAGCTCACGCCCTCGTGCCACCCGCCGTCCTCGTCGGACCACACCGGATAGACGTTATAGAAGACGTTCATCGCAAACCACACCCAGTCCTCCGCCCCCTCGACCTCTCCCAAAAACGCTATCCCCACCTCGCCCAATTTGTGCCACGCCCGGTTCGAATGACTCGCGTAAGGCTGCCACAGATGACGCGGACACAGATGCGCGTACATCTCCTCCCCGCGCACCTTCATCACGCCCCGGCAAATCTCCTTTTCCTGTTCGCTCAGCAGGTCGTTGACAAACGTATATGCCCGCGAGAAGTAATACGCATAAGGCATCCCCGCCTCATCGTTATACCGGTACCCCGTGCTGCCTTTGGGGTCCCACTTTGCGCACTCCATTAGTATCCGCTTGGCCTCAAGCCCGTATTTCTCCTGCCCGCCGAGTAACCGAGTAAACGCCAGCGTCGCCGCCCCGTTCAGCGCCCTTATCGTGTACTCCCGGTTGCCCCACCAAATCTCCCGCCATGCCTCGCTTCCTTGCTCAATACCCTCCGGGTACTTCGGCGGCTCCTTCGTTGCCGGCGGCCTGGCAAGCAACCGCTCACTCTCTGCGACGAGCTGTTCGTATTCCGCCTTCATTTTCCCACGCGCCAGCTCCTGCAGTCGCCCCAGATTCTCCGGCCGCATAAACAGCCGCGGATGGCTCTTCGGTATCCGCCCAATCAGCTCTTTGCGCCCCGGCATCGGCATCGCCGCCGCGTCACCCCCAATAGTAAACGTCCGGCCCTGGCTCCAATTCGTGTATCGCCCCTGACTGTCCTTGCCGCGATACCGCCACGCGTATTTACCCGCCTTGAAAACCCGGTCCGGGCAGTGCACGTTGAACTCAATATCGCTCGCACGGTATTCTACCTGTTTGAAATCCATATCCGTTGCGCACTCAATCTCCCACCTCATCCCAGCCGTAGGCCGCCAGCTAAAGCTCGGCGGATTCACGCTCGACACGGACCCATCGGCAGGGCGGTACCCCCATTCACCCGGCCCCGCCTCACGCTCATCCAACCTGAGCGCCTGTCCCCCCGCAGTCGCCGCCGGATTTCCTGAAACCGCAGCCGTCAACATCAATACCGCCGCGAAAACAACCCACCTCAAACTACCGTCGAATTGCCACAGACGCTTGTTCATAATGCCAATCTCCAATCTTGTCCTGTCATTCCTGCGCAAGCAGGAATCCAGAAAGAAACGTCTTGTTCTACCCCTACCCTGGCAGGGTGGGCTGTGCCCACCTTCACATTCCGTTTTGGTCATTCGATCATTTGTGTTTTGAGTTTGTCCTTCGACATTGCTCAGGATGGTGAGCTTGTCGAACCATTTCGCATTCGTGTCCGCCTTCGTTCTGGCGGATTGTGCCTCGGATTTCGAGTTCCCAAGGTCTATCCTTGCAGCGATCCGACCAGCTCCTTGACGCTCGCAATCCCATTCTCCGCGCAATACTTCCCAATCCCCTCTATGATTTTCGCTGCGCAGCCCGGCTCGATAAAGCTCGCCGTGCCCACCGCCACCGCCGACGCCCCCGCGATAATAAACTCAACAGCGTCCGAAGCGGTCCTTATTCCGCCCATCCCCAGAATCGGTATCCCCCGTGCCTTCGCCACCTCGTTATAGACCTTATTGACTAAATAGACCGCTATCGGTTTTATCGCCGGCCCCGACAGTCCGCCCGTCCTGTTGGCCAGGATCGGCCTGCGGGTTTGAATGTCGATAACCATTGCCGTGAACGTATTGATTAGACTAAGAGCATCCGCCCCGGCATCGACCGCCGCCTGCGCAATCACCGCAATATCCGTAACGCTCGGCGTCAGCTTCACCATCAGCATCTTCTGGCCCGCCGCCTTTTTCGCCGCCGAGGTAATCTCAGTCACTTGCTCCGTATTCGTGCCAAACATTATCCCGCCCACCGCCACGTTCGGACAGCTTATATTCAGCTCGAATCCCGCTATTCGTTCATCATTGGCCAGCCGCGCGACGACCGTCACATACTCCTCGATTGTCTCGCCCGCAACGTTCACAAACACCGCCGCCTTCATTTTCCCCAGGATCGGCAGCTTCTCCTCGATGAATCTCTCCACCCCGATATTGGCCAGCCCGATAGCATTGAGCATCCCAGCATCCGTCTCGACTATCCTGGGCGTCGCATTCCCCTTCCTCGGCTTGGCCGTAATGCTCTTTGTGATAAACCCGCCTAAGCAGTCAATATCCATAAACTGCCCCAGCTCATTCGCATACCCGCACGTCCCCGACGCCGTGAATACCGGATTGCCCAGCTTCAATTTCCCAAACTCAACTGAAATATCAACGCTCGCTGCCATGCTCACCTTCGTTTGTCATTCCTGCGCAAGCAGGAATCTATGTTGTCCGTCATTGCGAGTCCGCCTCTAGCGGACGCGGCAATCTCGATTCGTATTTCGCCCGCAAATTCATTTGGGGGCTTAGTTGTTGGCACTCCGAGACTTATGCCTGCAAATGTGGACAGCAGGGATTGGCGTCCTTGTCCTCCTAATTTCCGTCCTGCTCGGACAATTCCCCGTCTCCGTACTCACTGATATCATAGTCATCCTCATAACTGAACTCTACCTTGCTCTGCCTTACCACCTCGTCCAGAATATCGATTAGATGGTTCTGATCAACGGCCTCCCTGAATCTGGCCAACAGAGACGGTATATTGATTATCTCTTCGATAGATCTCATGTAGCGAGACACTATCGCCTTGATCGAATACTGCCTCTCGGCTTGTTCTTTTATCTTCCTTCTCAAATTGGACACGGTATCTGAAGACTTCACGACAAACGTAATCGGGTACTTCTCGATTTTATCAATATCCAAGAAGTACTTGTTCACGTCCACAGTTTCTGTTACTTGGAAAAAGCGGCCCAGTGGCTTCATCACAAAATCGATTCCCCCGTCGTTTGCATTTGTCCGTCCGGTCTTGTAAAGCTTCAGTTTGTCCTCTTGAATCTTGTCAATTTCAAATCCCCAATAGATCTGTTGGTTGTGATAATAATACTTCAGTATGCTGTAGCTGATTATCTCGAATATCCTGGCATCTACGGTCGGTTTCACCAGACTGCCAATGAACTCAATCAGTTCGCCTACCTCAAGGTTCTGAGCCTGCTCACAGAACGCAATGAACTTCTCGAAGGCGCTTCTCTTGGCTTCGATGTAAGCGCCAATAATCTCAGTTACGGCGTCGGCTATATTGACATGACCTTTACCGAGCCTGATTTTTAGCAGGTTCTCATTGAACCAGTATCGGTTCGTTTCTGGACTCCTTAGGATAGGAATGTAGTCACAGGTCGGAAAGTACTTCTTGAATTCTTCATTCATTCTGTGATTCAGAGCATGATTCTGAAGCTTCTGTCCGAAGGGCAATTCCCTTTGTCTCTTCAATAGACTGCTGAATATCGCGCCTTCATACTCCGTGTATGTCCCTGACTTGTGGAATCCCTTGGATAGATAGTCCTCCACCAGCACGTAGATTGCGTATAAGTTCGCAAAACTCCCTCGCGACTTTGAACCTTTGCTTGCAGACTTTGTCTTTATGTTAAGGTATTGTATGATCTGAGTTTCAGAGAAGATCTGCTCGGCAGACTTACCGAACCTTTGCTTTAGGATCTTCTTGATTTCAGCGGTAAATTCGTGCTCCATCTCTATCCTTCCGAGAAGTTCAGCGTAGCTTGTCGTTCAGCTTTGCCGGACTCAAATGATCGCCGTTTCTTTTCCAGAGGCTGTCCTTTGTATTCTGAGCATATCTCTAACCTTCTCAATCCAATTCTCACATACTCCTCTTCTATTTCTATCCCAATGGACTTCCTGCCCGCTTCCTTGGCAACATAAGAGGTCGTGAATGTCCCGGCAAAGGGGTCTAGCACAACATCACCCGGGTTGCTGCTCGCCCTGACAATCCTCTCCAATAGCGATACAGGTTTCTGAGTAGGATGCTCTTCATATTCCTCCATACGGTACCTTACTCTCGGAATCCGCCACACGTTGCCAGGTACTTTTCTGGAGTTGTACTCTCTTGGAACGCTCTTGCGATAGTCTATTAGCTTTCTTACAGCGCCTGTTCTTGCCTCAACCATGATGTCCTCTGCATTAAAGACATAGTCATTCTTGCCTTTAACGCAAAACAATATAGGTTCGTACAGCGATCCATAGTAGTTTCTGGCTTGGACTGCGGAACTGTCGTAGAACCATATAATCCGGGAAAGAATGGACAGGCGTTTTCTCAGGTAGATATCAAAATATGGCATATTCTGGGTTGACGCCATCACGTACAGACTTCCACTGGGTTTCAGTTTGTTCACACACAGATCAAGCCATTCGTAGCTCCATTTGAGATATGCTTCCTCTGATTCCCACTTGTCTTTCCTCCCATTAAAATCTTTCCCAATGTTATACGGAGGATCAGCGAACACCAGATCTATAGACTTGTCCTTTATCTCACTGGAGAGTACTTCAATTGCTTCACCCCAAATGACTTTATGGCCGTCTCTTTCGAATATTTCCACGTTTCATTCCTTTTGGAAAGGAACATATATATACATATTTGCTATGCAGGCTGCGAGATCTCTCGTTAGAAAACGATCTCCTTCGCATCGAAGACTGGCCCGTCTTCACAGCACATCTTATAGACCGTCTCGTTCGAGCCTTCGATTCTGCATTCCACCGCGCAGCTCTGGCACACCCCGATCCCGCACGCCATCCGCCGCTCCATACTCACCTGGCAGTCGATGTACCTGCTCTTCGCAATCTCCGCCACCTTGGCCATCATCGGCTCCGGCCCGCAGCTATATATGATCGTGCCCTTCGGCTCCGGGTGATTCTCCTTTAGCCACTGCACAAAGCAATCGGTCACAAGCCCGTGGAATCCCGCCGAGCCGTCGTCCGTCGCAAGCATTGATTCGATCCCATACTTCGCAAACTCCCGTATTGAGAACCCCAGCTCCTGCGAAATCTCGTCCATCCGCTTCTCGAACGGCAGCTCCCGCACCGTCTTGGCGCCCGCAAACGCAACGACCTCGATATTGCCTTGCCGCTCTTCGGACGCTAAGTCCTTTGCTAAATGCTGTATCGGCGCCGTCCCCATTCCTCCGAAGACCAATATCGCCATCTTCTTGCCCTGCGGCGTCTGGAAGCCCTTGCCTAAAGGTCCGATTGCGCTGAGCGAATCGCCCGCCTTCAACGTCGTCATCCGCAGCGTCGCCGGCCCCACGACGCAATAAAGAATTTCTGCGGCCGTCTTGTCCCCGTGCCTCGTGACGTCCGTAAAGCTAAAAGGCCGCCGCAAGAGTATCTCCCGCCTCGCCGCGTCCGCCAACTCCTGCGGTATCTTCTCCGGCGGCGGCAGGGCGGCCCCGCTCACATCCAACTGTGCGAACTGCCCCGGCCGCAACTGCCCGAACGCAGCCGCCCCAGCGCCGGAAAACTCCAATTTGAGCTTATAGAAGCTCGTCCCGATCTGCCTGTTCGAAGACACGACCGCCTTATATTCGCCTTTACTCACAGGTGTCCCGGTCTCTTGTCCCATATTACATCCTTGCTTACTTTTCAATTAGGTCATTCCGACCGGAGGCACGATTTATCGTGCCGCAGCGGAGGAATCTATTTCAAAATAAAATCGCCGCAGGCGAATCAATCTCACAATACCCCTTCATACACTTGCACGCCGTCCACCACCTTGCACACGTGCACCGCGTATTTATCCGCAAACGCCGGCCGGCTCCGCGGATACGCCGTACCAACAGCCTTCCGCACCGCATCCACGCTCTCGGCCCGAACCAAGGCCCCCGACGCCCCCTTGTCGCCGCCGCCCAACATCCGCTCCCCCAATACGCCCGGCGCCGTCCGAACTATATCGCACATCGTCTCCAATTCCGGCCCCGATATCCTGTAATCATCTCGCAGCCCAATCCCGTCCTCCCTGAATATCCGCCCGACCGTCTCGATATCCCCGGACTTCCACGCATCGAGCATCTCGTAGAACCTCTTCTGCGCCGCGAAGATATATTTCAGCCGGTCGCACAAATCCGGGTGCTTCCCTGCGAACTTGCCCATAATCTCTTCGTAGAGCGCTTCATCCTTCACATCCGTCAGGCACTTCACGTTGTAGCCGGCCTTGCCTATTATCGAAGCCAATTTCTCGCACTCTGCCCGTCGAATCTTGTACGTCGATTTCTCCAAGCCCGGCCGCTCCGTACCCGTATCCATCACAACTATCCTAAAGTCGGTTGCCCCCGCGCCCAGGTTCACGTAATCCACCGACCTCTTCGCCGGGTTGTAGTATGTCCCCATCCCATCCTTGCCGAACAGTATCATAATCTGGTCCAGCTTCCCGCAAGGCGACCCGATATAGTCGTTCTCCACCGCCTGCGCCAAATCGACAATCGTCATCTTGTCTTCGATCTCGATGCCGTTCACATCCAACAGTGACAGTATCAAATTCAGGCTCAGCGACGCCGACCGGCTCATCCCGCCGCCAGGGATATTCCCGTATATTACCCCGTCCATCCCCTGCGCAAGCTCGTGGCCTTCCCGTCTGAGGATATAATCGACTCCGTATGCAAACCTGCCCCACGTATGCGCCGTCTCCTTCGATTTCGGCGCCGGCACCTGCCCTAATTTGAATTCCACGACCCCGTCATTCGGGAAATTCCCGCTGAACAGCCGAACCTTGTCCGTCCCGTTGCCCTTATACGCCATCCAGATAAACCGGTCCGTCGCCACCCCGAAAAGCTCCGTCCCGTTATAGTCCCCGTGCTCGACCCCTAAGCAAAACCGCGACGATGTTCGCCGAACCTTCCCGCCCGCAATATCGAGCTTGTTCCCTTTGGCGAACCGCCTGATTTTCTCTATCGCCGCCTGTCCTTCCTTAGTCAATTCCATTCCACTGCTCCCGCCTTCAAATTGCCCGTATTCTAATTCTCGCCACTGAACGTCAGCTTACTGATTGACTGGGTGGCAGCCTCAAGCGGAGCTTGGGGATGGCCGAACCGGAACAATCCAGATAAGGGCGCCTGCAATATACCCCGTCCCCCTGCAAACATCAAGCACCGAGTGCACACAATATCGACCTACCGCTGCAATCTTTTTCTCCACTCGACTATAAGCAGCGGCTCCCCATCAATTGCAAGGTCGAATATCCGGTTGGGCTCCAATAGACCCATCGGCATACCTCCCGCGCCTCCCCGCTGCCCATCCTGGCGCCTCGGCCCGCTCGGCCTCGCCCCGCGTCCTGACCCGCCGCCACCCGGGTTCTCGAATCGTCGATCCACAGGAAGCTCCACTCTCCCAACCGTCACAAGCTCGTCCCCAGCCGGCAGCTCCATCTCAAATCTCCGCACCTGCGCCTCCTTTGCCAATAGATAGACCTTCCCCTTGTCGCCCGCCCACCGCCAAATGTCTTGCGAGAAGACCCCAAAACGCTCATCGTCCTTCAATGCGCCATATCTCTCAATCGCCTGCACATTCCTCGGCCCGCTCCGCCTCATCACCTGGCCTCGCAACTCTTCAAAAGGCATCTGTCTCGGCCTCGGTCCCTCCGGCGGCCCTGACTCCCCCGGCCGGGAAAATCCCAGCGTCCCCGCATCCGCCAGCTTCCATCTGCCCACAAAATCCAGATGCTGGCTTATCCCCTCGCCTGCGACCAATACGCTCCCCGCCTCGACATTCTCCTCGACTGCGTCGGCAATTCTCGCCAACGCCCCGTTCCTTGACTTCAGACCGGCCATTTTCATCGCCGATTGTGGCAGCCCCCACAGCACTGTTACCGCAACAAGCGCCGCGCAACCGGCAACAGCCGAGGCACGATGTATCTGCAGGATTTCCGTAAAAACCGATACCGTCGCAATCGAATAAATGAAAAACGTCGGTATCAGATACCGCATTGACTGCCCATCCGGCCCCCAGAAAAACGACATATACAGCACAGTCACAGGCATCACCAACATCGCAAACAGCGCCCCAAGCCTCCACGTATCCCTGCGAGCGCAAAGCATTGCGATACCGACCGCCCCAAACGCAAACGTCAATCCGGCGCCGTCCGTCAGCAGCATTTTCAAGTGCGGCAGGGCATACTCGGCCAGGTACTCTATGCCGAAGAGCTTCTCCACGTGGAGCGCCGACGAGTACCCTGTCCGCCAGAACGCTCCGAAGGCCATCTGGTTGCGAACGCACAACCACGTCAAAGGAATCGCCGCGCCGGCCGTGCCCGCCGCCACGCCGCACCAAAAGCGTCTGCTCTTACGAGCATACAGAAGCACAAAAACTGCTGTGCCAATCACATACAGCACACTCGGATAGCGAACGGCCGGCAAGAAACCCAGAAACAACCCAGCCCCGAATGCCCAGCCCGCAGATTGATTCTGCAGCCATTTTGCGACAAACAAAAGCCCCCACAATAGAAGAAAGCTCTCCGCAGCATGAGCATCGCCGAAGTGCGCATGCTCATTCGCAAAAGGATTCACCGCCATCAACGCTACAGCTATTAGTCCCCACCCTTCGCCGACCCACATCCGGCAGAGCAGAAAGAGCCCCAACAGGCTCAGCGACGCAAGGGCGGGGTTCACTGCCACCGTCGCCTTCGGCCCGAAAACCTTGTAGATCGGCGCCAGTATTACACCCAGGCCTGGCGCATGTGTGCAGAAATACCTGTTGTCGCCTGTGTGGTTCCAGTGAATACCCACGTATTGCAGCGGTGACTCCGGCTCAACGTATGTCCTGCAGCCCTGCGCGATCAACCTTGCCTGGGTGAAATAACTGCTTGCGTCCGGCGTACTGATCGCCCCCTCGAAAAACGCCATCAGAAAAGTAAAATGCCCCGCCACAAGCGCAATCGCGGCCAAAGCGACCACGCCGCTCTTTCTTCCTCGCCTGCCTGAAGCGCCCTCAAATGTCGCCATTCCGGCCCACCAGACTCGCAGCGCAAACGTTCAAACGGCCTGCTTTCGTTTTTTGATTCCGGCTCCTATGGTCCGGACTCTCTTACCAGAATATGATGTAAAGCACTACCGTCAGAAACGTTACAAATATGCCGAAGTACACTGAACCCTTGGACCAGCTCAGTTCAATCTTCGTTTGCTCCGGCAGTGTAATTAGCTCCTTCATCGGTTTGGCCAATGTCACTATCAGCAGAATCGCCGCAATCGCGCCCACCGTAATTCCCATACGGTTCAGAAATGCCATATCGCCCCAGCCGAAGAACAAAATCCCGTAGATAATCGGGCTGAGAATCAGCCCCAAGACTCCGCAATACCGTGGCGTCTGCTTCACAAACAACCCGAACAAAAAGATCGTCAGCACGCCTGGCGATACGAAGCCCTGAAACTCCTGAATGAACGCAAAAGCGCCACTGAATCTGGGATTCGCCAGGACCGGCGCGATCAGACACCCGATGACCACGCCTATCGGCACGCACCACCGGCCTACCTGCACCAGCGCACTCTGCGTCGCCTTCTTATTGAACCATTCCCTGTAGATATCCATTGTGAAGATGGTCGAAGCCGCATTCAGCATCGCCGCTAACGTGCTGATCACCGCCCCCAACAACGCCGCCAATACAAATCCCCGCCACCCCGACGGAGTCAGATACCGAATCAACAGCGGAAATGCGCCATCGTAGTCGTAACCCACCAGCTCCTGCCGAACTTCAACATTGGGGTGACTCTTGGTCACGCCTTTGAGCAGTTCTGTGTTGAGTGCCCTGAGGTCCTGGCCGGCCGGAGCAGCCTTGCCTAATACCGCCGCATTGAATGTCAGCACCTCTGCGGCAAGCTTTGGCTGTAGCTGTGCAAAGTCGCTGTCGAATGGAATAACCATCGCTGCCCCGGCAGGCGCCGCCTTGGCCCGTTCAAATGCCTCCAGCACGGGCTTATTCAGCGACTTCAAGTTCATTGCGTTTTCCTGCATTTTCCCTGCGTACAGTCTGAACGCAATAATCCCCGGAATGCACACGATGAACGGGATAATCAGCTTCAGGAAAGCCGCAAACACCACGCCCCTTTGCCCCTCACGCAGAGAGTGAGCGCCAAGGGTCCTCTGCATAATGTATTGGTTCAGGCCCCAGTAATAGAAGTTCGGAATCCAGATCCCCAATAGCAATGCCGTCCACGGCAGAAAGTCGCTGGCCCGCGGCAGAACCATGTGCATATTGGCTTCTTTGAGCACCGCGAACTTCTCGCCGAATGTGGCGCCGTCCCCCACACCTAATGATGAAGTCACTGCTGCAGCATCGATCCCCTCGAACCTGCCCGGATTGTCCAGCGCCATAAACGCCAGCACCATTATCACCGCGCCGCCGATTATCAGCGCCGACCCTTGAATCAGGTCCGCCCAGGCGCAGGCCTTCAACCCTCCCGCTGCAACATATACGCCCGCAAGGATACCGACAAACCAGGAGAGCGTTGTAATATTGATCGGTATTCCCATCAGCTTTTCTGCAAACAACGGACTCAACGCCTTGGCCCCGAGATAGATTACAGTTGGGATTGTCACTCCCAGGTAGATAATCACCATCAGCAGCGACATCACCAATCGGGCCGTATGATTAAAACGGTACTCCAAGTACTCAGGTATTGTGAAAATCCCGCTCTTGAGAAACTTGGGAAGGAAGAAAAACGCCACCACAACCAGGGTAATCGCGGCGATCCATTCGTAGCTCGCCACCGCCAGCCCAATCGAGCTCTTGGCCGCCTGGCCCGACATCCCGACAAACTGCTCGGCCGAGATGTTCGCCGCAATCAGCGAGAATCCGATCAGCCACCATTTCAGGCCCCGACCCGCTAAGAAATAATCCTCGCTGGTTTTCTCTTTGCGGCTCTTGAACAGGCCCACGCCAACCACACAAACGAAGAATACCGCCAATACCCCGAGGTCCAAACGACTCAATTCCATTTGTGATCTCCTTAATTCAAAGCTTCCCTGCCAAAATCCTTTCTTTTTAGGTATGCTCTAAGTCATTCCATTGCCTTAGTCCCGTCAAATTCCCCGCCATTATAGCCCCTTCCCCGCCAACGGCAACAAAATACAAATCCCTTTCCGCCGATTTCTGCCCGGATACATCCTCTTTTAGCCCTGCAGCGCTTCGAGAGTATCCATCACAACCGGTATGTGCGTGTACGCCGGCCCGCCGCCCATCATCACTGCAACCGACGCCGCTTCGAGCACCTGCTCCTTCGTCGCCCCCGCATCAAGGCACTTCTTCACGTGAAGTCTAATGCACGGCGTGCACTGAATTGCCACCGCTATCCCCAGCGCAACGAACTCTTTTTCCAGCAGCGAGATGGCCCCGTCCGCCATCACCTTTGCGAACAGGCCCGAAAAACCGTTAATCGCATCGGGAACTTCCTGCTTCATCTTTGCCGCGTCACGTTGAAACTTCTCAAAAAACTCCTTTACTTCCTGTCCCATTGTCAATCTCCATTCTGTTTAGCGCCCGCTGTTTAGCGGCCGCCGGTACGGCGGCCCACACTAACTGTCCAGATTGATTTGCGGTCCCCACTGCATAACTCTCTTAAACGCCTCGCCCTGACTCGTGGCACGGGCATCCCCGCAAGGGGCCTCTGCGGGCCTGCCCGTGCTCGATTGGTGGACCGCTCAAGCCTAAATGGCTCAAGCGTGGTTTCCTACCACGCCAACCCGGCCCTCCATGTGTTTTGGTCATTTGATAATTCGTCATTTGAATTTGTTTCGGATTTCGTGCTTCGTATTTCGGATTTCACATTGTACCGTGGCCTATATCCACATTGAATGCTCTTTGCATCCTACTATGACGTTCGCCAGACATTCATCCCCTCAAAAAAGCCTCGGGCAGCGCGTCCGAAATATCCGTCGCTATCATCCCAACCTGGCCCATTCTCTCAGCCGCAATGTCACCGGCTAACCCGTGCACATAAACGCCCAAAACCCCTGCATCAAAATCGCTCAGCCCTTGCCCGAGCAGGGCGGTTATTACTCCAGTCAGAACGTCCCCTGACCCCGCCGTCGCCATCCCGGGATTCCCCGTCTTATTGATATAAACCTTCTCGCCGTCCGTAACAACCGTCCCCGCGCCTTTAAGGACTACGACCGTCCCGGCCCGCTGCGCCAATTGCACGGCCTGTTCCTGCCGATCATCGGGCAGCGCCTCTCTAAAAAGCCCCGCCCACAATCTTTTCATTTCGCCCGGATGCGGTGTCAGAACCGCTTTTGCCTTGAGTCTGCCCGGCCAGTCTCCAAGCCCCGCTAAGTTGTTCAGGCCGTCCGCATCAATCACCAACCTCAATCCATCCTGCTCTATGAGTTTCTCTATAATCGCTCGAAGCTCCCCGCTTATCCCCACGCCCGGCCCGAACGCCATCGCGTCGTTTTCCCCCGCAGCATCGAGAATCGCACGCATCGCCTTGGCCGATATCCGCCCCGCGCCATCCTCCGCCAACGGCACAGTCGTGAACGAAGGCTCTATCGAAGCCACTATCGGCAGAATGCTCTTAGGCGTCGCCACGCGCACAAGCCCGGCCCCCGCACGCAGGGCGCTGCGACCCGCAAGGGCCGCCGCTCCGCTCATCCCCACGCTGCCGGCGATAATGCAGACCTTGCCAAAGTCGCCCTTATGCGCTTCCGCCGGGCGTGGTTTCAGTTTGGGTATCGTTTCTATCAACTGCATACGAGCTCGTTTCGCGCAGCATATTACAGATAATGCAGGATATGGTCAATAAAAGATTTGACAAGCAGATAAGAAGGTTTATAATAGAAAAATAAAGTGAAGAGTTTGTTTGGGATCAGTGGTAAAAGAATCCACCGATTTTAGCAGAGATTATGACTGAAATTATATTTATCGTTGAAAATTCTGACGAGGGTGGTTACACCGCCAAATCTCTCGGTTACTCTATTTATACCGAAGGCGACACATTAGACAACTTAAAAGAAAATATCAAAGATGCGGTACAATGCCACTTTGACCAAAAGGAGGTTCCCTGTCGCTGACCATTCCAAGATAGCCAAAGCCGATTTGATTAGAGGACTATTCTAAAGATGTCATGTTGAAACGGAGATGAGAAATCAAAATGACATACAAAGATAAAGTAGCAGCAATCACAAAGCAATTCAGACGAGCCGTCGAAAAAAAACATAACATCATAGAGATGAAATTGTTTGGCTCTTTTGCACGTGGTGACTATTCAAAGACATCCGATATTGATTTGATGGTTAGACTACCCAAAGTAGACAGAAACATCGAAGAAGACTTGTTTGATATTGCATACGATTTAGAGTTAGAACATGATTGTGTCATAGATGTGATAGTTCTTCCACAGGATATTGGCAATAACATCATGATTTACCGGAACATTCAGAAAGAGGGGCTCGCGATTTGACTGATGAAGAAAAACGAGCTTTGGTAAAATACCGGTTAGAACCGGCAAATGAGTCAATGAAAGCGGCTCATCTTTTCTCGATGATAAGCTTTCAGCGACATGAGAGTTTTTCCAAGCGGCGCTGTGCGAACAATGCAAAGAGGGCGAATAACAGAGAAATGGCTGACGAACAAGCGGTGGATGCTGCGCTGAGGTCTCTGGTCGACATTGCCAAGGCCGACCTGCGCCACGCAAATTAACACGTAGATAAGACACCAGCGAACAGAGTCCTCATCACATGTAGAGGTCTGTGGTGCATAAGACGGTCAGTGAAGCGCGGCATCCACTGACGAAAGAGAACTTGGGGAGTATTGCAGTTGGAGTATTATCTGGAAGAAAGATCTGAGGGCTGGTTTATCGGGAAACCATATAATACACAGTTGGCTGGCTCGTCTGCGATCGCGCCGCTTGACAAATTCCACTTGGATAGTACCTCCGCAGGCAGAAATGTACCGGTTATATCTCGACACTTGCATACTCAACGACACATTTCCTCTCTGGCAGCGTGAACAATGCGGCAGTGTGCACCTTCAAGACATAAAGATCCCCCTGTCTCGTTGGGCAGCCGAATATGTTGCTCTCTTCCATTTGCTTGACTTGGATGACCAATGGGAATTAGAGTTTGGCACATCCGAGGCAACTTTGGACGAGATCTCCAGATTTCAAGGCGGAGGAACACACGCTTACGAAAAGAAGGCTTTCCTTGAAGATATTGCTGACACGCTATACTCCAACTTCTTGGAAAAGTGCAAGCCCGAGTCTATCCCAATTGTGCCTAACCTTCTTCAGCGTGCACGCAAGTTACTAGGAGATGAAGGCGATGCACTGCAAATCTGCCAAGCGGTTCAAGGGGGATGGGAGTTCTTTATAACGACTGACTTTCGGACGATACTTGTACATCAGTCATCACTCGAAGAGATAGTCTTCAAAACACACGGGTATCAAGGAAAACTCTGGCCGCAAGGCGGATGTGACCCAGCGGTAGAAAAACTTGGTATCAAACCGAGAAGTCCTCTTCAGTTTTTGGAGCAACATTTGATGCCTTTGCCAATGCTGATCCGCACGTTATATGGTTCATGGACCGACCCGGATGAATTTGTTGACCAAACGGCCCGGGCCTTGCTTGCCTTGTCGAGACACAGAAGTTGAAAGATACAGAGGGCCTTCCACAGCTTCCGACACAGGTTTCACAGGCCGCCCAACGCTGGTTCCACCCGAATGCGCCAGCACGCCGCCCCGTCGGGTTAGTCTTTACATCAACCGTTATGCGCCCGCGATAGAGAGTCTCCATTTCACGGCGCGCCGGCCAAACCCGGCCGTTAGCGGATTTGCCAAGAATGTGAGGCAGGGATAATATCACACCTATCCCCCGGGGGTCGTTAGTCTTTGGTTTGGAGCGATGGTCTTTGGTCTTGAGTCTGAAGTCTTGCGTCTGCTGTTTCCTGTCTCCTGTATTCTGTCTCCTTTTTCATTTTCCTTCTTCAATTTTTTTATTTATCAGCGTCGCCGTGACCGCCGCGGAAAAACCGTTGTCGATATTAACCACCGTCACGCCGGATGAACAACTATTGAGCATCGTCAATAGCGCCGATAGCCCCCCGAAGCTCGACCCATACCCGATGCTTGTCGGAACCGCGATTACAGGGCAGCTTACCAGCCCGCCGACCACGCTGGCCAGCGCTCCTTCCATCCCCGCTACCACAATAATAACGTCTGCCTTTTGCAATTTTGGCAGATGCCCGAACAGCCTGTGAAGCCCCGCCACACCCACGTCGCAGATAAGCTCCGTCCGCTGCCCCATAATCTCCGCCGTTACCCTTGCCTCCTCCGCCACCGGCAAATCCGCCGTCCCCGCCGTCACTATCGGAAGAACGGATTTCGACGGCTCCAGCTCCTTCTGCTCCAGGACAATCGCCCTCGCGGCCTTTTCGTATCGCGCCTTTGGGAACTTGCCCGTCCTGGCCAGCTCCTCAAACACGTGCGCCTCCGCCCGCGTTGCAAGAACGTTGTTGCCCCTCGCCGCAAGGCTCTCGAATATCCTGATTATCTGCTCGTTCGTCTTGCCCGGACAGAATATCACCTCCGGAAACCCACGCCTGATCTGCCGATGGTGATCGACGCACGCAAACCCCAAATCCTCGAACGGCAGGTGACGCAGCTTCTCTATCGCCTCATCAATCCCCAGTTTGCCCTCTTTCACCTGCCTTAACAGTTCTCTTATCTGCTCAGCCTGAATACCTCACCTTCCTTTGTATGAATTCGTCCAACCCTTTGTATCGGACTTAACTCTCTTGTGTCTGTGTCAATCCGCAAAAATCTGTGAAAACCTGTCCTGAGCGAAGCCGAACGGATCTGTGGTTTTCTTTGTGCCTTAGTGCCTTAGTGGCAAATTCGTTTCTCAACCTGTCGCTTTCGGTTCAAGACTCAAATCCGCAAACAGCCCGGCCTTGTACTTGTAATACGCCAAAGAGGCTACCATAACCGCGTTATCAGTGCAATACTGTTTCGGCGCCACCAATAGTCTTTTTGCCGGCCTCGATGCCTCGCACATCTCCAGCAGGGCCTTTCTAAGCTGACTGTTCGCCGCCACGCCGCCGCCTAACAGCACCGTTTTCGCCCCAATCCTTTTGACCGCCCGCTGCGTCTTTTTCACAAGCACCTCGACGACCGCCGCCTCGAACGACGCCGCGATATCCGCAATCTCCTGCTCGCTCATCGAATCCACAAGGTTCTCCCCCTTCATATCCTGCCCGCGGCAGTGGTAGAGCACCGCTGTCTTGATCCCGCTGAACGAAAAATCAAGCGACCTCGGCCCTAACATCGACTGCGGAAATCGAATCGCCTTCGGGTTTCCCTTCGCCGCCGCCTTCTCGATGCTCGGCCCGCCCGGATACGGCAGCTTCAATATGTTCGCCACCTTATCAAAAGCCTCGCCCGCAGCATCGTCGATTGTCGAGCCAAGCAGCTTCAGCTCCAACGGCGATTCGCAGTCATAAAGGCACGTATGTCCCCCCGATACGATAAGCGCAACCGCAGGCAGCTCCAGCTCATCCTCCGCCAACATCGCCGACTGCAAATGTGCGTGCAGGTGATTTATCGCGATCAAAGGCTTCTCCCACGCAAAGCTCAGGGCCTTCGCCGCCGTGACCCCCACCACAAGTGCAATCGTCAGCCCAGGCTGATTCGCCACCGCCACCGCATCGATCTCGTCCTTGCCGATTCCCGCCTGTTCTATCGCCTCCGCTATCACGGGATATATCTGCTCGATATGCGCACGCGACGCTATCTCCGGCACGACCCCGCCGTACTTCTCGTGCAGCTTGGTCTGCGACGCAACCACCGACGACTTCACAACCTTACCATCCGCCACTACCGCCGCCGCAGTCTCATCACAGCTTGTCTCTATACCTAATATTTGCACCGATTCTTTCTTCACCGCTCGAATACTATCCGCATACCCTCCAAATGTCAAATCCACCGTTTAGTACCGCATTTCATGAGCTCTATGACTATCCTGTCATTTCGACCGAGCGCAGCGAGTGGAGAAATCTATCAAAACAGTTACAGTCTTTTTTGTCTCATAGTCGCGCCGTTTACGAAATGTTGTATTAGCTTCTGCAAATCAACGTCCAACAACGAAAGTCAAGTAGGGTGGGCTTTAGCCCACCAGTCCGGCGGGGTAAGCCTCACCCTGCCAAAACCGGCTATCCTCTCAGGATGAACGAACCCGAAGGAATCAATTATTGAGCCCAGCCTTCTTCTTAATCTTCTCGACATCCACCTTCCGAATGTATTCCACAAGGTTGCTCCACACGCCGTGAAATCCGAAGTCGCCCTGCGTCATCTCCTCTATCGCCTCTTCTTTTGTCCACCCCTGCACGGCTGTTCTGTACGCCGCGCACATCGTCCCCGTCCGGTCCGACCCGTATTGACAATGCACAAACACCGGCTGCCGTTCCTTATCGCTGACGATCTTCAAAAACCGCACCAGCTCTTCTTCCTCCGCGTGCCACGCCTTCATCGTGATATGCTCATATCCCATCTTCGTTCCCTGCATCTCATCCCGATCCGAATGGAACGACCGCAGATTCACGACCGTCTTTATCCCCATCTTCTCCAATTCTCTCATCCCTTTCGCGCTCGGCTGCGCACCCCGGTACAAAACATCCGACACCTTATGAAAATTCCCTACCCCGGCCAATTTCACCCGCCTCGCCCACTGCATCTTCGTCGCGCCCGCAGCGTTTGTTTCTGAGTCCTTGCTCTTCTGCAACCATTCTAAAGTTGATTTCTTGCGATTTTCAAGGCTCTCCCTGTACGGTTCGGGGAAATCATCTTCTCTCAACGGGCGGCCCGGATAAGCTTGATATGCCCAACGAATAGCACCGGCTGTTCTTTCGCGAACGTTCTTGTCCGGACTATTCAGCAGGACCTTCAAAGCCCTGACCCCTTCATCACTTTGTGCTATCGGAATCTCCTTATCCGGTTCCTCCAACAGGGCCTTCAGCGCTTCCACCCCTTCGTTGGTGCGCGTCTTGGCCATTTCAATGATCAAAAATGATTCCATCGGCCCTTCCTTGTTGGCCTCTGTCATTGCAGCAATCAGGATAGACGTATATTCATCATCTGTAGATTCCGGATAGACTGGAACATCACTATAGCTGCTGCGAACAGCCCACCTCGCCGCATTGGCAATGTCTTCCTCCGGACTTCGAAGCAGCGCCTTGAGAGTTTTGACTCCCTCGTCTGTGCGATTGTAGGCCAATGCCCGCGTTGCTTCCCAACGAGCCTTATTGTTGGGATCTGTGGCGATGGCAATCAAACGCCGCGTATGTCCGTCGTCTGGATGTCGTTGCGCTGCCTGTGCACCCGCGGATTGTATGTTCCCTTCTGCAGACCTCAGACAAACGCTTATGATTTGCTTGAATTCATCCTCACTGCACCCAAGCTCTTCCAGCAGGTGTTGCATCGAATACGTGCCGCCCGGCAGGCCACGTTCTTTCGCCGTTGCGAAGATGCTCTTTCTGATTTCCGCATCGAGCGGCACGTAATACTCAAACGCCTCAACGCCCCACACGTCACTGTCAGGATATTCGTAGACTGTCTCCAGCAGCACCGGCGCAATCCTCGGGTCGCACGTGTACCCCAGTTTCCTGACGGTCGACTCTATCAAGCTCCACGCCTTTCTGGTCATTCCCGTGCTCGGTATTTCGATGGCATCTAATCTGTCCGAAAGCTCTTTGATGTACACCGTCATTTCTTCATCGCCGCGCGGTTTTACGAGTATTTCAACAGGAGCGGATCTCACTGCTGGCGACTTCCTGCTCAGATGATATATACCCGTATAGTAAATACCTGTTACTCTATAACGCCCCGGCTCCTTGATCAGGGCCCACTGGTTCAAAGCCACCGTCCGGCTGAATGATTCGCCTGGTTCGATACCGTCCTGCGGCGGGCTCCCACCGCCGTAACCGCCGCTGTACTTCCGCTTAAGCGGATCGCCAACAACCGTTCCGTCTTCACGCATGGCGATCAGTTCGTATTGACTCAGCAAGCCGCCGCGGTCATTGTATGGGCTCACACGGTCGTAATAGAAGTATTCGGAACTGCCCCTGTTCGTGATTGTGAAAACAATCGGTATCTCGTCCCCCCGCTTGATCTCCCTCACAGGACACTGAATCGCCAGCTCAAGCTCCGGTTCCTTACCTTCCCCGCCTTGCATGTTGCCCGCCAGGCTAAAAGCCAACAGAACCACGAACAGTGCCTTCATAGATACCCCACGTTTCATAACTCGCTCCTTACCCAAATATCCAAAAACAGTGTTAATCAGTAATACAATCTTGTATCTTCTTGTTTTTTATGCACGTTTTTTCTATTGGGCGATCACAACCTCTTTATTATCAAGGTGTTATGAGACTTTCTTGCCAGACGGACTTTTTGGTTGCGGCTGAGGGCCAAGGGCCCGAAGCCGCGCTGTGTAAATCTGTGTCTAATTCTTCTTTATGTGTTTTTTGTGCCTTTTTGTGGGGCTAATCCTTGCTTACGTCATTCCCGCGCAAGCTTCTGCCCGCGAAGGCGGCTGCGGGAATCCACTCGCCTCTGTCCATTACACGACCATCAGAACCCCCAGCCCATGCCCGTCGAGCAGCAGGGGGGCGCCATTCTTCAACTCCTCAGCCTCGCCCGTCTCCGCATCCAAAACGATGTAGGCTGGGCTTTGCCCACCTTCAACTTCCCCTCCCGCGGAAACATCCAACCGCGCCTCAACCTCGCCCTCTCCCTCGTTAAAGACGATATAATAATCCCTCCCATCCTTTACAATGTGCCGCACCCGCAAATCCCGCGATGCAGGCGACACCTTCACGTCTGCTTGGACAAGCGTATCGATACTCGACAGCAGGGCGGTCTCCCCTTTGCTCTTGTCCCATCGTATCGCTCGCCCCGCCTTCTCCAGCACATCCAACGCCGCCTTCGCCTTCTCCGGCGCCTCCACCTCCACAATCAACGCCTTATAGTGCATCCCCGCAATGCGAATCCCGCTTTCATCAACTTTCGCGTCCTCCCAGAGATGCCGCGCCTCCAAATAGTTGAAGTCTCGCTGATTCTCAAAGCACACCTTCGCCGCCTCCCACGGCAAATAATCATTCAGCCCCAAAATCGCCGTCTCGCACACGTGCTTACTGTCCGTATTGAGCCAGCACAGCCGCCGCACCGAATCCGCAAAAGGCCGATACTGCCCCCACCACGCGCTGTTAGGTCCAACGTCCGGCGGACGCTCATCAATCCTCGGCCCCCTAACAGAATAATAAAACGCATGCGGATAAAGCAAATTGCACCCCCGCACTATCAGCCACCGTGTCAGCCACTTCATCTCCTCGAACGTAAAATCATGCCCGTACGCCCCGCAGTATTCATTCGAATTCCGCCGCCTCCCTAAATGAATCATCGCGGACGATGCGCACTTCGCCTGCGTCGATTGCGCCCCCTCTAGCGCACTCGCCTTGCCCGGCTCGACATACCGCCACACAATATCCTGCCCCGGTATCTGGAAATACCTGAGCTGCCCGATATCGTCCGGCTGGGCCGGATGACCCGTCAGCGCAACGTTATGCTCCTCGCACCACTTCGAAATCTGCCCGTAAAAAGTCTCCTCCAGCCTGTTCTGCAGCGCCCGCTGATAATCCCTCCGGTACCTCGCCGCATCCGGCTCATCGCTATACCATAGCGCCGGCAGATGCTCTTTGAAGTCGTACCCAAGATACGAATTTACATGCTCCAATATCCCCGTCGTCCCCGGCTGCACCCCGCGCTCCGCACGCTTCGCCAGAAACGACGGCTCATCCGTAAATATCCCCTTCACCGTCTTGCCGAAATGTCCTTTGAACTCATCGTAATACCGCTGATACACTAAGCGTATAAAGCACCGCACCGCCTCCGGATTCAATATGTCCCCGCCGGGCGGCGCATCTTCCGCCACCTCCTTATGGTCCGCCCGCCTCGCCGGATCATCCTCTACAAAGTGCAGCCCCCGTATAACCGAATACCCATCCGCAATCGCCCGATCCACAACCGCTATTCTGTGCCCGTCTTTCTGCCGCTTGACTATCGCAACCAGGTTCTGCCCCGCAGCCAACTGAGGCGCCCCATCCTCCCCAATCCGTGTCCCGCTCACTTCCGTCCCCGGCTTCGCCTCATCCAAATCAATCGCAAACAGCCCCCGCGTCCGGTACGCCGGATTCTCCGCCACAACCTGCCCGCTCGACGACCCGCTCGGATACATCCCCTCATCGTACAGCACCACCCACATATCCCGCTTCGCCGCCTCCTCGATAGCGAATCGAATATGCCCGATCATGGCCTCGCTCATCCACCCGATGCTCTTAGGCAGTCCCGCCCGCGGATGAATCACAAATCCATACACACCATGCTCGCAAAAATCATACAACTGCCGCGAGATCTCCTTGTCTGATAACTCATCATTCCAAAACCAAAATGGTCCCAGCGAGAACTCCCGCCCCGGCTCCAACCAGCCTTCGGGCGGCTTAATGCTTCCATCGACCGTGAGTTGTCTATCCGTCGCCGGAACGGCGACGCCCCCTACGGCCATCCGCCCCCACGTACCCGCAACGACCCCCGCCCCAACAATTCGCAAAAACTCCCGTCTGTTAATGGTCATACCCATTGTCCGTCTCCAGAAAGCGAACACGCGCTGCCGTCCATAGTACCGCATTTCGCAAGTCCCGCTAATACCCCGTCATTTCGACCGGAGCGATGCGAAGCATCGCGCAGCGGAGAAATCTATTTTTCTACAATAACAACTTACCCGCACAGTCGTCTTATTTGCGAAATCCGGTACTATCGCTACGCTTTTTCATTTTTCATTTTGCACTGTCATTTTGCTCTTTGCGTTTTGATTTTTGAACTTGCCTTCTCCCCTTTCGCCAGCAGCACAACCTGCTTGCACACGCTTTTGACTACATGCAGCAGCGAGAACCTCACCGGCACCAGCTCCGGCCACTCGAAGTCCATACATACATCCTGCGAAT
>CAYGZM010000031.1:0-33497 GCA_964354365.1 uncultured Pirellulales bacterium
TCAATACGGTTATTCTCACACAGCTCCTTTACGATCTCGTCAAGGAAGGCCTGAACTATTTGCTTTACCGCGACCCGCTTGGCTTGGGTCAGCTCTGCAATTCGATCGATAAGTTCTTTCTTCGTAACTGTTGCCATACGTTACCTCACTTGTAGGAAAGAGCTTTTGGAAAACTCGGTTTCAGTCACACAAAAAGCCCGTTGCACAACGTATCGTTACGTTCCTGTCGTCCAACAGCCCGTCGCCATACACGTCAACAAACCCGCGGTTCCTTAAGCAGCCGCATCAGCCGGATTTCGGGGCGCATAACCTGCCTTATCAGCCGCAAAATCAACCGCAAAATGCACATCACAAAACACTGCAACTTACTATACTACAAAGACTTCTAAACGGCAAGCAATTTTTGGACAAAATTCCTGGTTTCTTGAAAAAAACCAATCCTGCTCCAATACTCCCGCAACAAGCGCAAGATATTCGCCGCATCATGCAACTGCCGCACAGGTCCTCGAAAGAATCGCCAACGCGCCGATTCCGAAAAGAAAGCAGTCAAGCAAGCAGACGTCATAGCCAAGAAAGTGAAGATTGTAAAGTCTTTATTGGCAAGATGTTACGGAGCAGCCCCCGCCTGCGCCACCGGCCTCACTGGAGCAACGGCCTTGGCCAAATCATAAGGGGCACGCGCTCGCCGCAGCGGGCAGGAATCGTGCATTTTGCCGTGCCGACAGTGCGACAGAAATCGGCGTCTCCGCAGTCTTCTTGCTCGTTGAGCGGATCGTTCACGAGGCGCACGCAGCGGGCCGACACGCCGCAAGAAAAAATACTTATTAACGTCCCAAAGGTTGGGGCAAGTCAGCGTTTAGCGGATAGCGTTTAGCGTCCGGTTTTTTCCTGTACGCTCCACGCTCCACGCTACGAAGAACGCTTTCTTACCCGATAGTCTTTTCCCCACAAATCTTGGGACGATACCAAATACTTTGTTGACCGGCCGAGGGTTTGTCGGCATAATTACCCCTTCTGTATTTGCCGGCTGATTTATAGCTCTTGTCTGGGGCGTTTGGCGACTACCGGGTTCGCTGGGCGAAAGGTCGGCCGCAGTGTTTGATTGGTGTTTTTGAAACGGACAACGCAAGGCCGACAATCTGACGGAACGCGTATTTATGCCTTCGACCAAGAGCGAAGAAAAACAAGATTCCAACAAGGCTCCTCGTAAAAAGAAGGACAGGGCGGCCGAAATTGCCGACACCTTCGAATGGCTGATAACGGCCTTCATACTCGCCTTTGTTTTCAGGGCCTTTGTGATGGAGGCGTTCCGCATACCTACTGGCAGTATGGCCGATACCCTCAAGGGCGCCCACTTTAGACTGCGCTGCGCCCAGTGTGGGTACAGATATGAGCACGGCTTCGCCCCCGGCCAGTATTCCGACCGCAACGGGCGAAGACTGCAGGAAGATACCGTCCCGAGTACGCCCGTCACGCCCCCGCGGACGCGATGCCCGAGCTGCGGATACTATGAGCCAACCCCCGGCAAAGTCACCGTGGCGAACGGCGACAGGATACTCGTCCTCAAGTGCATTTATCAGTTCTTCGAACCCAAACGCTGGGATGTAATCGTATTCAAGAACCCAAACGAACCCCACGTGAACTACATCAAGCGGCTGGCTGCTCTGCCCGGAGACAGCCTCGAAATAATCGACGGTGACGTCTATATCGACGGGAAAATCAGTCGAAAGCCGCCCGAAGTCCAGCAAGAGCTGTGGATGCCGATATACGACAACGACTACCAGCCTGTCAACCCCAGCGAGCCTGCTTTCAGCGTTACGCACAACCAGCCGTGGCGTCAGCCCTTCACAAATACGCCGGGATCGCAATGGGTTACGACCGACCATAACAGCCCGATCCTGTTTCATCTGGACAGCCCCTCGGACCGGATCAATGAGATTGTCTATGACAGCGCGATAGGCAATGATTTCAGAACAGCATACGCTTATAACGATGTCGGGTTCTACAGGAATATGCCTTATTGCAGTGACTTGATGGTGCGTTTTTACTCACGCCCCACCGACGTCGCAGGAACAATCGGGATAAGCCTCAGCAAATACGAAACAATCTACAAGGCCTCGGTCGATGCAGCCGGGCAAATGGTCATCGCCAAAGTCTCCAATGGAGCCGAATCCGTGCTCGTCAGTGAGCAAGTCGAGCCCCCGGCGGCGGATAGGTGGATGCTGGTCAGGTTCGCCAACGTTGACCATCAACTGATCTTTGAGTTCGGTGCGAAGAAAATAAGCTATGATCTTGGCCTCGAACCGCTGGCTGCCGGCGAAAGAAAAACTGATGTTGAGCCGAAAGTCATTATCCTCGGCTCCGGAAAGCTAACGCTGTCCCACGTGGCGATTTTCAGGGATATTCACTATACATCCGGAAGGTCTATGAACGGCGAAGACGGGCGCGCCACCGAGGGCAATCCCTTCGTGCTCAAGGACGATGAGTTCTTCGTATTGGGTGATAACAGCCCGAACAGTCTGGACGCCAGATGGTGGGAGAGCCCGGGAATGGCCAACAACGGCCTGTACTACCGCCCGGGCATTGTCCCGCGAGACTACCTCGTCGGAAAGGCGCTCTTTGTCTATTGGCCCAGCGGGTTCAAGCCGTTCGCCAAATTCCCGATTGCAGTTATTCCAAACGTCGGAAAGATGCGTTTTATCTACGGCGGCTCGAACAAGAGCCCGTGACGCCGCTAATCATCTGTGGCCCACGAAAGAAGATCGCCGAGCGCATTTGTCGCACGATTTTGTGGGTTAGACCCGCCGGCACGCTCAGGACTTCGGCCCGGCGACGTTATTCTGGAGATAGGGGGGAGCAAGGTCCAGAGTGTTGAGGCCCTGGTTGACCGCGTGGAGGGTCTTAAGGGGCGGGAGAAGCTCGAAATCGTGCTGATACGAGCCGGTGGAGACGACACGCCCGAGAAACTGGTGATCGGCTTGAAAACAGCATAAAACGGGGAACTCCGTTCGGCGATGACCGCTGGAAACAACTCACCGCAGCTAAACTGAAACTGGAATCAACGATGAGACCAAAGGCAAGACCAAAAAAATGCACCGGACACCTTTAAGTATCCCCCACCATTTTAATCAACTCTGCGACACTGCCGGTGCCGGTGCTTACGGCTTTGGCTTCCAGCGGTAAAGGAAAGCGAAGACCTTGTTCGGGTCATATCCCATCCCCCCTGAAAAAGAGCCTGTACTATGGTTGACCACGACACCCCCCTCGCCATTGAGAATAGTCAGATAGGGATACCCTTCGGGTTTGGCGCCGAAGCGCCGGGGCAAATCTTCGTTGGACTCAATATCCACAAGAACCAATTCATATTTATCGCGAAACAGCTTGCTCACCTTGCCGTCCTTATTGAAGCAGTCGAACAGGACATGGCAGAAGCGACACCAGTCGCCGCCATACATCAGCAGGACATGCTTGTTGTCTCGCTTGGCTTTGCCAAGGGCATCGCTGATTTGTTTTTCAGCATCGGCATTGGGGTCATAGATGCGTGGGTGTTTCGGACTGCCGGACGCCGATTGTTCGTTATTCTGCGCGCCCTGGACTACATAGGTAGTCTTTGCAACGCCGTCCCAGACGAACGTTCCGACCGGGAAATCGACTTTGAGCTTGTCGTCAGCTATGCCCTTGTTAACCTTGATACTGCTTTGATCGACATCCAGAGTCTGGGTGTTAGTCATACCGTTCCGACCATCCGGCAGCAGATAATAGTCATGTCGAACTCCTTTCAATGGCAGCCAGATGCCATCTATATTTATATACTCCATCGCATCAATTTGCTCTATTAGCTTCCCGCTTGGGGAATAATGGGCCATGCGTAAAGGCACATAATCCTTGGTCGGATCCAGCCAGAATCTCTTTGATACAACGTCCCTGTTCACCGTTGATAAGTAATACGACAACTCCACAACAACGCAATCAACGCCATTTACCGTCTTTTCTGGATATGCATCATTGATCGCACCATTCCCGATTGAGAGTATTATGGGTGTTTCACTGACTTCCCTAAAAAAGCTCGTAAACGTAACCGCGCTTTTGCGCATTTTGAACCGGAGCCGCTTGTCAGTTTGGCGAATTGTCCCGGTCTTGCTTGCGTTATCCAGAGCCCTGGTTACTCCATCAGAGTCTCGAGAGAACTGGGATAGAGATGTAGTTCCGCGCCTACCATCAACCTCATGCTCTTCCAGGAATGCCCTTTCTCCTTTCAAGAACTCATGGTAAGAGTTGACAACCGTTCTTGCCTGCATTTGGTCCGGGGACAAATCGCTCCAACCTTGGAACACGTCTTTATTCCCCTTGGTGACGAAATTACCCACTTTTAGGGGCACGGACGTGACTGTATAATGGATATCCAGGTCTTTTAGACGCGCCTCCTGGCTCTCGAGGGCTCTTAGGATGTCATCTGTGGTAGGTTCAGTCTTGGCAGAAACCTGCTGGCATGCGATTGCCAACAACGAAAAGCCCATTTGCAGGATTGGTCGACATTTCATTGCTTTACTCCCGGAAACCTCACATAGGGTACACTTATTCATGCGCGTCAACTACGGCAATGCCGCGGCCCTTCGTGTCTTGCCGTCGTGTAAGCATGGGACTTCTCGCAGTGCTCAACGAATCATATCTCTTGATTTGGACATGCTAACCGATATTCTCCTGTGAGTAAAGACCTTTTCATCGTGTTTTCGTGTATCGCGAAATGACGGTAGCCTTATAAGCTGGTTGCGGCTCAACACAAGCAATTGCGCAGTTGCCTGTCAATCTCAGCCGCATTGTGATACAATTGGCGGCGAAGGCCTGAGCTCAAGAGCAGAAGCCAACGGGGTGAATTAAAGGGGTGAATTAAGAGGCGAATTAAAGGTGTCCGGTGCATTGTTTTCTTTGTGAATGTTGTCTATGATTATCCCCTTTAATTATCCCGATGTTGTATTGCCTATTGACTGCCGAACCATACCACCCCGAGGTTCGCCAAGAGGATGCTTGCCTTTGGCGGGCCTTTGTGCTTAAATCCTTTCAGCTTTGATCCCTAATAAACAGTATCTCTAACGGAGTAGAAAAATGAGAATCGGATTTATTTCAATAGTGCTCGCTGCGATGATGCTCGCCGCGAGTGGATGCGCAACTCTTAACGAAGGCCGGACCGGCACCGCGAATCTGCGATGCGAATACCTCACCGACCCCCAGGGCATAGGTGCCGCCAGCCCACGACTGAGCTGGGTTATGGACGCGCCGGGACGCGGACGGGCGCAAGCCGCATACCACATCCTCGTCGCCGGCAGTAAAGACCTGCTCAAGCGAAACGTAGGCGATCTCTGGGATAGCGGCAGGGTGCAGTCCGACCAGAGCAACCAGGTCGTGTACCAGGGCAAGCCCCTCAGCTCAAGGCAGCAGTGCTGCTGGAAGGTGCGTATCTGGGACAAGGACGGCAACGTATCGCCCTGGAGCGCCCCTGCAACGTGGACCGTCGGGTTGCTCAACCCCGGCGATTGGCGGGCAAAGTGGATAGGTTATGATGCCAAGCCCTCGGACACCTACCCCGTGACAAAGGAGCAGGACCTGCTCAGCCTCGATGGATGCAGCTGGGTCTGGTGCCCCGGCGAGGACGGCGCCCAGCCCGTCCCTGTGGGGACGCGCTATTTCAGGCACAGCCTCAAAATTGCATCCGGCCGGAAGATCAAACAGGCCCGCTTCCGCCTGCTCGCCGACAACGAAGGAACACTCTATGTTAATGGGCAGCTTGTCCAGAAGTTCTCCGGCTGGCAGCCGGCTTATACCCTTGATGTAACCGATAGGCTAAAGTCCGCAGAGAACACTCTTGCCATCGCCGTCGAGAACAAAGGAGATGCCCCGAATCCCGCCGGGCTTGCGGGCAAGCTGCTTGTAGAGTTTGCCGACGGTGCAAGCCAGACGCTGCCGGTTGACGCCTCGTGGAAAGCGGCCAAAGAAGCCCCCGATGGCTGGGTTACTGCCGATTTTGATGATACCGGCTGGGCCAATGCCAAGCCTATTGTCGAGGTTGGCGGCCAGCCCTGGGGCCAGGTCCACAAGCCGCAACTAATTCTGCCGCCACCGCCTTATCTTCGCAGCGATTTTACGGTCGATAGGCCTGTCAAGAGCGCCGTGGTTTACGCATCGGCGCTCGGCCTTTACGAGCTGCACATCAACGGCCGGCGCGTCGGCCAGGACTATTTCACGCCCGGCTGGACCGACTACACAAAGCGCGTCTATTACCAGACGTATGACGTCACGGACCTGGTGCGGCAGGGCGGCAACGCCATCGGCGCCATTCTCGCCGACGGCTGGTACGCCGGCTATATAGGATTCGGAAAGAAAAGAGAGCACTACGGCGACAAGCCCCGCCTGCTCGTGCAGCTTGAAATCGAATACGCCGACGGCGCAAAAGACACTATCGTCACCGATGAATCCTGGAAGGCTGCCTACGGCCCGTGCCTCGAGGCCGATTTCCTTATGGGCGAGACGCACGACGCCCGCCTGCAAATGGCCGGCTGGGACCGCACCGGCTTCGACGATTCAAAGTGGGACAAAGTGGCCGTAACAGACAAAATCGACGCGAAAATCCAGCCCCATCCCGGCGTCCCTGTCCGAAAGATTATGGAAATCAAGCCCAAGACACGCACCGAGCCAAAGCAGGGCGTTTACGTCTTCGATATGGGCCAGAACTTCGCCGGCTGGGTCCGTTTGAAAGTCGCAGGAAAGGCCGGAACGAAGGTCGTCCTGCGGTTCGCCGAGATGTTGAACCCCGACGGCACAATCTATACCACGAATCTCCGCGAGGCCCGCTGCACCGACTCCTACACGCTCGCCGGCGCCCGCACGGAAATCTGGGAGCCCAAGTTCACCTTCCACGGCTTTCGGTACGTCGAGGTCGCCGGCTATCCAGGCAAGCCCGGACTCGATGCAATTACGGGCGTTGTTGTTCATTCGGATACGCCCGTCGCCGGCTCCTTCGAGTGCTCCAATCCAATGGTCAATCAGCTTTATAGCAACATTGTCTGGAGCCAGCGAGGCAACTTCATCGAGATTCCCACCGACTGCCCCCAGCGTGACGAGCGGCTTGGCTGGACCGGCGACGCCCAGATATTCATCCGCACCGCCACCTACAATATGGACGTCTCGGCCTTTTTCACAAAGTGGCTCATTGACCTCGAGGACGCCCAGACCCCCGAAGGCGCCTTCCCCGACGTCGCCCCCCACAAGGTTGCGATGGGCAGCGGCGTCCCGGCGTGGGGCGATGCAGGCGTTATATGTCCCTGGACCATATACGAGGTCTATGGCGATAAGCGCGTCATCGAGACGCACTATGAGTCGATGAAGAAATGGATTGCGTATCTGAAAACCAACAGCAAAGACCTCCTGCGCCCCGCCTACGGCTACGGCGACTGGGTCTCCATCGGCTCCGATACGCCCAAAGACGTTATCGCCACCGCCTACTTCGCATACAGCACGCGATTCCTCTCGAAAATGGCGGCCGCCATCGGCAAGACCGACGACGCAAAGCAGTACGAGCAGCTTTTCGAGCAAATCAAGGACGCCTTCAACAAGGGCTACGTGTCTGCCGACGGCAAGATCAAGGGCGAAACGCAGACGTGCTATCTGCTCGGCCTGCACTTCGACTTGCTGCCTGGGGACAAGCGCGCCGCCGCGACGCAGTATCTCGTTGACGACATCGAAAAGAGGGGCTGGCGCCTCTCGACCGGGTTTGTCGGCCTGAGCTACCTCCTCCCGACGCTGACAGAGACCGGCCATCTGGACGTCGCCTACCGCCTGCTCAATCAGGATACCTTCCCAAGCTGGGGATACAGCATCAAGAACGGCGCCACCACAATATGGGAGCGCTGGGACGGCTGGACCGAGGAAAAGGGCTTCCAGGACCCCGGAATGAACTCGTTCAACCACTACGCCTTCGGCTCGGTGGGGCGGTGGCTCTTCAATACCGTCGCCGGAATTGACACCGACGGCCCCGGCTTCAAACGCATCCGTATTGAGCCGCGGCCCGCAGGCGGTTTCACTTATGCCAAAGCAAGCTACGACTCCATCAACGGCAAAATCACCAGCAATTGGAGGATAGAGGACGGCAAATTCACGCTCGATGTCGCCATCCCGCCCAATACAACCGCGACGGTGTACGTCCCCGCCGCCGATGCGGGCCGTGTCAGCGAGAGCGGCAGGCCGGCCGCCAGGTCCGATGGCGTCCGATTCCTCCGAACGGATGCAGACAAGGCCGTATTCGCAGTCGGCTCGGGAACCTACTCGTTCAAATCGCAGATGCCTGACTGAGGAGGTTTGGCGGGGGGATTGGGATTGATTATTGATGATTGACAATTTATTATTTGGGGCCGGGGAATTGGGTTTGATTGGGTTTGTTTTGAATAACGTTCGTTGTTCATTGTTCGTTGTTCTTTGGCATAAGCCTTTGTTCTTGCTGTACTTATGTTTATATTGCCCATTTTGAAATTGGCTTTGTTTTGCAGAAAACAGGCTGATTTGTAGAGGGATCTCGACAAGCGTAGAGCGCAGGCAAGCTGGGCAGGATGGGCGGGTGGGGCAGAAGACAGAAGACGGGAGACAGGAGACAGAAAAGGGATTCCCGATGAATCGGGATGTTGGCTTTACTGCGACTTCGCATAGACATTGATCACCTCCTATTTTGTTAGATGTATATTATACATCGTACAAGGTTGGGTGTCAAGTGAATTTTTATAGAGCAAGGGGGCAGAGGGGCAGAAGAACTGAGAGCACGGAGAATTTATTGGGGGGGGGGATTTTGGTTGTGTGGGGAGCGGGGTTGTGTAGAATTGGCGAACTCGGGCACGGCCATCTGGGAAATCTCGGGTTATGGGTGCACGGTTATGATCGGTCAAGAAGTTCGTATCACAAGGGTAAGAGCCACGGTAGCACCACTGCGCAAGGCGGTGATCGACGAAGGAATTGTGGCCTATCTCTACCACCTTGGGAACAAGGAATATCCTGGGCAGCCAGACGTTGCAGCAGCGCGCGATGCCGCCGAATCTACCCTCAAGCAACGTATCCTCTCGCCAGACTGGCTGTCGGCCATGATGGGAGGCAAGCCGGTTGCCAAGGCGGAGGCGGCAAGTCTGAGGCTCAGTTTCGATGCCGTGGTTCCCCATCTGACGGTACCGGCACCGCAGGATGCTTCCGAACTCTCGCCAGTAAGGCTGGCTATTGCTGCGGTGGTCGGCGCGGTCGGCGGAATGATGGTCTTGACGCCGTTGGCACGCCTGCTGCTGGACATGAGGGACACCGGCCTGTTTGTGGGTGCGCCTCTTGGTGCTTTCCTGCTGGTGCTGGCCACTTGCCACGCCGCGAACAGTAAGTGGCTTCGGCGGATTCTCGTCACAGCCTTTGCGGTAGCGGCTATTGGCGAGGTCTGGGCAATCCTGACCGGTGGCGGCCTGCTCTCGCGGGTCTGGAGACAACTGGGAGGGCGACGCTCAGGAGTGCAGCGCATCCTTCTGTACGTATGCGTCATTTTCGTCTTGCTGTTTGCGAAACGCCGCCCTCGATACGACCGAAAGGGCTACGAGCAGACAGTCCGTTCGGCCAGCGAGCAATGGGTGGACGGAGCGATAGTCGCAGCGTCAGCACTTCTTGGCCCGGGCGGGCCCCAGGAGGGAACGAAGGCTGACCGAGAAGAAATGCTGTATTCCCTTGTCGGCAAGGTCCAGCGCTTGGAACAGACCCCGCCAGAGAACTTGCAGCCTGCCGTGCAGGAGTTACTCCAAGAAGTCCGGAAAATAGGTTTCGTTTGGGACACTGCGAAGACCTTTAGGTGGGAAGAGGCTATGCACAAGGTATATGACACGTTCGGGCATGTAGAGCCGGGGGACTTGGTCATCGCCGAACGCGAGCCGGTCTCCTTCGATGGGGCCGTCCGGGTACGAGGACTGGTTCGCAAGGTGCGGGATGGGGGATAGTCATGGAGAATAGAGACGTGCTTGCCATCGACTTCGGTACCGCGAACTCTTATTACTGCAAGTGCGCTGGCGATCAACTCTCGCCGAGCGGTGTGCACTTCAGGGAGGGAAGAGACGGCCTCGCGACGGCAATCCTGTACCGTGAAGGCAAGGCCCCGCTGGTTGGCGATGTCGCGATTCAGGAGTACGGCGACGCCGGCCAGCAGGAGCGTAAGGGGTACACGCTTCGCGCACAGTTCAAACCGGATATCGCCGCAGGCATCGAAGCGCGGCGGAATGCTCGAGACTTTCTGGCCGCCGTACTTGAAGAGGCGAAGAGTCTGAAACTGGACCTTGACCCCGCACGACGGGAGGTCATCTTCGGCGTGCCGAGCGAGGCGGCTGACGATTTCCGCAAGGCCTTGTCCCAAGGGGCAAGGGAAGCCGGATACGGTGAGATACGGATGGTGGACGAGCCGAAGGGGGCTTTGCTCTACCATGTCTTCCACAAGGACATCCCGGCCACAGACGCCCTGAAGGGACTCTTGGTTGTGGACTTCGGGGGAGGAACCTGCGACTTTGCATTTATGTGCCGGGGCAACGTCCAACACTCTTGGGGTGACATGCAGCTTGGGGGGCGCCTCTTCGACGATCTGTTCTTCCAATGGCTTTTGGAGGCCAATCCGGCTGCCTTGAACATCTTGAGGAACGAGGGTCGGGAATTCTACGTTCTCTGGGAGGTGTGCCGAGACAGGAAAGAGTCCTTCTCACAAAGCATGGCTCGTGACAGAGACCAGAAGCGAACCTCGGTCATGGACCATCGGTGGAGGATCGCCGATGCAACATGGGATGAGTTCATCCAACGGGCACGGTCTTACCGCCCTTCACCCACATTCACGCAGTTTTTGGCGAGCATCGGCGGGTCGTCCAGCAAGCTCAGCGGACCGGATGCCGGGTTCAACCTACTGGAATGGTTCCGCGACTGCCTTAGGCAAGGTTTACATAACAAAGGTATCGACAAGAGTGACATACGATTTGTGATTCTTGCTGGCGGAAGCAGCCAATGGCCATTCGTTGCAGGCATAGTGCGCGAGGAACTATGCCTCGAAGAGTCGCGGATCATGCGGAGCGACAGACCCTACGCCGTCATCTCGGAAGGCCTCGCAATACTGCCAGCCCTCCAAAACAAGTTCAGAGCAACACACGAAAGGCTCAGAGCTGAACTGCCGGAGTTCTGCAGGCAGAAACTGAAATCATTAGTCGAGACACGAGTGAAGGGCGTGGCCAAAGACGTCGCGTCTGGCGTTACGCGAGAACTGTTCGACGAGAAGCTCGGCCCGATGCTGACCCAGTTTCGCGCCCAAGGTGGCACAGTCGCCTTCCTAAAGCAGCAGGTATCCTCGGTTACGCTGGCGTTTGAACCCAGGCTGAGGTCACTTGTAGAGGAAAAGGTCTCTGTTCTCCGTGACGGCCTTCCGGGCGAGGTGAAGAACCTGGTGTCGGACTGGCTGGGTGCACATGGCATTGCGGCGCCAGCTGACCAGGTGGCCATCGAGGGGCTTGATAGTTCGCAGCTCGGCAATCCGAAAGTCGACGTGCCCGATTTCTACGGCAAGATAATCAAGGCGATAGCAGCGTTCACAGGCGGCATCATCACAAGCGTGGTAGCGATGATATGCGGGGGCGGCGGCACAGCACTTATCTGGTCGGGACCTATTGGCTGGATCATCGGCGCGATCATCGGTCTATTGGTAAGTGTGCTGACCGTCATATACGGTGCAGAGAAAGCCAAGCAGATGGCCGAGAAATGCCCCGTTCCTCAATGGATACTTAAAAGGGTACTCAGGGACAAGAATATCATGGAAATCCGTGAGAAGTTCTCCGAAGACTTGGTTTCAGCGGTTGAAGGCAAGCTGCTTGATATGCAGACCGCTCTGGAAAAGCAGGTCACTGCACAAGTTGAGAAAGAGATCGAGGCGCTGAGCGAAATCAACCAGCTTTGATTCCGGATCTATCAATGAAGTGGCCATCCACCACCCAGAGGCCGCGATAACAGGTGTGGCTGAATGTGGCGGTTTTGGCGGCGTCGGGGGGAGAAGGTGGGGAGAAAAGTCTGGTGAAATCGGGGGGATTTCTTGACTTGTCCGTGCCGTTAGGGTAATCTATTTCCGTACAGATTTTGACCTTGGAGAACAGACGGATTATATGAAGAAAACCGAGCAAATCCAGGAGCGATTCGAGGATATGCGTATCCTCGATGAGCTCAAGAATTCATACCTCAATTACGCGATGAGCGTGATAGTCTCGCGCGCCCTGCCGGACGTCCGCGACGGCCTGAAACCCTCGCAGAGGCGTATCCTCGTCGCGATGAACGACCTTAACCTCGGGCCACGCAGCAAGCACCGAAAATGCGCCAAGATCGTCGGCGATACCGGCGGCAACTACCACCCCCACGGCGACCAGGCCACCTACGGCACGCTGGTGCGCCTCGGCCAGGAATGGGCGATGCGCTACACCCTGATCGACCCGCAGGGCAACTTCGGCAGCATCGATTCCGACCCGCCCGCGGCGATGCGATACACCGAGGCGAGGATGGCCGCCCCCGCCACCGATATGCTCGAGGACTTGAACCACGACACCGTCGATTTCGTCCCCAACTACGATGAGACGCGAACCGAGCCGACCGTCCTGCCCTCCAAGTTCCCGAATTTATTAGTCAATGGCTCCACGGGCATCGCCGTCGGAATGGCCACCAACATCCCCCCGCACAACGTTGCAGAGGTCTGCGAGGCCCTGCTGCTTGTTATTGAAGACCCCGACTGCGGATTCAAGGACATTATGAAGGTCCTGCCCGGCCCGGACTTCCCCACCGGCGGAATTATCTGCGGGAAAAAGGGCATCGTCGAGGCCTACACCACGGGTAAGGGCCACCTGACGGTCCGGGGCAGGATAGATGTCGAGGCCAGCAAGAAAGGCAAGGACAGGATAGTAATAACCGAGATTCCGTATATGGTCGTAAAAACGACCATAGTCTCGAAGATCGCCGAGTGCGTGCAGGACGGCACAATCACCGAGGTTGCCGACGTCAGGGACGAATCGGACCGGCACGGCCTGCGAATCGTCGTCGATTTGAAAAAGGACGCCGATGCCGAAATCGTCCTCAACAACCTCTACCGCTACACCCCTCTGCAGAGCACCTTCGCCATCGCCAATATCGCCTTGGTCAATAACCGCCCCGAAACGCTCAATATCAGGGAGATGCTCGACTGTTTCATCGAGCACCGCAAGGTCGTCATACGCAGACGCAGCCGATTCCTCCTGATAAGATGCAGGAACAGGGCGCACATTCTTGAAGGCCTCATCCTGGCCGTCAGCGACATCGACGAGATTATCGATCTCATTAAAAAATCGCCCGATGCGCCGACTGCAAAGCTCAACCTGATGGGAAAGCCCCTGTGCCTCGCCGAGGTCGCCACCCTCAAGAAGATTCTCCCCGCTGGCTTCCTCAAGGAAAAAAGCAAGGGCAAGCATTACCTCACCGGGCCGCAGGCCGATGCCATCCTGACGATGCAGCTTCAAAGGCTCACGGGCCTGGAGATTGAGAAGCTCGCCAGAGAGTACGCCGAGCTTACCGAGCAGATAGAAGGCTACGAGGCGATACTGGCCAGCGAGACCATCCTGCTCGATATAATCCGCGAGGACATACACGAGATAAAGGAGAAGTACGGCGACAAAAGGCGCACCCAGATCACCGGCGCCGCCGAGATCTTCGACGCCGAGGACCTCATCGCCGAAGGAGAGGTCATCGTCACCGTAAGCCACAGCGGATACGTCAAGCGAATGCCGATTGACACCTACCGCAAGCAGGGCAGGGGCGGCAGGGGAATTATCGGCTCGGTTACCAAAGAGGGCGATTTCATCAAGCATCTCTTCATCGCTTCCACGCACGATTATCTGCTGATCTTCACAAATAGAGGCAGATGCTACTGGCTGAAGGTCTATGACGTCCCGAGCATGTCCAGGCAGAGCAAGGGCAGAAACATTGTCAACCTGCTCAACCTGGGAACTCAGCAGATGGCTTCGATAATCAACGTCAGCAGCTTCGGGGGCGAAGGTGACGAAGGCCCGCAAAGGCAGCTCATTATGGCCACCAAAAACGGGACCGTCAAAAAGACCCGCCTGTCCGCCTACGGCAACCCCAGGGCGACGGGAGTCATCGCCATTAATCTTGACCCCAACGACGAGTTGATCGCGGTTGACCTGACAACGGGCAAGAACCACATAGTCCTCGGAACGCGCGACGGTATGACGATACGCTTTGACGAAGCGCAGGTCCGCTCGATGGGCAGGGCCTCGCGCGGCGTGCGCGGAATCAAGCTGCGCCAGGGCGACGCCGTTGTTGGTATGGTGATTGTCGAGGAAAAAGCCGCCCTGTTCACTGTGTGCGAGAACGGGTACGGCAAGAGGACCGGCCTTGAGAATTACAGGCCGCAGAGCCGGGGCGGAGTGGGGTTGAAAAACATAAAGACCAGCGACAGAAACGGCAAGGTAGTTGCGCTTCAAGCCGTTCAGAGCAAGGACGATTTGATGATGATTACCGCGCAAGGAATGATCATAAGGACGGGCCTTGACGAAATCCGCTCCATCGGCAGAAACACACAGGGCGTCCGTCTGATTAAGCTCAAGCCCGGCGACAAGCTTGTCGCCGCCGAGAAGATCTGCCCCGACGAAGGTGACGGCTCTCAAAATGGAGCCAGGCCGAAGGACTCGGCCCAGTCGCAGCCCGAATCAGATCAGCAGGACGAACAAGAGCCCGAGCCGGATGACGATGCTGAGAACGGGGCCGATGACGAATAAATCAGACAACAAAAGCGCCCCGGTCGTAGTGCTCAAAGGGCAGGATGACTCCCTCGTTGGCGCCCGCCTGCAGATGCTCCTCGACGAGCTGATTGAGCCGGCCCAGAGAGTTACCGGACTTCTCGACCTCAACGGCGCGGATGCTTCCCTCCCCGATGTGCTCGACGAGCTGCGGACGCTCCCGTTTCTCGCCGACAAACGCGTCGTCGTCGTAAGAAACGCCGATGATTTCATATCCAATAACCGCGAGCTGCTTGAAAAGTATTTTGACGCTCCCTGTCCCACGGGGATACTCGTCCTGATAGTGTCCGATTGGCGCTCGAATACGAAACTTGCCCGCAAGCTCCCCGAAGTGGGCAGGCTCATTACCGTGACCCAGCCCAAGGCCCCGGAGCTCGTGCAGCGATTGGTCGAATACGCTCGCGAAGCCCACGATAAGAAGCTAAGCAGCCAGACCGCCCGGATTCTAATCGACCTGACCGGCGACGACCTGCCTCGACTCTACAGCGAAATCGACAAGCTGACTCTGTACGTAGAGAGGGAGAAGACCATTATGCCCGCGCACATTGAATCTTTGATCGGCCATAATCGCATCTTCGGCGCCTTCGAGGTCATAGACGCGATTAGCGCCGGCAGCGCCGCCCAGGCCGTGGACCGCCTCCGCCGAATGTTCGCAGAGGACAGCAGCACGGAGTACACCGTTGTCGGGGCGTTTGCCTTTCATTTGCGAAGGATGTTCAACGCCAAGGTGCAGCTCGAAAAGGGCGAGCACCCCGACAAAATTGCTGGTCGTCTTCAAATATGGTCCAACAAAGAAAGACTCTTTGCGCAGTTGCGGGGTATGTCTCTAAGGCAGATCGGCGAGTATCTAAGGCGACTGGGCCAAACCGATTACGAGATCAAAACCGGGCGGACAAAAACGCCGGTCGCAATGGAGCAGTTTGTTCTCGAACTCGTGGCCTGCTGAGTATGCCCCCTCAATTTAGCGTCCGAGAGATGCTCACGGCGGTCGGAACTTAGTACAACATCTCGTAAATGGCGCGACTATGAGACAAAAAGATTGGTATCGTCGCAAGATTTGTGGGGAAAACATTATCGGGTAAGAAAGCGTTTATCGTAGCGTGGAGCGTGGAGCGTACAGGAAAAAACCGGACGCTAAACGCTATCCGCTAAACGCTGACTTGCCCGAACCTTTGGGACGTTAATAAAAGATTGTAGCTGTTTTGACAGATTTCCGTTCCGGGCTCTGCGCTTCGCTACGTGTCTCCACTCGGTGCGCTCGGTCGAAATGACGGGATAGTCATAGAACTTGTGAAATGCGGTACTGGTTTGCAGCTCTCTCTATAGCGGCGTCGTCTTGCCCGCCCAAGCACCGGCGGGCTTTGGCACGGCCATCCCCTCGACCTTTCGACTCGGCTCAGGGCATGCTTGGCTCGGGACAGGCTTGGCCGTGTTCTCACGGGCTGGAAGCCCGTGCCACGATAGTTTTCACGGGCTGGAAGCCCGTGCCACAGGAAGCCCGTGCCACTGGCCGACCGCCGAGGCAACGTACTTCTGGACGACCCTCACCAACTGCTTGCGGTCGATTGGCTTGGCGATATAGTCCGTGCAGCCGGCTGCTATGCACTGCCTGTCGTGGCCTTTCATAGCGTCGGCGGTCAGTGCGACTATCGGCGTTTCAATACCTTTGTTGCGAAGCACCCTTGTGGCTTCATAGCCGTCCATATTCGACATGTGAATATCCATAAATATAATGTCGAATTGCTCGTTCAGCGCCTTATCGACGGCCTCAACGCCGTTCTTGACTATCGTTACCTCAAGGCCCATCCTCTCCAACAGCAATTTGGCGAGCATAAGGTGTGTCGGCGCATCTTCGGCCACCAGGACCCGCCCGGAAAACTGCGCCTCCACCGCCTCCTCCGGGGCTTCGGACTCATTCCAATCTGAAGCTTGCCCGCCCAAGCACCGGCGGGCTTGTCCACTTCCGTTCGCCGGCGTCTCCGCTCCGCCTGCGGCGGACTGTGACTTCACATCAACACCCGCGGGCACCACAAGGGAAAACACCGAGCCTTCACCTACCCGGCTCGTCAGGCTCAGCTTCCCGCCAAGCAGCTCAGTCAGATACCTGGTTATGGTCAATCCCAGCCCCGCTCCACCGGAGCTCCCCCCCTTTCCAGCCTCGCCCCGAACGAATGCCCCAAATACCGCATCCTGCTTGTCGGGCGGTATTCCGATACCGGTATCCTCAACGTCGAAACGGATAAAGGCCTTGCCGTTTTCTTCCTGGATGTTTGTATTCATGCACACTCCCCCGCGCTGCGTGAATTTAGTGGCGTTGTCCGCAAGGTTAATCAGGCATTGACGCAGGCGAATCGCATCGGTCCGTATCCGCCCCGGCACCGCATCGCTCGCGCTCACCCGGAATTCAAGGCCCTTTTGCTCGGCCTGAGGCCTCATCACCGACTCGACGGAGTTGAGCAACCGCCCTAATGAACACTCGGCAATCTGGACACTTAGCTTCCCCGCCTCTATTTTTGAAAGGTCGAGAATGTCGTTCACTATGGCCAGAAGGCTCTGGGCGGAGTCTTTGATGATATCGACGTTCTCCTTCTGCTCGGGCGTCAAATCCTCGTCCCCGAGCACTTCGGCGAATCCTATAATCGCATTCATTGGCGTGCGGATTTCGTGGCTCATACGGGCCAAAAAGTCGCTCTTGGCCTGGTTCGCCGCCGCCGCCTTCTCCGCCAGGCGGTTGGCGCGCTCGATGGAATGCTGGAGCTGCCTGTTAATTTCCGTGATGCGCTCCTCGGCCGCTTGATGCTCGGCGATGCGTTTTTTCATCTTGAGCACTACGCACGCCCAGACAACCGCCAACATCGCCAAGCCTGACAGTACTCCTGAGCAAATAAACAAAATGGCCGTCATTGTAATCACTTTCACTGTTGGTCTCCTTGCGAAATCGTCGCAGTATAGGGCATCTGTCTTTCAAAATTAGGATATAAGGCTTCTGCAAAATTGCAGGTTAGGCCTGCTTGGAAAAGAAAAAATCGTTTGTTGATTACCTGCAATTTTGCAGAACTCATATAGGATATCGGAGAGATTCCGAGCGAGAATAACCTTCACCCCGTTGGAAATGTTCGTTTTTTGTCGCACACCGTTACGTCCGTTGGAATTTCCAACGGGGTTCACCGGCTTAGCATACGCCGAGCGGTGGTCGGGCAAGCGATTGGGCCGTGTCCCCAGGGGATTTCTCGGCCCTGGCCCTTAGGCGCCTCGAATTCACAAGCCGCAGCCGTAGATTATAAGACCGAAATCCTCAACCGAAACTTGGTGGCACGGGCGTCTCGCCCGTGGGCCGGGCTTACCGGGGAGCGAGCGTATCCGGTTGCGGGGGCCAAACCAATTGGCGCGGGGTCATTAAAAATCCAAACATCCTGAAAGATTGGTATCGTCCCAAGATTTGTGGGGAAAAGACTATCGGGTAAGAAAGCGTTTATCGCATTAGGGCTGACAGCAGGTAATAGGACGGCTGCGAGAATCTCCCAGAGCCGTTGTGCTGGTAGCGGATGATTACCCGTCAATGCCAGTTGACATGCCCACGACCCGCCATAAGAATAGACATAGTACCGCATTTCGCAAATAGGCCGAGTATTCGGATATGATGCTATTTGGGAGAAATAGATTTCCGTTCCGGGCTCTTCGCTTCGCTACGTGTCTCCGCTGCGCGATGCTTCGCATCGCTCCGGTCGAAATGACGCCGTAACGGGAGGATTTGCGAAATGCGGCACTATTCGTAGGATATGAATTGTCGAAAGGATAGCCCGTCAGTAAAAATGCCCTCAACTATAAGAAATCGATTCCAATTGTGCCACATAAGCGTCTTTGCACTGTTTCTGCATATCGGCTGTCCCTCATCATTTATCAGAAAACCTGCCTTGAGCCTTTGCGGATGATGCTGCCGGCGTACCACGCCGCCCTTCGTTGCGCGGTTACAAAGAGCAAGCAGGACCTCGCCGCCGCCAAAGGAATACTGCTTCATCTTAGCGACTATAGCTTCAAATTCGAGCAGCACGACGGTTGGGATGAACTACGCCGTCCGGGGACTTATGGCGCTGAATACATAATCGACGACGGCCTGTGGTGCGAGAGCAGCCTCAACTACCACTTCACCGCCATCGTCCCGATGATCTATCTTGCGAGGCGCTCCGCAACAGCCGCCACGGCGAGGACCTCTACAAGACCACCACCATCGTCGGGCTACCCCACCGGGCACCGCACCGGGCTACCTCACCGGGCTACCTCACCGGGCCACCTCACCGGGCCACCCCACCGGGCCACCCCACCGGGCCACCCCACTGCGGGGGTGGAAAGGCGATGTCTGCATATACAGACATCGCCTTAGAGCTTGCGATTTCTGGAGTGTTTTTGCAAAAAAAATCCGCCCACTGGGGTGCTAAGTGCTAAGTCCTGGCGCGATAAGGGGTTATTCGCCCCTGCGCCCCTCGTAAAAAAGGTACAAAAGCTCCGTCCGCGAGCGAATCATTGTCTTCTGTGCGATTCGGTCAAGGTGTTTGCGGAGGGTCCACTGGCGCATACCCAGGCGGCGTCCGAGGGCCTCATTCGAGAGCGCCCCATGCAGCATGGCCTCGACGACCCTGCTCTGCTGCGGGGAGAGTGCGTACTCCAGACAAAACCGTGCAATCTTTTCATCAAGCGCAATCATCACATACCTCGCTCATCTCACCGGCGTACAATTTAGCGAGTCGCGGCCCGCGCCTCAAGGGGGAATTGCCTTCATGGGCCGGAAATCTGCGCCCATCCCGCTTGCTCATTCCCGTAAGTCTCAGTAGAATACGGGATTATGAAGCCGTGCGGCGCGAAACAATTCGGGGACTTTTGGCTGCTCTGCGAGGCCTGCAAAACAGTGATGACGCCGCGGTGTAACCGCGCGCTATTCGGGCAGGCCGCTATCCTACTCACGGAGCGGGTGCTCCCAATGAGGAAGTGGCCCGTCTGCGGGAGCCCGCGCCTGCTTCGCGGGGAGATTCTGGATAACGCTCCGCCCGAGCTGGGAGTGGCTCCCGGGTCAGGCGGGAGCCACGGGCGAGACGCCCGTGCCACTATTATGATATCCTTTACCCAATGAATCATCTCAATATTCTCGAGGCTGAAAATGATCGCAGTTGAAACAACGTTGCCCCGCAGCAATTGTCTCTGGGCAAAAGGAGCGGTCCTGCATCCCCGGGCAAGGCCGGCGCCTACGGCCCAATTGGTGCGGGGTGGTATGGTTGCGCTGATACGCGCAGTGCTTGGGCTTCTGTTTCTGCTCACTCCCTCGGCTGCCGGAGTAGTCGATATCGTCAGGGACGGAAAGCCCGTGGCGGTAATCGTCGTGCAGCAAGCCGGCGATGGGCAGGTGCAGAGTCAGCGGGGAAAAAGGTCACGCACCGGGTCCGAGTTGAGCGACATTGGCGCTGCCGACGTATTGGCCGACTGGATTGAGAAGATGACCGATGCCAGGTTGGAATTGACCGCCAGGCCTCCAAAGGGCGCCCCGGCCATTTATATCGGCGCTGCCGCCCTCAAGGCGGGCTTGAGCCTTGACCAAATACAAAGCCCGACTAATGAGGGCCTTCGCATTGTCTGCGACGGGACCGGCAAAATTCTCATTGCCGGTCAAAACGACGCCTCAACGACCAAAGCCGTCTGCCGATTCCTCGAAGAGCTGGGCTGTCGCTACTTTATGGACAACGACCTGGGCGAAGTCTATCCGAGAACAAAGACCCTCACCGTCGGCAAGCTCGATATCTCCGAAAAGCCCGGCTTCCTCCTCCGCAAGATATGGGGTTCGCAATGGACCGGCAACAGCCTGTGGAAAATATGGAACGGAGATGGCGGCCTGCCGATGGCTACAGGGCACTCCTGGGGCAGGTACATCGACGAAAGCCTCTTCGCGCAGCATCCCGAATACTTCGCACTGCGCGACGGCGAGCGAAAAAAAGGCCCCTGGTACTGTACTTCCAATCCCCAGCTCAGAAAGATATTCGCAGATGGGGTCATCGCAAAGGGCGGCTTCAATCCGTCCCTATCTCCGCCTGACGGGACCGGCTATTGCCAGTGCGACAAATGCCTCGCCCAGGATGACCCCGCCAACATCGAGCCGTCATCGGGCAGACCCAGCGTTACGAACCGTTATGTGGATTTCTTCGAGGGAGTTGCCGCCGACGTTGTGAAGGCCCACCCCGACTGGCTCCTGAGCTTCTATTGTTACGCCGACTACACCCAGCCGCCCACCTTTGGCCGAAAGCCCGCCGGTACTTGGGCGGGCAAGCTCTCGCCCAACCTGGTCGCCTGGATCGCGCCCCTCCGCTACAGCCGATACCATCGAATCGGCAGCCCGAATTCACCCAGTTGTATGCAGCTTGTCAACGTAATCGACGGCTGGGCCGATGCCGCAACCCACATCGCCTATCGCACCTACAACTTCAACTGCGCCGAGTGTCTCGTCCCGTTTTCAAAGCTCAGTATTTGGAAGCACGACATCCCCTACCTCAAGACTAAAGGCTGTATCGGCATCAACCTTGAATCCCTCGCCAACTGGGAAATCTACGGCCCTCATCTCTATCAGAGCATCCGCATAGCCTACAACCCCGATACCGACAGCGATGCCCTTATGGACGACTATTTCATGAAGTTCTATGGCCCCGACGCCGGGCCGCTTATGAAAGAGTACTGGCTGAGCATCGACAACGCCTTTGCCGAGTTGAAATGCGAGTCCGGCGGCTTCTTCGCCCTCCACCTTATCTACACTCCCACCTTCCTGCGACAGCTTGACGACTTGCTCAAAAAGGTTTCCTCCGCCGTCCGAGACGACAGGACATATTCCGCCCGCGTAGTCATAGCCGCCGAGGGCCTCAAAAACGCCGCCCAGTATATCGATATGCGCGAAGCAACCAACAACGGCGATTTCACTGCCGCCAAGCGTATTTACGACGAATTATGCGCACGCAACGAGGCCGAACAGAAGAAAGGCTACGGCAACCATTACACCCTAAACTACCTCCGCCGCTTCATCGGCCCGCTTGTAGCCGCCGGCGCCGAGGCAACAGCCCCGCCCAATAAGGTCCTGCAGGTCCTCCCCGACAGGATGAAATTGGAATACGACCGCGAAGATAACGGCCTGGCCAAAGGCTTCCACAAGGCCGACTTCGACGACTCGAAATGGAAAGACGTGGCCACGTATAGCAGCACTCTGAATGCCCAGGGCCTGCCCGACGTTAAGTCAATTATGTGGTATCGCACCTCAATCGACGTTCCCCGCGGGCACGGCCCTCCCGCAAGGTCCCAAGACCCCCCACCAAGGGGTCCGGGGGGCTTGACCTTATTCTTTACCGAGGTTGACGGCCAATCGGTCGCCGTTTACCTTAATGGTAAAGAGGTGGTCTCGCTCGGCAGCGAAGCCCGACGAAAACCGTTTGAAGTGGATATTACCGGAGCTGCCGTGCCGGGACAGAACACCCTATCATTGAGGATTGACCATAGCAGGATAACCGAACTTTTTCTCGGCGGGATAGTCCGACCGATCCTGCTGATCGAAAAGCCCGCCCAATAAGACCTATTACGGAAAGGAAGGATCATGGCTGGAAACAATGTTTTAGTGAAAGGGAAGATGTTGTGTGTTTGTTTGATTGCGGCAGCCTTGCTGGGCGCATCGTGCCAACGGCCCGCGGACCTAGTCTCGCAGCCCTACCTGCTCGATACGGGCCTGCTTTCGCGGTCGATCTCGTTCGAGAATCCCACCGGCGCCCCGGGCCAGGGCGGCAAAGAGGCCAGCAGGCTCGGCGTCGGGCGCAAGGGCAAGCCCTCCATAACTCTCAAGGCCGGGATGGACGTCCAGCTCTGCGATATCGCCGGACCCGGCGTCATTCGCCATATCTGGATGACCACCAGCAGGGAGCCCGCCAACCTTCGCAGCCTTGTTATTCGAGCCTGGTGGGACGGCCAGGGACATCCGAGCATTGAATGTCCCATCGGCGATTTTATGGGCTTTGCTCACGGCAAGGTGATGCCGTATTCCTCCGCCGTCCATTCCGTGGGCAGCAACGCCGGGATGAATATCTGGCTGCCTATGCCGTTCACCAAGCGAGCAAAGATAACCCTCACCAACGAGGGCCAGAAGGATGTCCCCCTCTTCTATCAGATTGACTATACGATCCAGGACAAGCATCCCAAAGACGTTGGACGCCTCCACGTATTATTCCGCAGGGAGAACCCGACCACAGTCAAGCAGGACTTCGAGATGCTCCCTCAGCGAAGCAACGCAGGCCGGTTCATCGGCGCCGTTATCGGGATACGGAATCTGACGACAGGCCAGTGGTGGGGCGAAGGCGAGATCAAAGTCTATATGGATGGGGACACCGAATTCCCGACGATTTGCGGCACGGGAAGCGAGGACTACGTCGGACTCTCCTACGGCATTCAGCAGACGCCGTACCCGTACAACGGCTGCAGCCTCGACGCCAAAGATTTCGTCTCAATGTACCGCTGGCACCTGCCCGACCCCATTGCCTGGCGGGAGCAGTGCCGAATTACGATCCAGCAGATTGCCTGGAGAAGGGGCCTGGCTGAGACGCAGGACGACTGGTCAACCGCAACCTTCTGGTATGAGCCGACACCCAGCGCCCCTCTGCCCAAAATGCCCGACGTTAATGCCCGCACCGCCAATATCTGGACGGAATAGCAGCGTATTTCACAAGTATTGTGACTATGAGATTGCCACGCCGAGCTGAGCTCGGCTCGCAATGACACCTGAAAGTCTCAAATTGTCATTGCGAGGAGCGAAGCGACGAAGCAACCTCATTAATCTATAATAGCGAGATTTATGAAACGCAGTAATAGCGCCGTGTTTAAGATGACCAAAGCAAAGAGATTCTCGCAATCGACAGGACGTTTTATTTTTCTCTGTCTCCCAATTGTCCTTGCGCTTTGCACGACGTGGCACGGGCGTCTCGCCCGTGGCGTGCGCGGGTCTCCGGAGCCAATCGCAGCGACCCTCGAAGCCGAGCAGCCTGGCCCGCCCAAGCACCGGCGGGCTGACACGCTCCACTTCGACGTTAACGACGTGAACGCCCCCGCCGACAATGTCCCTGTGATTGAGCCTTGGAGGATTGTCCGGCTCGACCCCGAATACGGCGGGCAGTGGGTCCTCGCCGCCGACCTCGACGCCGACGCAGGCGTCGAAATACTCAGTTGCGAAAACGTCAACAATGACGATGTCCACTATACCAGCACCGCCGTCGCCCAGAGGCTCGACGGTTCCGTCCTGTGGCGCTGGGGCGACCCTAACATCGGACGCAAGATTTGGCACCACGACGTTGCCTGCCAGATACACGACTGGGACGGCGACGGCAAAAACGAAGTTGTCCTTTGCACGAAAGGCTCTCTTGTTGAGCTGGACGGCGCCACCGGCGCCGAGCGCAGGCGGTTCGCCATTGCCGACGACGCGACCGATTGCCTCGTCTTCTGCAACCTCACCGGCGGCAATCGGCCGACCGACGTCCTCGTAAAGGACAGGTACCATCGGATTTGGGCCTACGACCGCAAAGGCAGCCTTCTCTGGACCGTCACCGACCCCGGCGGCTATCGCACCGCTCATCAGCCACGCCCCATCGACCTCGACGATGACGGACGCGATGAGATCATGGCCGGCTACGCAATGCTGAACAGCGACGGCTCCGTCCGCTGGGTGTTCAAATCCGAAAAGGTCGATCAGGCCGGCGGGCATCTCGACTGTGCGAGAGTCTATCGGAAGGGCGCTCGGCCGGAGGAATTCAAGCTCGTCCTGACCTGCTGCGGCGCAAATAACATCGCAATGATCGACGGCAACGGCAAGACTCTCTGGGAGGTCGCCGGGCGCCACTTTGAGTCGATAGACGTCGGCAAAGTCCTCCCCGACGCCCGCGGACCACAGATCATCGTCGATATCGACCACCAGCCCCCCGGCGACAGCCCAATCTGGGTCCTGGACGAGTCCGGCAGCCTGCTGGGGCAAATTGTCGCCGACTACAGCCGCCACCACTGCCTCCTCGACTGGACCGGTGACGGAATCGACGAAATCCTCGTGGCCGACAACGGCGCAATCTACAACCACCGGGGCCGGCGCATCGGCGCCTTGGCAACACCTGGCGACGAGCCGACCGGCAATGCCGAAAGAAGCATGCTCGTTGGTGATATGACGTCTGACGGCATACCCGATGTGATGATTGCAACGCCCCAGACACTGTACGTTTACAAAAACACCAAAGGCAAAAAGCCCGATGCCCCCGCCGCCCCCGGCACGGAATTCAACTTCACCTTATACTAATGCTACAACGCGACTTGGTGTACAGTTTTTCGGACACGTAAAGCCAATTTTTACAGGATAAATAGCGTTGTGGTATTAGCCCGCAATTTCCCCTTGCATTTGAACGCAGAATTGATATACTAATCGCCCGGACAGCCCCACGCCGTACGCCGGGAGGCTTGGACGGAAGTCATTAACGCTTTTGGAAGGGAATGGAAAATGGCAAAGCCAAGTAGAATCAAAACTGTAGTGCTGACCCTGTTAGTTGGTTTGCTCTTTGCAGGAACGCTCCAGGCTCAAAACGCCAAAAAGAAGCCCGCACGCGACCCCCTGCTCAGAATGGTGCCCGCTGAGAGCTTATTCTGCGTCCGCGTCAACAATTTCAAAACATCGCTGACCTTGATGGAGTCCTTCCTCGAAGGACTTGCCCCGGCGCCGTTCAAGCTGACCGAATTCTTAGATGATGAAAAGTGGCAGAGTGTTCAAAAGGACGGCGACTTCGCCTTGTTCGGAGTCTTGCTGCCCGCCGACCCGCCAAGCGCCAATCCATTGGCCAACCTGTTCGTTGGCCTGCTCGTCCCGGTCCCGGAGTACAACAAGCTCATTCGTGGGAATCCGGACATTTCTGAGGCGGATGCAAACGGCGTCTCGAAGGTCGGCGGTGACGCCGGGCGCGGACCGTTGATCACAAAAGCAGGAAAATATGCCCTCCTCTGCTGGAGAAAAGACTACGACAAGCTCGTCAAAGCCAAATCCGTCGTAACCGCCGAAAACCCCGGCTTGCGCGCCGCCCTCGATGCCCAGGAAATCGAGCGGGCGGCAGCCCGGCCGATCTGGGCCTACGCCAACATTCAGCTGGTCGGAAAAACGTTCGGACCTGCGGTCATACAAAAAATCGACCAGGCCAAAAAAATGTTCGAGAAAATGGAAGAACAGCGCAAGGGTCCGATGGCAAACCCCGGCGCGATTATGGATATGTACGCCGGGATACTCAAGGTCCTCGCCGACGAGGTCCAATATGTCTCCGTTGCGCTCGACCCCAACACCGATGTCCTCAATGTATCGCAGACCGTTGCAGCGAGAGATGGAACAAAGCTCGCTGACGCCTTCGTGGCAGGCGCCCGGACAAAAGGCCAGAGAAACAAGCTCCTGCCTTACCTCGAGGACGGGGCGACGATGAACTTTTCCGGCAGGGTGAACGTGCCTTTCCTGGAGAATACCTATATCAGGTCGCTCGACTTGCTTACCTGCCTCGGCGGCGGAATGTCCCAGCAGGACATCGACAAATTAAAGGCGCTGATGCTCGATGAATTCACAGCCGTGGGGGAGAACCTCGCCTTCTCATTCACGACCCGCCAGGATAAGCCGCCTTTTGCCTTGAAGTACATAGCCGAGGTCAGCGACCAGGAGAAGCTCAACAAGGTCCTTGACCAACAGCTTGAGATGATCAGTTCCGGCGCGTTTGCTGATATCTACAAGAACCTGGGTATGAAGATGGATATCAACGTCAAACGCGGCGCGAGCAAATACAGCGAGGTCTCCATAGACTCGGCCAAATTAGTTATTCAATCGACCTCTCCGGACTCCGAGCAGGGAAAGATAATAGAAGCGATGTACGGCGACGGATTCGAATATCGCTGGGCCGTGGTTGACAGCCACGTCGTTTACGTGGTCGGCGGCGACGTAGATGCCCAAATCCGCACCCTCATAGACCAGGTCAAGGCCGGCGGACCCAAGAAGCTCGGCGCCGAGATGAAGACGGCCATTACGCTTCTCGGCAAACGAGGCAAAAGCGATTTCGTCGGCACCTTCAATTACGTGCGATTCTTAAACATGATCGCATCGATGATGCAGAGCCTGCCTACAGGCGGCCCTGCAATGCCCCCGATTGATATGAAAAGCAAGAGCAACGTGGCCTTCGCCGGCAGCGTCGCTAAAGGCAAGCTCACGGCCCGAGCCGCCATCCCAAAGGAGCACCTCACCGAGCTCGTCGCCGCCTTTGGAATGATGCAGCAGAAGATGGCCGAACAAAGACAGAAGGCCCGCTCCGAGGCCGACAAGAGCGGCTTCACACCGCTCTTTAATGGAAAAGACCTCGCCGGCTGGGAACCCGCCGGAAACGCCAAATGGACCGTGGCTGACGGCATGCTCGTCGGAACACAGGGCGAAAACAACGCCCCAGGCGACCTCTTCACAACGCAATCCTTCAAAGACTTTGAGCTGACCTGCACCTATCGAGCCGAATGGCCCTGCAACAGCGGAATCTGGTTTCGATACCAGTCCCCGCAAAAAGCCTACCAGGCCGACATACTCGAATGGAAGGACCCCGTCTGCTACTCAGGGACAGTCTATTGCCCCGGCAAGATGTTCATCGCAATGAACACCGACAAGTCCCTCGTCAACCGCGACGGCTGGAACACTATGAAGGTCCGCGCCGAGGGCGACCATCTTCAGGTCTGGCTCAACGGCCGCCAGGTCGCCGACGTGCGCGACAACGTCACCGATTCCGGCAAGATAGGCTTCCAGGTTCACCCCGGTGCCGAGTTCGGCCCGATGAAAATCATCGTCCGCGAAATCCTGATAAAACAGCTTTGAATGAAAAATGTCGTCAGTTTGCTCAGTGCCTCCGGCATCCTGTTTTGAGCATTGGGGAATTTGGATATTGGTTATTGTTTCGGATTTCTCGCCGGATCTGACGGGAGTTTTCGGATGCTCCCTTCCCTATCCCGCCGGCGCCTCGTCCTGGATGTGTTCCTTCACCTTATAACGGGCCGCCACCGGAACAAACAGCACCGCGGTTACGAGCATCACTCCGACGAAGAACCAGAAATAGCTCGGCCCCTCCAACTTGCTTGTCCCGTCAGGGTTCTGGATGAATTTGTTGACTAATGCCGTGAACGTATTCCCAAGCGATATCGACAGCAGAAACACCGCCATAATAAACGACTTCATCTTCTTCGGCGCCTGAGTATAGGAGAACTCCAGGCATGTAATCGAGACCATCACCTCCGCCGATGTCAGAAGGCCGTATGCCAGAATCAGCCAGCCGACACTCGGTGTTTCTCCTGCAACAATCCTCTTTTCAATCAACGCGTTGATGATAAAGGGCGTCGCGCCGACGAACAGTCCAAGGCCGATCTTACGCAGAGGGCTTAATCGGAATATCCGGTCTATCGCCGGATAGATCACGTATGAGAATACAGGGATCAGGAGCAGTATCCCCAGGGGATTGACGGCCACGATCTGGCTCGAAAGCCATTTGTGCCCAAGCCAAACGCGGTTCATTTTCTCGGCCTGCAGCATCCACGACGAATCCATCTGGTCAAATAGCGCCCAGAACGGCGCCACAAAGAGATAGATAATCGCCAGCTTCCCGATAGCCTTGAGTCCTTCCCCGCTGAAACACTCCTTCACGAAGGCGGCGCCGCCGCGAGGGATATGAACGAATTTCTTCCTGCCCAACCAGAACACGAAAGTCGCCAGCACCATAACGCCCCCGGGAACGCCGAAGGCCACCGTCGCATTGTATCTGTCAAGCAGCTCGGGTATCAGAAGATTCGAGATAAAAGCCCCCAGGTTGATCGCGAAGTAGAACCAGCTATACATCCTGGCCATCAAGTGCTTATTCGTCTTTCCGAATTGATCGCCCACGTTCGCCGAGACGCACGGCTTGATCACCCCCGAACCTATCGCGATGAGAATCAGCCCGGCCCCAAGCCCGACACGCGTATGGTTAAACGCCAGCGCCGCGTACCCTAAGCAGTAGAGTATTGAGAAGAACAAAATAGTCCTGTATTTGCCCAACCATACGTCGGATATTAACGCCCCGATCAGCGGCGTGAAATAGACCGCCGAGACGAACAAATGAAACCACACCTTGCTCTGGTCCTCCGTCATTGGTGCAAGCTCGCCGGCGGTGTTCGCCAGAAGATGCGTCATAAAGAACACCAAAATGCACCGCATCCCGTAGAAGCTGAACCGTTCTGCTAATTCGTTGCCGAGAATACACGGAATCCCCGCCGGCGTCTTATCCGAAGGAACCGGTGCGGTTAGATACTTCGTTTTGCCCATGATTATCTCACTTGTTCGCTTAGCTTCACTTTCTTAGAACACCCAATGCTCTGTTGAAAACATTCTGAACCGTCATTTCGAGCGAGCCGAGAAATCTGTTTTTTAATAGATTCCTCGACTTCGGCCATAAGGGCCTCCGCTCGGAATGACCTAACCTTGAACTTTTCAACAGAGCATTACAGCCTCTTATTCTGTGCCACAACAGCCACAGTCTCGTATCACCGGGACACACCAGTATATTACCTTTGGACTGCCCATCTTCAAAGAAGAAATAATCCAACCACCCAAATGCCGCAACTGTCCCATACACCCAATACCCTTATTCATACCGTCTGTGTCCCCCCGATTTCGGCGGTAAACAAAATGTCGCCATAATCCGCGCAAACCACGATTAGTGGATCATTTCGCAAATGGCGCGACTATGAGACAAAAAGACTATACCTGTTTTGACAGATTTCTCCACTCGCTTCGCTCGGTCGAAATGACACGATAGTCATAGAACTTATGAAATGCGGTATTGGATTCTGTCTGGCTCTGTGCCTTTGTGTCATCGTGGCCGCAATTCCCAAAAACCTTGCACTTGACCTTCGTACCTGATAGTATCTCCGCCTGATAATCGGCCCGGTTTGCGTTATCATACAGATGAGGTAATTGTTATGAAACACCTGTCGCTCTTATGCGGAATCCTGCTTTTACTGCTCGGCCTATTCCCTGTCGCGTACGCAGCGCAAGTTGACGCGCCCGACGCCCGTATGCTCCGGTTTCCCGATGTAAGCGCCGAAAAAATAGTATTCGTCTATGCCGGCGATTTGTGGACCGTGCCTAAAGAAGGCGGCTTGGCCAGAAAACTAAGCTCCCCCAAGGGCCAGGAGATGTTCCCTAAATTCTCGCCCGACGGCCGAACAATCGCCTTTAGCGGAAATTACGACGGCAACACCGATGTCTATATCGTCGGTGTTGACGGCGGCTCACCCACGCGCCTCACCCACCATTCCAGCACCGACCTCGTGGTTGAATGGTACCCCGATGCCAAGAACATCCTCTACCGCTCCGGAATGTTCAGTCCCTCGAACCGCTTCAACCGCTTCTTCAAGCAGCCCGTCACCGGCGGAATGCCGCAAACCCTTCCGCTGCCTTATGCCGAGCTCGCCAGTTTCAACGCCGACGCCACCCGAATGGTCTTTCAGTTCATCTCAACCGAATTCCGCACCTGGAAACGCTACCGCGGCGGTATGGCGAGCGATATCTGGCTCTACGATTTCACCAACAACACCTCCGAAAAGCTCACCGATTTCGCCGGCACCGACGCCCTGCCGATGTGGCGGGAAAACACCGTCTATTTCCTCTCGGACCGCGATGACCGCAAGAAGCTCAATATCTGGGCTTATGACCTCGACAACAAGCAGACCCGCCAGGTAACCAAGTTCACTGAATACGATGTCAAATGGCCCAGCATCGGACCCAATGCAATCGTCTTTGAAAACGGCGGACAGCTTCACCTGCTCGATTTGGCCAATGAAACTTCAATCCCCGTCCTGATACAAGTCCCCGCCGATCTGCCGGACGTGCGAACAAGCCTCAAAACCGTATCGAAGCACATTCAGGATTACTCGCTCTCCCCGAGCGGAAGAAGGGCGCTATTCGAGGCCCGCGGCGAAGTCTTCACAGTCCCGCAAGAGCACGGCAGCATCCGAAACCTCACAAACACCTCCGGCATAGCCGAACGCTACCCCGCCTGGTCCCCCGATGGAAAGCTCGTCGCGTATTTCTCAGACCGAACCGGCGAATACGAGCTTTACACGCGCTCCGGCGACGGCAAAGGCGACGAAAAGCAAATCACCAAGGACGGCTCAGCCTTTCGCTACTCGCCTGTCTGGTCCCCAGACAGCAAAAAAATAGCATTCTCCGATAAAACCGGCAGCCTCTTCATCGTTGACATCGAGAAGGGCGCCCCGAAATTCATCGACAAGGACGAATGGTCGAGGTTGTCCTACTATTCCTGGTCGCCCGACAGTCGATGGCTCGCCTATTCCAAGGGCATGCCCAATCGCAACGGCGCAGTCTTCATCTACGACACCGAAGACCAGAAGACCCGCCAGGTCACAAGCGATTATTACAACGACGAAGACCCCGTCTTTGACGTCGAGGGCGACTACCTATTCTTCCGCTCCGACCGCGCCTTCGCCCCTGTCTATGGCGATATGGACTACACCTGGATTTACCCCAATTCGACCGAAATCTTCGCGGCCACCCTCCGAAAAGATGTCGGTTCCCCTATCGCGCCGCGCAGCGACGAAGAGCACGTGGTGCCGAAAAAGGAGGACAAAGAAAAGGACGAAAAAGAAAGCGAGAAAAAAGACGCAGACAAAGCCCCGCCCAATGGCGAGCAGCTCAACGAGGACGAGTGGCACGGGCTTCAAGCCCGTGAGACCACGGCCAAGCCTGTCCCGAGCGAAGTCGAGGGAATGGCCGTGCCACAAAATGCCGTTGAAAAGGACGATGCAAAAGCCGACGAAGAAAACGCCAAAGCCGAAAAGGACAAGACGAAGCCGGTTAAGATTGACTTTGACGGATTCGAGCATCGCATCGTGAAAATGCCGGTCAGCGCAGGCGATATCCGAGCATTGCGCTGCGTCAAGGACAAGCTCCTTTTCTCTCGCCGCCTCCCCGCCGAGGCCCGCAAGGACGACGAGCCTTCCGGCTCGCTCCTATATTACGACTTCAAAGAACGCGAAGAAAAAACCATCATATCCGGTATCAACAGCTACGAGCTTTCCGCTGACGGCAAAAAGGTCATCTACCAAAGCGATTCGACGTACGGAATAATCGACCTGGCCGCCGGCAAGAAAGTCGGCGACGGGAAAATCGCAACCGGCAGCCTCAAGGCCTGGATCGACCCAAAACAGGAATGGAAACAGATATTCACCGAGGCCTGGCGCGTCCAGCGCGATTTCTTCTACGACCCAGATATGCACGGTCTCGACTGGAACGCAATCAAAAAGCGATACGAAGCCCTCCTCGACTACGTCGTGGACCGCGAGGACCTCAACTACGTCATCGGCGAGATGATTGCGGAGCTGAACGCCTCCCACACCTACGTCCGCGACGGCGACATCGAAAATCCCGGAACGGTTTCGGTTGGCCTCTTAGGCTGTGACTTCGAGCTGGACACGCAAAACAACGCCTACCGAATCGCTAAAATCTACGAAGGCGCCGCCTGGGATGCCGAAGCACGCGCCCCCCTGCGCCAGCCCGGAATTGAGGTCAACGAGGGAGACTACCTCCTCGCCGTCGATGGCCGAAAATTAGACACATCCAAGGACCCCTGGGCTGCGTTCCAGGGCCTTGCCGACGAAGTAGTGACATTGACCATCAACTCCAGGCCCGATCTCAAAGACGCCCGCGAGGTAACCGTAAAGCCGGCCTCCAGCGAGTTCCGCCTGCGAAATCTCGCCTGGATCGAGAGCAACCGCCTCAAAGTCCAGCAGGCCACCGATAACAGGGTCGGATATATCTATGTCCCCGACACCGGCAGAAACGGACAAAACGAGCTTGTCCGCCAGTTCACCCCGCAGTGGACCAAAGACGCCTTGATTATCGACGAGCGTTTTAACAGCGGCGGCCAAATCCCCGACCGCTTCATCGAGCTGCTTAACCGCCCCCTCTACAATTACTGGGCCCGCAGAGACAATCGCGACTGGCGTTCGCCCTTCGTCGCCCACGTCGGCCCGAAGGTCATGCTCACCAACGGCTGGTCCGGCTCAGGCGGCGACGCCTTTCCATATTACTTCCGCAAAGCAGGACTCGGACCCCTGGTTGGAACCAGAACCTGGGGTGGACTCATAGGAATAAGCGGCAATCCCCAGCCGATTGACGGGGGATTTGTCTCCGTCCCCACCTTCGGCTTCTGGAACACAGAAGGCAAATGGGACGTTGAAGGCTACGGCGTTGCGCCGGACTATGAGCTTGAAAACGCGCCGCACAAAATGGCCGCGGGAAACGATCCCCAGCTCGAAAAAGCTATCGAGGTGATTCTTGACCTTCTCGAAAAGCAGCCGCCCCCGAAACTTCCAAAACCCGTCTATCCCGACCGCTCGGATAGAGTCGAATGACTGCAATCATAGATGAAAGGAGCTTAATATAATGAAACCGACATCAATTTCAGTTGTGACCTCGGTATTAAGTATGCTGGCTCTCGGCTGTGCGCCGAGCGCAAAGGAGCCTCAATTGGACCAATTCATCACCGC